>CAYYYA010000023.1:0-7871 GCA_964475975.1 uncultured Gammaproteobacteria bacterium | reverse complement strand
CGACCGTCTACAATTACCACTCCAGCAAAATCTTTAGCGCGTTTTTCTAGAACTTTGGCAGTACTGTCAGCCTTGCGTGATAAGGTACCAGCCAGAACAGCTGCCTTGGCGCTACGACTAGTATCGTTGCCGCTCGATTTCGCCAGCTTCAAGCTGCTGTCAGCTGCTACAATATTTTTCTCTAAGCGACGAACCAAATCGGAGATAGCTGCGTCACGTAACTGAATGTCTCCGCCCTGACGACTAGACAAAATATCGAGCTCCTGTAAACGGTGGTCAGTGTGTTTTAGTAATATTTCAGCTTCTGAAACAGGATCAGGAGCGAGCGCTAGCTCAGCCTTCTCTAATGAAATTTTGACTGGCCAGAGCACATCTCCTGGCACTGCAGCCTGAGCTACATAGGTAGTAGAAAAAACAAAAATCAGCAGTAAGGTAAGGCTTACTACTTTAAAAGTCGAAGGCATCAGCCTACGAGTAATTTTTAGGGATACGAGCTCCAGTTTCTGATTAAAAGGCACTGTCTCTATAGACTGTTGCTGTTTGGCAATTTCGGATAACAAGCGAGCCTTATTCAAACGCAGCCAGTTATGATCCGGCTGAAGTTCAGGTAGATTCTTAATTTTTGCTATCTTGTGTATCATCTGATTGATCTTGATATAAAGCTTGTAGTTTTATAAATGCTCGGTGAAGCAGTACTCGAACGTTATTCTTATCCTTACCAAGTACTTCACTAATCTCGTCGATAGATAATCCTTCTATATGTCTGAGTGTTAGGATATTCTGATACTCTTCTTTCAGCAGGAGAATTCTCGTCCGTAGCAGCTGAATATCACTTTTGATCTCCGACTCTGCTTGATGATCAACCGACGATGGGTGATCCTCAGGGAGCAGAACCGGTGTACGGTCCTTCAAGCGATAGAAATCCACAATCTTATTATGAGCCATCCGATAGATAAAGGCTTGGAAGTTGTGAATACTCTTCTTCTCTTGAATGTACTGCCAAGCTTGCAAGAAGACGTCATGGGTTATGTCTTGGGACAGCTCTGTATCAGAGGTCCGAAACATGACATAACTATAGATCTTCTTCGCATACTCGTCGTAAAAGAAGCCAAAGGCATCTGTATCACCCGCCATCATACGGAGGTAAGCGATACGCTTCTTCAAACTCTTAGATATAGGCTTCACTTAATATGTCGTTAAATAGCAAATAATATTACACCCAGCACGCCCATCCACGTATGTGCCAGCAAAAACGCGATAATATCCAATAATCTAGGGCTTAACTGCAGGTTAAAGTGGAAAGATTATAACGAATATTAGGTTTTTTGTAAAGCTTGACTGGTTAAGATTTTTGGGTTGTAGCTAGCCCATGATAAATATCCCATTTTCTAGATCAAAGCCCTTCAATAGAAGTAAGGATTCGGGATGAGGAGCTAAGAATAGCAAAGGTCCGTGGCGCCTTAATAATCCAGTTTTTTGACTCTTATTTTTAAATTTAATTACATAAGGTGTAGAATAGTGTATACTTTAATAGTTGAAAGTTGTAAGATTAAAGTTGTCAGAACACAATGTGTAACTTGCGACTGATTTACTTTCAACTTACAACTTTAATCTGCAAACTAACGTGGATATTCGCATCTCTATCTCTGAAGCCGCTCGTCTCTTTGGTGTCTCTACCAAGACTATTCGCCAAGCGATATATAATGATGAGATCCGCTATATAACCGTCCGTGGTCGATATAAACTCAACTTCAAAAGTGTCCTTGCGTGGAGCCAGCGAAGCACAAGACGAAGAAATCAACTTACTACTGGAGGTATAGGTCAGTTTGTCACCAGCTGGAAGATTACCAATACTAAGTATAGCCCTGTCCTGTCACCCGAAAACAAAAAAGATCTCCCCGTAGAAGACCTTATCGTTGAAGATGGTGATGAGCTTGATTAGAGTTGAACCACAATATCTTGTGTCTGACCTTGTCGCTCTATCTTCAGACTAACAATATCGCCAGACTTTTTCATAGATAGTAACTCCATAAGACTCATATCATAGCCGACTGTTTCACCATCCACTGCTAGGATAATATCTCCCGCTTTCAAACCTGCTTTATACGCTGGTGAATTGATGGTAACGGCTGGGCGACCGCTGTTATAAACGAGCGCACCGACTGAAGATTTACCTGTAGTCTGGGCTTGTGGTAATCGATATAAATCTACATAGGTGAAGCCTAAAGGCTTATACACAGCTCTCGTTAAAAGCTTGTCCACAGCCGCTTGAATAAAGGTCACTTGTAGAGCCTTGCCTGAGGTATAGGTAACGCCTGCCAGTGATCCATCTGGAGTAAATAGGATATCAGAAGCAGCCGAATCATTATCGATTGTTGCCCAAGTATCTATGGCCTCAGTGCTGTGTATCTGACTATTCTTCGTACTTGTATCAATTTGATTACCACTAGAAACAAGTACACGGTTAAATACAGGCGTTCCAGCAACACTCATCTTCTGATAAACCAAGGTAGTACCCGCTCCTACCTGATCCGCTTTAGCAAATGCGATAGGGTGGAGATTTGTTGCAGAAATCTTGATGAAAACCAACCCAGTCAAGCTATCCTTATACGTATCTATAATGGGGTAAGCTTTTTGATTGACAATTACCTCAGCCGGCGTTGTTATTGCTAGATTAGGTGGAAGCATCAACCAACCATCAGAGGTCACCGGCACAGCAGCGCCTATATAATCTTTGTCAGAGCGCCACTGAGACAATGCTTCATTACCCGCAGCATTACCCTGATAAACTCCGTATAACTGACTTGAAATAGCCGTCACAGCTGCTACGAGAGATTGTTCTGTCTTGATCGTAACGGTACTCCGGCCAACCACAGCACCATCAACAGTGAAGTCAACTGGATACCAAGATTTCAGTAAGCTAAATCCAGCTGCTCCTGTAGCTAATCCTACCAAAGCACTAACAATAGTAACACTAACCAGTGATGGCGGACGGGTGCTCGTAGGGCGATTAAAGTGTTGAATTGGAGGAATCATAGTTAACTCAATAAGATGAGGAGCGTACCAATAATTAGGATAAAAATCAAGTTGGTAAAGAATAACTTCTTGCGGCTATTCATATCCTGACCCAATAGGGTCAAGCGCGTTACAAAGTAGAACCATAAGGCTACCAGAGCTGATTGTACATAGAAGTGTAGAGGCAACAAGCTAATAATAACAAAAAGTTCTAATGACGTCAGCGTCAAAGCAAAGGTTGTGAGCCAAATTGAACCTTTGCGTAATGTATGAAATGCTAACAGCTGATAGGTAAGTAAGCTAACTGCGATAACCACCACGGTCCAGATCTGCCACCAAGGCAGGTGGACAAAAATGAGAGTAAAATTCAGCACATTAAGTATCTGCCACAGTGTTATCAGATGGATAGCTTGGGTAATCTCCAGAAATTGCTTACCAACGAACTCACGACTATTGGTAAAATAATATGCAACAGCATAGAGGATTCCGAGCCATATCAGTCCAGAAATCACGATAAACCACCTTTGCGAAATGGGACTTTCTATAATTGATAATTGCAAAATTGCACTCAAAGGATACGAGATAAGAGAAATCCATGTGACGCCGAAAGAGCGGAAACTTTTGCGACTAATGGTACGAAACCCGAGGAAAGAAATAAGAGCTAGTATAGCAAGCTCCCATGGCAGCCAAAAAGGCTGATAAAACAGCAGGATCATACCTGCTACGAAAAAAACTGCTGAACTATAGTACGTAATCCAACGTATCATCCTATGAGTTACCTAGGTTACCTTTGGTAATTAAGCTGTCTATTGTGGCTTGGGACCAAGGCTGATGGCTAGCAAAGGTCTGTAACTTCTTCTTAACGCTGCTTTTCTTAGCCTCAGTAAAATCATCTGTTTTCCAAATATCTAGCGCTGTAAATAGCAATAAATGGTCGTATTTGACCTGCGAGCTGACGCGTAGGTCTTGCAGATCGTTAAGCGCTGACTCAAGCTGCTGTTTCCAGCTATCATTGGGAGTAGTTGATAATCGAGCTAAGACATCTGAAACTTTCTGCTGATACTCCTGATCGGCTAACACTTGTGGTTGTGTCACCGATGTAGCTTGAGGACTCGTATGAGGCCGCAACCAGACAGTCCAAGCCACGAGAGCTCCGATGACTATCACGACTGTTAGAAAAATAAATAAGCGATTCTTTGCCGACATTTTACGTGCGTTTGGCTGGATGATACATCCAACCGGTCAATAAACCAAAGACAAGGCTCGTACCCAAACTCGTCATCAGCCAGGCAAGTATGACGTCTATCGGGAGGGCAAGATTAGCAATTACCATCAGCATGGCAGGCAACCAGCCGATAACCCAAATCCAGAAGCCGTATTGTAGACCTTTTTGTATACCCCGAGCCGGAATAGCACTATAAAAACTGGCGTAACCAAAGACGAAGATCAAAGCCGTAACCAAGTAACTACATAATTTCCAAAATGATGGTACGACCAAGACATCCGCAGTCACAAGCCGAGCATTCATGAATGGTGCTGCATTTAGACCCATGATGATATTGCCCAAATATAAAATAATACCCAGAACCAGACTGATCTGAATAAGACGAAGTTGGGAGGACTTGTTCATTGGAATAGTAATTAGTTATTACGATCGTAATACGTAATTCGTAATTGTGAAGTACATTACGCTTTACGCCTGTGCCCAAATTATACCACAAATCTAACCCTTGAGTAACTGATCAGCTTGCAATTCCTGCCAGTCCTGAAGTGATTCTACCCAGAGCCAAACTTCCAGATGTGTCGCAACCTCCGTATCCGAATATTGATAGTCAGTAGTTGTTTCGCCGCCAGCACGATGTGAATATAACGTTTTTTTATTGAGAACTTTGGGCTGCGTAACAAAACAAACGCGTAATAAACCTTGAGCAGATTGAAATTCTAAACATTCAGCCTGACCAGGGTCGAGGTCTTCGGTGTAGCTGTCGGTGATGGTATATTGGCTTTCGATCATTTTCTTGATCTCTAGCCAGCGGTCATGCGTCATAAAATATTTTATAAACATCAAGCGTAATTCGTAATACGTAATATGCTTAGCAGGTCCATTACGTATTACGAATTACGAGCTAGTATTAACTTCCGCCAAAAGTCCTTTTACGTCCCGCAAAGTCTTCTAAAGCTAATCTTAAATCTTCTGGTGTGAAATCAGGCCAATACTTGTCGCTGAAATATAATTCACTGTAGATTCCTTGCCATGGCATGAAGCCGGACAACCTCCGCTCCCCTGCTGTACGGATAATCAAGTCCACGTCGGGTAGCTGATGATATACGTGACTGGAAATATCTTCCGCAGTGATAGTAGTTTTACCTTCGTGCATTAAGGCATTGACCGCATCTACTAATTCTTTGCGCCCGCCATAATTCAAGCAGATGTTAATTACTCCCCTACTATTACCAGCCGTCACCTTCTCCGCCTCATCTATCGCTGTATTCAATTTGTCACTTAACTCGGCACGAGATCCGCTTATTAATAATTTGATATTTTTCTTATGTAACCCCTCCGCCTCTTGCTTGAGGTAATGAATGAAGAGATCCATCAAATAAGAAACCTCTTCAGCTGTCCTGCTCCAATTCTCAGTCGAGAAGCCCCAAGCGGAAAACACCTTGATCCCTGCATCAAAAGCAGCCTCGGCAATAGGCTGAAACGCTTTGAACCCTTGTTCATGCCCCTTCAATGTGGGCAAACCCTTGGTTTTGGCCCAGCGGCGGTTGCCGTCAGGGATAATACCGATGTGTTGTGGAACCGTCAGTAATTCGGACATAGTTATTTGATAGTATCAAGTATGCTAGCAAAAATCAATAAATATAGACTTTTCGTCCTTTGGTCAAGCCACTCCCTTGAAAAATAGTCAAATATAGGCTAATCTAGCACCTAGATTATTAGTTACAGCACGGCCTTATCGTCTAACGGTTAGGACACAAGGTTCTCAACCTTGCAATCCGGGTTCGATTCCCGGTAGGGTCACCACCATACTAAGTCAAAACTTAAAAGTCAAAAGTCAAAAATAAGGAGCCGATGGGCTTTTTTTGTTTTTACATCCTCTCTAATTATAATTCCTTATAACCTGAGCTTTTGAGCACTAACTCTTTTTTAGTATATAACAGAAGTAGAAAATCCTTGGCATATTTTACTTCCAAGTCAGCGTACTCTGGTAAAGCCACACCCGAATCATCTAAAAAGTAATCTAGGTGGGATTTACTAAGAATGAAATAGGAATCTGCCGCAATACTGACATCGTGATCAGAGGCGAATTTGATAAACTCCGGCCTTGTAAGACTATAATAGCGAATAGACTCATGCACCGGCCACTCCACTACATATAGAGGCTTTGATTGACCTATTTTAGCATAAAGCTGAGCAGCCGCTTTTTCTTCTGATTGATAAGGCAAAATAACAAAACGACTATAATTATTTAATATCAACATCAAGCTCAGAATAATAGCACTGCTGACCAGCAACAGTTTTTGTTTGTAACCACAGACTATAACCATTATGCGAGACATAGCTAAAGCTAAAAAAGGATAGATTGGCAATATATATGTGATAATTTGAGTTCTGGCAAAGGTAAAGATAATAAGAATGAATAAACTACTAGCTAGACTAGCGCCTATCAAGGAATCAACCTTTGATTTCTTCTTAAAAAGATATATACCATAGATAATTAGAGTTCCCAGCATTATTACAGTTAAAGGCTGGCAAAATTCCCACATATAGGCAAAATAACCCAAGGGGTTAATAGCTGCTTTTTCAGCTGAATTACCCACGCCTTGTAAAGCTCTATCTATAACGTGGTAACCAATATACTGATTCCAAAACATCGCCCCGTACCGCAGGTGTTGTATCAGGTGCCAAGGGATGACAATAATTAATGCCAACAAAGAACCGAGCCAAAAATATTTTGATTTAAGCCAAGCCCAACGATGATAAAATAGGACAAAGAAAAATAATATCGGAACTACCGATAACACTGCTACACTTTTGAATAACGTACCTAAGGAAATAAAGGGTAATACCCAAAACAATACCTTGGGCTTACGCCATCCGACGACAAGACTATAGAGCGAAGCCATTATAGTCATGATCAATCCCGGATCAAGTCGGACTTCATGTGAATGAAATAAATATTCAGGTACAAAAAGTAAAAACAGAAGGGCAAGAATCGCGACTCTCCTGCTCTTGGTTAACTCCCAGGCCAAAAGATAAACTAGCGTGAGCGTAATCAAACTAAATAGTATTGACGGGAAACGAAAAGCTAACTCGCTCTCACCAAAAAGGCTCACACTGACCATTGCCGACCAGAAGTACAATGGAGGTTTCTCAAACCACGGCTCATTAAAACGTTTCAAAGTCCAAACATCTCGACTAGCCAAAGTATCTCGTGTTACTTGCGCATATGTAGCCTCATCATAGTCGACCAAGGGGGTTGTAGCTGCTGTGTGAAGCAAGAAAAATGCTGCCACTATCAATAAAACTATAAGTGTTACTAGATGTAGCCGTTTACCGCTACTCCACGGCGTCCAAACTGTGATTTTATCAGACATAAATATGGGTACAGAATAGCATATTTTGTTGCAAGGTTAAACTGGCATACTTTTGCTATTTTAAGTTATAATTATTTTGTTGTTATTAATTTCCAAACCCATGTCAGAACCAATCAAAAAAACCGACGCCGAGTGGCGCGCAGAACTGACACCCGAACAATATGAAATAATGCGCGGTAAAGGTACGGAAGCGCCTTTTAGCGGCAAATATGTGCACGAAAAAACTGAAGGCATGTATACCTGCGCTGCTTGCG
>CAYYYA010000022.1:0-12842 GCA_964475975.1 uncultured Gammaproteobacteria bacterium | reverse complement strand
AATGTCGCTTTACATATATTGTGCGACATACTATACTTATCCACATAAGCTACTATTACTCACAAACGTCCTATGCCCCACCACTACAAACCACTCCGCCAATATATTCCCGACTTCCTCGATCATTTAGAAGTTGAACGCGGACTTTCAGAAATTACACAAATTAATTACAGCCGTTACTTGAAAAAATTTACCGAATGGCTACGTACTATCGGTAAAGAAGACCTCACCCCTCCCCTGTTGACGGCTGACCACATCTGGGACTACCGATTGTATCTTGCGAAACGCACAGGTGAAGAACAAAAATTATTAAAACGCACGACACAAAATTATTATTTAATCGCTTTGCGGGGCTTGCTTGGTTATTTTATTGATAAGGACATACCATGTATCCCACCTGATAAGGTCAAACTAGCTAAGGACGATAAGTCAGGTCAAAAAATTAAATTCCTAACACTTGATCAGATTGAACGGCTACTACTCACACCTGACATCAGCACCATCATTGGTTTACGTGATCGAGCTATCTTGGAAACCCTTTTCTCCACGGGTCTCCGCGTAGCAGAATTAGTCAAACTGGATAAACAACGTATTCCTCTGAAAAAACAAAGTGCCAATTTGGAAACAACGGTGGTAGGTAAAGGCAACCGCGTCCGTACGGTCTATTTCTCCACCCGCTGTGTTGAGTGGCTACAGAAGTATCTGAAAGAGCGCAATGATGATGACAAAGCACTTTTTATCTCACACAGCTTCAATACTGGAGAACAAGCCAATCGGTTAACGAGCCGCTCGATGGAACGCATTGTCCAGAAGTACACTCGACTAGCTGGCATCCCTGTAGATGCTTCACCTCATACGTTACGTCACTCGTACGCCACTGATTTACTTATTCATGGAGTTGATCTGCGTCTGGTACAGGAATTCCTCGGACACAAAAATATCGCCACCACCCAGATCTACACCCACGTCACCAATAAGCAATTGAAAGATATCCATTCCAAATTTCATGGCGGCGCGGATATCAAGAATGAATAACTTCAGACTGGTTTCTGCGAGACCCGTACTCGGGTCGAAGCAGTCTAGTCTGTATATTGAGTAATTTTCTGTAAGGTTGATATTAGAGATTGCTTCGCTTGGGTACAAGCCTCGCAATGACCAAGGTTACTGTTTTCGAACTTAGTACTTAGAACTTCTCATACTCTGTTATCCATTGACTTTTACCTTTTTCTCCCTTAGTCTAAGCAATATACTCAAGTTCTTATTTTGGACCGTGATACAGCTCTGTCCCTGCGCCAGAGCGAGCGCGAAGGTTCCTGACCTTAGCAGAATCACCTCGTCGTGTTATGCCTCCTGTGACGATACCGGTTGAGGCTCCGATTGGGGATCACGGTCCTCTTACCTCTTTTCCCCGCAGTGGTCGCGATACCAAATACTTGTCCCTAATACGGACGGTAACTCTCAACCGAGCGAGAGGTCAGTGACTAACTGCAGCCGCCTACGTTAACTCTGGGCGGCGTTTTTTTATAAAAAAATACTCCCTATCTTGCGATATGGAGTATTTCATATTGTACTTGAGCTTCTAGAATCTACAGGATAGCATCCTTAGCAGCCTTAGAAACCTTGAATTTTACAACTGTTTTTGCAGGAATCTTGATTTCAGCGCCAGTTGCAGGGTTACGACCCATGCGAGCAGCACGGTGCTTCTTGACCAATTTGCCTAATCCTGGCACGGTCATTTCGCCATTTTTCTTAACTTCGCTGTATGCTAATTCAGTTACAGCGTCTAGGAAAGCAGCCACGTCCTTTTTGGAGTGACCAGTCTTGCCTGCTAATGCCTCAAGGATTTGAGACTTTGTCATGCCTTTTGCCATGGTATTCGTTAGTTAATTATTTACTTAGTGAAGAAATCATAGCATTTTCTGGGATTTTTACCATACCCCAGTAATCCACAGGTCAAGAGGGCTAAAAAGTGCCTGTATAAACCTCCCAAACTGGCCTACCGTAATCATCAAAAATATAAGCTTTCTCACTTCGCTCTTCAAGATCAATTATAGTCTGATATGGCGCAGAAAAATATTTCGGTGAATCACGTAGACTAAAATCTGTGGTCATAAATAGTATATATGGCTGACCATGTACCGCTGTTAAAAATTGTTGTGAAGGATCTACTAAAAGGTTATTGACTTGATATGTATTGAGTACTGTATAGCCCTGATAGAAGCTCCAGCGATAAAAATACCATAATGAACCAAACCAATTCATATTGCGGTCGTAGATAATAACCGGAGCTATTTCAGAAGGATTCTGCGCTAGAGGCAAGGAGTCTGGGTCATACAGAATCTTATTTCTCTGCTGGGGATCGAAACTATCTGTCAACGAATCTGACAAAATAACGGCTGGCTTCTTCCCAGTCAAGGCACTTTTCATAATACTATCGACTTGAAGCAAGCCATATGTTTCACGGCGTGAGTCAGAATAATGAATATTCACGCTACCCCATGGTCGAGATATATAATTGGTATTTACCAGATAGCTCCAAGAAAAGAGCATGACCAAAAACATGGTTATGCCATACATTCGCTGAGAAACATTCCAGAAACGCACCGGCAGTCGCGGTATACTTGCAGCCAGACAAACCACAGGAAAAAAGTAACCAGTAGCAATGAAGCGATCATCGGATCGAGTTAATACTATGACGAGTAACCACGAAAGAAACAATATGACGGTAAACCAATTATTGCTAGAGATCTTCTTATCACGTGGATGATAATGAACTAGTCGAAATACTGCCCAACCACACATAATCACCACGGCCCAACTGTACAAGCCCCCAAGCGTGAAGGCTAGTTGTCCCAGACTTGATGCTATGTTGGTATTAATATGCGTCGAGAGAATCGGCCAGTCAGCATTACTCTGGCCAAATAAGGCAGCCAACTGAACGTCAAAATGTCCTCGCGTCAGCAACAGCAAGATATTGTAGACAATAACCGGGCTCACAACGAAAAAGGCTATAACGAGACCGGCCCACCACCGGCTATCCCGCCAGTCTTTGTTTCTGCGCCACGTGAAATGGACGAGAACGGCTAAAAAGAAAAAAATGGCCGTATATTTTGTTATCAGAGCTAAGCCGCCTGCTAGACCAACGAGCCAGTACCAGCGTCTGTCCCTGCGGGCTCGTAGATAGGCATACCAAGCAACAAGGAGCCACGGTATCATCAAAGATTCAAGCAACGGCAATCGCTGAATCCAGATAAACGGGTTCAGACACAGCAAGATGACTAACGCGAACCGTGCCCGCTGCCTGCCATGAAGTTTCTGCACTATCGCATAGACCATTGCCGCAGCCAAACAACCCGATACGATTGGTACAATGAGAGCTACCAACGTGCTGACACCGAGATATTTGAAGGCTAGATGTTCTAGCCAAAAAAATAATCCAGGCGCATCGTGAAAAGATAACCATACCCACCACGGCAGTGGATTAAACCATTGCCATGGTGTTGTCTGGCTTCCTGAGGCCATGAAATCAACTAACCGTATAGAACGAAAAGCATAGGTAGCATCATCACTAATAATCACCGACCGCTTTATTCTAAAACATAACTCCCCTATCGTGACTGAGCCCAGCACAATCTCTACCCACCATTTTCTCATAAAAATCTGGGTGGTCTTCATCATTTGCGTAGCGCTAAACGAATGATTTGCCAAAAACTCTCTAAAACAATCGCCAATGAGAATTTGGAAACTTGATCGCGTCGTTCGTGAAAAATAATAGGGATCTCTTCTATCGCATAGCCAGCCCAATAGCAACGCGCCTTCATCTCTACTTGAAAGTTATAACCAATGGAGTTAATACCAGTGAGATCAAGTGAACGTAAAACAGTTGCCTGATAGGCTACGAATCCTGATGTTAGATCGCGCAGCGGTAATCGTAACAGCGTCCGTGCATACCAGTTACCAAACTGACTGATCAAACGACGGCTACGACTCCAGTCTGACGTGCCTCCATTTTTTACATACCGTGAACCTACTACCACATCGACGCGCTTCATAGCCTCAATCATTGCCGCAAGTACAGCCGGATCATGCGAGCCATCAGCATCCATTTCAATTACAATGTCGGCACCAGACATTAGAGCCTTTTGGATACCATCAACATAAGCAGGGCCTAACCCCTCCTTCTTCTCACGATGCAATACTTGTATTCCTGATGTTTGCCGACTTAGTTCATCTGCTATCTCGCCTGTGCCATCGGGCGAGTTGTCGTCGATAATAAGAATAGTTAGATCAGAAAGACCAGTCCTCTGCACAGCCTGAATGATTCTAGGTAAAGACTCTCGCTCATTATATGTCGGGATGAGAAGCCAAATATTCATAGGTAATTAATGCCTGTAGTATAGCAAATTATCGAGCCAACCCAAGCGCTGCTAGTACAGCTATAAACGAGGCAGCAAATATGCTATAGTTATAGAGATGAAAAAATTCTTAGCCTTAGCCTTGATAATCTTGACATTGACGGCTTGTAAATCTGAACCACAACCCTACGTCAAGGTTAAAAGTGCCAAAGACGACCGCGTACAGATAGAATCAGCGTACTTGAAAGCGCCTGGCTATATTATTATACGAGAAGCTGATACCGGAGATAAGCCAGGACCAATTATAGGTCAGAGTATCCTCTACCCTATCGGTGAGCTAAAGAATGCGGTCATTGCGACTGCACGTCTACGATCTGGACAACAATATGTTGCCACTATTCGGGCAGAAAACGGCGATTTCAAATTTACCGAAAGTTTAGATCTTGCGGTTAAAAATTCAAAAGGCAAAGAAGTCAAAACAGTCTTTAAAGCTCAGTAAGTATATTTAGAGCGAGAGCTCTGTGAGTAATTCTTCCACCGTGGTAATTCCTGCCATGGTTTTTTGAATGCCATCAGTACGCATAGTGATAAAGCCTTCTTTCAAAGCTTGATCACGTAAGGTTTTGGGATCCGCCTTTTCAATAATCAATTTCTTAAGGTCTTCAGAAAGAACTAATATTTCAAAAATGCCTAAACGACCTTTATAGCCCGTTTGGCCACACAAGGAGCAGCCTTTACCCCTATAGAGTCGTTTCGACACGTCCTGGGGCTTAATTTTAAGCTGAGCGGCCACTACTTCACGCTCTGTATCAGACAAATCATAGCTCAGGCGACAATTCTGACAAATTTTACGAACCAAGCGCTGGCCGATGATGAGATTCAGACTCGTTGCTAACGGGAACGGCTCTATCTGCATTTCCTGCAGACGACCAATAGCTCCGATCGCGTCAGGCGTATCAAGCGTCGTCAAAACCACGTGACCGCTTAGCGAGGCTACGTTAGCGATCGAGGCAGTTACCAAATCCCGTATAGCGCCTACCATGATAATGTCTGGATCTTGCCGCAAGGTTATCTTCAATCCTTCAGCAAAGGTCAGTCCGGTCAGGGTATTTACCTGTATTTGGTTAACGCCTTCCAAATCATACTCCACGGGATCCTCTACTGTTGCAATATTTACCTGCTCACTATTCAGACGTTTTAGCAAAGCGTACAAGGTAGTCGTCTTACCAGCTCCAGTCGGTCCGCTAACGACCACCATTCCCTGCTTCTTAGAGGTAACAGAGATAATTGTTTTTAGCTGCTCACTCGACAAGCCCAAATCAGTAAGATTTATAGCACGATGGCGATGGCCCAACAGCCGCAAGACAGCCTTCTCACCGGTGGTCAGTGGTGCAACGCTCGCTCTAATATCTGCAGAAAACTGTCCTGAGACAAACTCTATCTTGCCATCTTGGGCGACTTTCTTTTGATCAAGCTTCATTTTCGCCATTAACTTCAAACGATTAAGCACTGCTATGCTTAAACTGTCTGGCAGATCGATAATATGGTGCAACACTCCATCAACGCGAAAACGAATAAGCAGCCTATGAGCATATGGCTCAAGATGGATATCTGAAGCACGATTTGCTAAGGCAAAAATAATCATTGTGTCTACGAGCTGGATAACCGATTGATCAGAAGCATCGCCTTTGTCATTCTTTTGACTTAATCCCACGATTAATGCTCGCAACTGCTGGAGGTAATCATGAGGGTAAGATTGCAGAATAGTATCTATATCTTCCTCTGTGGCAGCAAAAAAGTGCACCTTATGATCACTGCTTTTTTGTAAATGATCAACAACAGCTTGATCAAGAGGATCAACCATAGCAACACTCAAACCCTGATCGTCACGAGCAAAAGCAACAACTTGATGCTCTTGGGCATAGAGTTGGGGTATCTCCTCGAGAATCTCTGGCGCTATCTGTGCTTGTGATAAATCTACAAATTGTTGTTGCAAAAAATCAGCTACAACTTTCGTTAGCTCCTTGCTCGTCAGATGGCTTCGCTCCAAAATAATCTGCCCAGGCGATTTACCACTATGACTGGACTCCGCTAATACCTGTCGAAACTCATCATCAGTTACAAAACCAGGATTTACTAAGGCTAAACGTAGCTGATCGCTCGTAAGCCTATTAGACAGCATACTGTTGTATTTTTGTTAGAATATCCTGAATAGAGATATCACTTTTTACCATGTACTCCTTTGCCCCGAGAGCCAAACACTTCTCCTTATCCTCAGGCTGACTGAGATTAGTAAGTACCAGAATAGCAGCGTTCGTTATCGACGGATCAGCTTTGATAGCTGCTAAAACCCCGAAGCCGTCCAACTTCGGCATGACCAAATCAAGCAATACTACCTTCGGTTGGAAACTTTTTATCTTAGCCAAACCTTCTTCACCGTCGCTCGCAAAATCACACTGAAAGCCTGTGTCTTTTAGTTTGCTTTGATACACTTTCAGTAAGAAAGGGTCATCCTCAATAACCAAAACTTTAGCTGTGTCCGACATAGTTAAATATGTTTATGAATAATACTTACGATCTCAGCTAACATATGATCTGACTTGATGAGATATTCTACTGCTCCCAGCTCAGAACCGAGTGTCTGATCGCTCTCTTGACCAAGGTTAGTCAGCATGATGACAGGAACTGCCTGCAACGTTGCATCAGCTTTGAGAGCTTTCAAAATACCAAATCCGTCAACGTGAGGCAGCATGATGTCTAATAATATCAAGTCTGGCTGCGTCTGTTGAATCTGAGCCAAGGCCTCGGCTCCGTCAGGTATAAGAACTGTTTCAAAACCCTCCATACCGAGCTTATCCACCAGTGCGCGACCCAATAATGGATCATCTTCTACAATAGCAATTTTCTTCATAGCCATAGATAGTTAAATTAAATGTTTATCACCGGCGACTCGAGGGCTACCGGCAAGCGGCAATCGAATTACAAACGTTGTACCTTTGTCTTCCGCGGACTTAAATGAAATACTGCCGCCTGAAGCCTCCAAAATCTCTTTGGTCACGTACAAACCTAATCCAGTGCCTTCAGTTTCCTTCCTCACTACATTATCAGCTCTGAAGAACTTAGTAAATACTTTTGATTGAGAGGCTTCAGGTATGCCGAGGCCCTGATCTTCTACAGTAATCGTCAAGAAAGCTTTGTCGACTGTTGTAGTGATAGACACCTGACTATGCTCCGGCGAATACTTGATAGCATTGGAAATAATATTACTAATAGCTTCAGAGATAAATGTGGGATCCAAAGATATCAATGGGATAGGCTGTTTGTGTTCAATATGAACGGTCTGGTGATGCTGCTCAGCCATTGGGGCAAATTCATCAACAATAGTTTGGATTAACGCTACCATATCAGTCGGCTCTGGTGTTATAGCCACGCGCTTGGACTCGATACGAGATACATTCAATAAGCTATTGACCAAAGTAATAACCCGAGCAGTGGAATGGTAGATATTATCAACGTAATCCTTCTGTTCTGCATTCAAACTACCTTTCTTAGGATCCAGCAGTAATTCGGCAAACCATTTGATGGCAGATAGCGGGGTTCGTAATTGATGTGAAGCCACAGAAACGAATTCAGACTTCTGCCGCTCTATCTCCTTGCGCGCTGTAATATCGTCAAAAACCATGATAGAACGCTCTACTGCTCCGACTTTGTCATACAAAACAGAAGATTGTGCATATAGTTGGATAAAATTTCCGTTAGCCTGTTTGACTAAAATATCTTCTTTATATTCACTCTTACCAGTCCGGAAACTAGCATTAATCGGTAATTGCTCGGCTGGATAAGGCGTTTTTTTATCTAGCTTAAAGAGCTGATATCGTTCGCTATAGGTTGCTCCGGCAGCTGATTCTGTCAGCAGAAGCTGAGCTCTATGATTGATAAAATCTGGAACCATATTTGGCCCACGCGTAATCAATGTACCGACTGCGATATTGTCAATAACATCTTGTAATAATACTTTCTGCCGTTCATTCTGAGCCGATGATTCAGCCAACAGTTTGTTCACCGCTGATATTTTCTTCTCGGCATTCGTGAGTTGGTTAATTTTGACATGAAGATCCCAAGTTCGTTCTGCGACTTGAGACTCTAACTCTTGATTCGACTGAACTATTTTTTTGCGTACACCTTCTAATGAATGCGCGAGTTCCTCCATCTCACCAACAGTCAAACCAAATGTTTTCGGTGCTTTGATAGCCGTACCCCATTCGCCATCTGACATCTTGCGAGCTTGCGCTACCAGCTGACGCAAGGGCGCATTTAAAACTCTGATAACCAATCCGATAATGGCAAGACTTACAGCCCCGTAGATAATGAGGAAGGCCCAAAGCCACTGTTGAATCCAATACATCAAAGCGAAGCCGCCAAAAAATAAACTATCACTGATAACGATGTATAAAATCAGACAGACTGGCAGTACCGCCACTACAATAAATGTGAGTATGAGAAGATAAGACCAGCGCAATTTCATAGCGTTGTTTTATTACCGACTGGATCAATTAATGGTCCCAAATACACATCATAGAATTTCTGATCATATCGGTCATAGGGACAACGGTGCGTTGTATTGTTGTCGCCAGCACAAATTGAGTAACATTGCTTAATGATCGGATCACACTTACTTGAGACAACCTTCTGAAGGTCTGCTTGCTGATATTCGCAGTTAATCTTAGGTTGGTTGAGGTCCATCAGAGCACCTGACTGTTTGGCACGGCTAGCAATCTGGGACAAAGCATCACAATAATGACGATTAAAACCAATAGGATAGTTGAAATAATCAGCATTGTCATAAAAATATTTGGAAAAACGCTGATTCATAGAACGTGAGTATTGACACTGATTGCAGTCATGCCACTTCACTACCTGACAGTCACTATCCTCTAAACAATACTGTAATTTATAGAGCTCAGAAGTCGAAGGCACACTATCATAGAGAGCTATTCTCTGAGCTTGACTGATGTTGGAATAAAAAAGCAGCCCTGCGACGGCGATTGTTAATAATAGCAGCTGTACAAAAACTTTCATCGCTCTGTCATTAAGGCTGACGATAAAAAATTATAATAGTTTCAGATATTACGGTAAATAATTGAGCGGATCTACTGGTATGCCTTTTAATCTGACTTCAAAATGCAAATGCGGGCCAGTGACAAATGGTCCTGCCCCAGGAGTACCAGGCGTACCTCCTGAATATCCGATGATCTGACCCTTGGTGACAAAGGTATCATCAGCCACGATAATTTTGCTCAAATGTCCATAAACAGTTGACAAATCGTTATCGTGAACGAGCAGCACATAGCTATATCCCATGCCTGCGTTCTTAGCCTTACCGACATAGCCAGACATTGCCGCTCTAACTTCAGTGCCTTGCTTAGCTTTTATATCCACACCTGGGTGTTCAAACACTTTGCGGAAAGGATAGTCAGGATCATGAAAATTAGCGTTGATTACATGCGATGGTACTGGCCAGCCAAAGGCTTCATCATCACCAAGTGAGCCGTTTTGCTTGACATTGCGATTTAATTTCTCGCGGGCAACAGTCTCCAGATTCGTAATATCAGAGCTAATTTGCGCTGCCTCTGCTTTGGCGCTCTGAAGCAAGGCTTGATATCTACTCTCCTCTCCTTTGGTTGTCTTAATTAATGAATCTTTGGAATATTTTTGTGATTCTAACTGATCTCGCTTGCCTTCTAGCTGATCTTGAAGCTCTGATAGTGTCTCTTGATGATCTTGGAGATCTTGTTGGTCTGCAACCAAAGCTACCTTCAGATTATTCATCTGCTTCAAATCAGAGTATAAATTATCCTGCAACAACTGAAATGTTTGTTGAGCGTCCATATAGTCTCCGAGGTTCTTGTTGGTGGCTAAAATAGCCAAAAGATTATTACCTTGGTAATGTGAATCTAACAGGCGAATAATCTCCGCCATATTATCCTTCTGCTTATCAATCTCTGTTTGCTTGGCAGCTATTTTGAGATCGGTGCTCTGTAGTCTCAGATTCACTTCCTGAACTTGAAGGTCCAAAGCATCAGCCTCCAAAGAAATTTTGGCAATAGAGGCCGTGATTTCACCAATCTGACCATTTAATGTTGAGATCTTCTTCTGCTTTTCTGCTAAGGTTTTTTTATAAACATCCACCTGCCTTTGTAATTCAGCTGCTGCCTTGCGTTTTTCATCGATTTGTTGATTGAGCTGCCAAATTTCTTTGTCTACAGCATTATTGAGGGTGTATTCAGTTGCCGCTCGGACAGGCACTAGTATTTGCTGGACAATAAAAATAGCCGTAGCTACCACAGGGATAGTACGACGAATCATTTTGTATAAACGATAAAAATGGGTATTGGTATTTGTTTTCATGGTGACAAGCATGGTCACCAGTATTATACCACAGTTTACAATTTCTTACTAGCACTTTCTAACCGGCGCAACGTCTCCTCGCGTCCTAGGATCCAGGCCAGCTCTGCTGGCGATGGACTTTGTTCCACTCCGCTGAGAGCTACTCGTACTGGCCAGAGAACATCACCGAATGATAAACCCTCGGTTGTTGCGACTTCCTTGAGCAAGGTTTCTAACTGTTCGACTGAAATCCAGCGTGTGACATTGACCTCTGTCAGTGCCTTGATAGCAGCCGTCAGACCTTTGGTCGTAGCATCTTTGGTGCTTTTTTTGAAAACCAGCATCTCCGCTGGATAGTCAGGCAAGCT
Source organism: uncultured Gammaproteobacteria bacterium (assembly GCA_964475975.1). Taxonomy (GTDB): domain Bacteria; phylum Patescibacteriota; class Patescibacteriia; order UBA1558; family 2-01-FULL-52-15; genus CAYYYA01. The sequence continues at coordinate 1,732 of CAYYYA010000022.1, read as the reverse complement.
AAAAATATAGCTGCTACGTTCTTTCAGCAGCATGAGGTATTCTAACCGAGCAGAATACACTTTGATGATGCGTTCCAGCAGCGACTCCTCGACATCCGGCAAAACATTCTCACGGACGAAAGCCAACACCTCTTGATAGTAAGCTGGGATATTTTGTTCAACCGCCTGACGAATATAATGACTGTTGTACCAATTTAATTTTTCGACATCGAAGACAGCTCCGGACTTTTGCAAACGCTCCAGAGAAAATTGAGCTTTCAATTCTTCCAAGCTAAAAAACTCACGGTCATCAGCAGCGTGCCAGCCCAGCAGACTGACGTAGTTAATCAAAGCAGCCGGCAGATACCCTTTGGTCAGATAATCCTCAACAGCTACATCACCCTGACGTTTCGACAGTTTAGACTTATCTGGATTCAATAACAGCGGCAAATGGACGAATTCTGGCCGTTCCCAGCCCATAGCATCGTATAGCAAAGCATGCTTCGGCAATGAAGGTAGCCATTCCTCTGCTCGGATCACGTGGGTAATACCCATGGCATGATCGTCGACCAACATGGCTAAATGATAAGTTGGCCAGCCGTCAGATTTGAGTAAAACAAAATCATCAAGCTCCGATGTCGCCAGCTTCATCTCGCCCCGAATAGTATCCTGATAACTGACGGTCTGGTCATCAGGAATTTTGAATCTCACCACATATTGTCCTTCTGCTGCTAGATTGAGCTCGCGGCAATGACCGTCGTATTTCGGTGCCTGCTTGGCCTCTGACTGCTTCTTTCTCATCTCATCGAGCCGTTCGGACGTGCAGTTACAACGATACGCTAAACCTTTGGTAATTAATTCCTCTGCCGTCGCACGATAGAGATCCAATCTGTCGGACTGTTTATAATATTCATCGTGATCTAATCCTAACTGATGCAAGACAGCTTTCAGCTTCTCTTCTGCTCCTTCGACGAAACGACCCTGATCAGTGTCTTCTAAACGCAGAATAAATGTGCCGTTATTTTTGCGGGCCCAGAGCCAAGAATACAGAGCAGTACGAAGACCGCCGAGATGTAAATATCCAGTTGGTGACGGCGCGAAGCGAGTTACGATTTTTTTCATAAGAATATTAGCCTTTACCTGTTAAAACGAGCCACGGAAACACGATAACCGCCCGTATAATACGCCTAAATCGTCTCTTTGGCTCTTTATACAGCCTCCAGAGCCACTCTAAGCCTACGGAGCGCATCCAGTGTGGTGCTCGGCTTATTTTACCAGAAATAAAGTCAAACGTCCCCCCTACCCCGACGGCGATCTTTGTGCCTAATAATTTCTCTCGGTGTTCCCAAATCCATTTCTCCTGCTGGGGAGCTCCCAGTGCTACGAAAACTATATCAGCCCGCGGTGACTGTTCATCAACTGTATCCGGAGAAATGGTCCGTATGATGCTGTGAGGATACTGTTTGTGAATACTCGTCAGAATTTCCTCTTTATTGGACAGTGAGTTGGCGGGTAGCACAATCTCCACTGACTTCTGCTGCGCTTCCGCTAATTTCAAAAGTGCATGTGTCACCTCGACGCCTGTCATCCTATTCGTCAACGAAATTTTCTTGCCCAATATTTTACTGACGTAGATAATACCCACACCGTCAGGCAAGGCCAGATCGGCTGCATTCAGAATAGCCTTAAACTCACTGTCTTCCTGAGCAGTAACGAGAAATTCTGGATTAACTGTAACAATCTGCTTCAGGCC
>CAYYYA010000021.1:0-12989 GCA_964475975.1 uncultured Gammaproteobacteria bacterium | reverse complement strand
ACAAGAAGCGCAAATCACTGCTGCGGCTGAAGGTTTGAAAAAGAAAAAGTGGTAAACCACCGGCTTATTCAGACCAGAGGTCTATTACTTTCAGTCAAACAACTTGGTATACTATACGTGAGTTTATACAAAAACAAAATTATTATTTAGCCTCTGGTAGGCCTCTGGACTATGAAAAAAACAAAAAGCTCCCAATCAAGTCACCCACTGGTGGCTTTTAGTATTTTAATAATACTTGCTGGTCTTATCAGTGCTGATATTTATCTTTACGTTAAGTCGCAGAAAGAAACTCCCGTACCACAACCGACTACAACAACCTCTGATGATATGAGTAATTGGCAGACATACGCTAATTATGACTTAGGCTTTCAAATAAACTATCCAGCGAACCGACTGCCAATTGAGATTCACCCTGACAACACAACCGAACATATAGTTTTTGGGGAGATAATACATGGACCATTCACTATTGATGTAAAAAGGAACACAACAATAGATGAGTATATTGCTCAGGACTTCAAAGACAACCCCAGTTGTGCAAATCGTAAAACTATCAAGCTGAATAACTACGGCGCTGTCTTTTATACCTGCGAGAACGAGTTTGCTGGTGGTACCATCGATATTTTCACCATTGCCAAAAATAATAATATCTATGCTATTAACTTCATGCTGGTACCGCAGGGAACAACGGCGGAGAATGTGAGGTTCGTCATTAGCCCGACTGATCAGAAAATGTTAGACAGCTTCCGCTTCACTGATGATATCAGCGATTGGCAGACGTACAACAATGATGAGCTTGGTCTCTCATTTATGTATCCATCATCAATTGGCTCCCTTAAGGCCACGACTACCGAGCATCACGGAGAAACAATTTTCTGGCCGCCGGGGGGCGAAGATGTAACTCTGTATGGTAAAGCAGTGCGGGTATACAAAGAAAATAGCGATGTTTATAAGTCAGATTTTATGCTTTATAGCCAAACTAAAGATTATCGTCGGTTGGCCGATGGAGCTTGCGATTATCCTTCTTGTATAAGCACTATTACAGCTGAGCAAATTTCTCAGAACTGCAACAATAAACCCTCTTCTCTCGGCTACTATCGCGAATGTCTAATTTTAAACAATCATCAGATTGAAATAGAAGTATACCCAAATGAGGCTTCAGAATACTATGCTGTTGCTTACATGGTATGGGATCATAATGATTATCCAACTGTAACGACCGTATCAAAAATCTGGACGGCGGATCCTCAGTTATCGCCCAACCAGGCTCAGGCCAAACTCAAAGAGCTACTCGCATCAGAACAACCTAGTAGTGCCCGAACAGCGTATAACGAGTTTAGAACTATGCTCTCTACCTTCAAATTTATAAACTAACTAATCATTAAGCCTTTGGCTTATGCTTCATAAACAATACCAGCAAGGCAACACCTTTCTCCCTTTCCTCGGACTGATAGCCATCGCTAGCTTAATCACGGTGAATATCTGGCTCTATGCCAAATCACAGAAAGAGGTTGTGATTGCGCCTGCTGTGGTACAGCCGACAGCAACCACGACAGATACTATGGCTGATTGGCAGACGTATACGAACGACCAATATGGATTCAACATTAAATACCCGTCCAACTGGGTAACCAAAGAAATTCCAAATCAAGAATACGGCGGAGTTGTCAATTTTTTCCAATCAGGAACCAAAACATACCCTGAGCAAGGAGGTAGCCAGCCAATTGGAGAAAATGTAGTCACCTTATCTTTATTAAAAAACCCAGACGATCTAACCCTACAACAAATATTTAACAACAATTATAATAAGTGTCTGCAGCAACCTAATAACGATTTTGGATGTCCGGGTCCGCAGAACACAGAGTCTTGGCAAACCATAACTGTTGACGGAGCAAAGGCCTGGCGAACTGGTGATATCGGCATACCTGAGGGACCGGGAGCGGATACGTTGTATATCAAACAAGACGGTTATTATATTGAGATGACATTAATGTTTTTTGAACCAGTCCGAAAAAATATTGATACAGCCATATTAGATCGAATGATTTCCACCTTCCGCTTCACTGATGATATGAGCGATTGGCAAACGTACAAATCACGAAATGGTCAGTTTGAGTTTAACTACCCAGCGTTCCTTACTGTAAAGACAGCGAGTGACGTTGGTCAATTTCCGCAATTAGATGGCCAATCCTACCAACAATATTGGGATGGGGTATATATTGATTACACTAATAATTATACTGACAATCCCTCTGGTGAGGACATTTCGCTATCAATTTGGCATACTAACATTTCCGCTGATGAATTCAAACGCCTGTACGATTCTGACGGCGACCCATACTCCTCGATTGCTGGTCAGAAAAACATTACTTTTAACGCTCATCCTGCCATTTTAATTAAGGCTGACACGGCCATTGGTGTTCCCCGCTATTATATGTTCCCCAAAGCAATCCCTATGGTTATCGAATATTATAACGCAACTACCACTCAAAGGATCCTCTCCACCCTCAAATTTATAAAATAAATAATTAATAAATAACAAACATATGAAGAAAACAAAAAAAGCACAGAAGTATAATCCTCTCCACCCATTCTTGGCGCTCATCATCATTGGTGGTCTGATAACTACTAACTTGTGGCTCTACTTCAATCTCTAGTACAGCCTGACAATTACAAATCTATGAAAAAGGCGCTCGTCAGTGTGACAGCGCCTTTTCGGTTTGAGTCCTCTCAGGTTGAGAGATACGTCCTAGTGACAATCTGCCCTGAAGAAAATCCAAATTGTCATGGAGTTGCTTCAGGTGTGCGGAGTTGAACCTTTGACTGGATCGTAGGTGATAAAGCGCTTGCTGACGGCCCCGATACTGATCCTCAGAATGGCCAAGCTGTGGGACACCGAGCTGCTTGATATGCCACAGCATAGTCCGAGCAAACCGCACGCCCTCAATGGTCATGACAAAACCTATAGTCTCCGAGACTAATGAGACCCTAGACAAAAGCGTACAGTAGGCATCATATTCGTAAGCTAACACCTTACAGTCGCACCGACCGAAACAGAGACCGAAGAACCGATGACTCTTACGGTCCAGAGCTTTGGCTACCTCCTTTCTGCGTTCATCCATACTGATGATCAGGTGTCCAAAGAGCTCGGTTGATTGATTGAAGACGATTGCCGTTGGACGTTGTGTCTTAGGCACCCTACCTCCTCTCCAGATGTGAAATAACGATGAGTATCCTATTAAACCTCTTGAGATTATTTTTGTCAATAAAAAACCGGCTCCCTCGAAAGAGAGCCGGCATGTGACACGTGATGCGTCAGCGAGTCAGCAGCCAGCGGTAGGCCACCAGCAATGCGACCGCAGAGATGATGCTCTGGAGCCAAGCAACTCGAGTCATCTTACCACCGTTACCCATGAGCGTCGGCTGGACCATGCCGAGAAAAATATGGACTCCCATGGCGATGGAGATGATCAAGGCTGCCTGATCAGACAGGCCGCGCGTGCAGACGAAGAGCAGGAGAATGATCGTCAGAGCGGCCTGCATGTACATGGCGTGGATCAATCCCGCCAAGGTGAACTGACGGCCCAGACAGTGACCACCAATGGCATCGTCGCTCGACCAGACGTAGTGCATGAACACGCTGACCACACCGCTGAGCACATACATGACAGCGATCTGCGTCATGCTCCACTGTGAGGCGAACTCTGCTGCTGCCCCGAAGATCCAAGGCAGGACAAGAAGGTCACTCCACATGCCGCCGTGGAGATTGAAGGGGTAGGTCTTGAGCCCCCTTTCGTCAGCCTTCCAGACTTCGTTGAGCTGACGACGAGTGAAGGTTCCCTCCTTCCAAGAAACGAAACCCTCGATCATCACAATCAGCATGGAGACTGCTACGACCCAGAGATTCATGCTACTATCTCCATTCGTCGATTTGTAGTTCAAAAGGTAGATAGCACGCCCGCATCCATTGCGGTAATGGCCCAGGAAACTGGATGTGTACTTCCAGAATCCCAAACTGCGCGCAGTAGAGTCCGTTAGAAAATGTCTTGATCTGTGATTTCCAGATCGTTGGTTGATCAGTGAAAGCCTGCGTCGGCTCACTCCAAGTGAACTCTCGGCACAAACCCATCGTGGACAGATTCTCCGGACAATCACGGAAGGTCACGCCAATGTACCAGTAGAGACTGACGTCAGCCACGACTTGATTAAAATGACTGCTGTCAGCGGTGGTACTAGCGATACAGATGACGGGCTCATTGGGATTCTGGAAGTCATGCATGACCGCGAACCGATCATTACCATCACGGATAACAACTGTCACGACTCCATACATCCAAGCTGGGATATCCAGCTCTTGAAACTGCTTGGGCGTCAGGGTCACACTATCAGCCTGTCCGATAGAGGGGGCCAACAAGAACCCCAACACTATTACAAACAGCCAACTTTTGGACATCATCCCTCCTTATGGAAACTGGTGTAACTTGTATAATCTGCTAGCCAAATTAGGCTAGATTTGTCGATGAGCTATAAACATAATAATAGCATATTTTAACTATTTTGTCAATATACAACTCTCTTTCTATAGGCGAATTAGCCAAAAAATGTTATTATTTCTAAGTTCCAACTCTTCTCACATTCTTAATTCTTACTTCCTCACTCTTAATTCCCTGTGTATCTAGAAAAGCTTGAAATCCAAGGTTTTAAATCTTTCGCCAACCCTTCACAGTTGGTTTTTAACCGTGAGCTAACCTCGATCGTCGGTCCGAATGGTTCGGGCAAATCAAATATTGCCGATGCAGTCCGCTGGGTACTAGGTGAGCAAAGCGTTAAACTCTTGCGCGGCAAAAAATCCGATGACGTTATCTTCGCTGGGTCGGATAAGAAATCTCGCTTAAGCTTCGCTCAAGTAGATATGTATTTAGATAATAGCGATAAGCAAGCGCCTATCGATTATGAAAAAATTGTTATTACCAGAAAGATTTATCGCGATGGTGAAAGCGAATATTTATTGAATAATACCAAAGTCCGTCTGGCTGATATCCAAATCTTGTTAGCCAAATCTCGCATTGGTCAAAAATCCTACAGCGTTATCGGTCAGGGCACCGTTGATCATTTATTAACTTTGTCAGCGCAGGAACGTAAGGATTTCTTCGATGAAGCGACAGGAGTCAAGCAGTATCAGATGAAGAAAGATCAAGCAGTCAATAAATTATTAGCTACTCATGAAAATTTACTACAAGCTGATCAAGTACTGCAGGAGATTACTCCCCGCCTCCGTTCTCTGGCACGCCAAGTAAAACGCTTAGAAATCAAGGAGGAGTTGGAAACCAATCTGCATGAAGCGCAGACACATTATTATTCCTACCTTACTGCCAATCTCACAGACGAACTAACCCAGACGAAGAAGCATAAGACACAAGAAGAAACCAAATTGGCGAAAATCAAATCTGATCTTGATAGTATTCAACATCAGTTAGAAGGTCAGTCGACAGGACCGACGCGTTCGGAGGAGTTTGATTTGCTACAACGTAAATTAACCTCTCTACAAGATGAATATAATATTCTCAGCCGCGAGAAAACTCGGCTCGAAGGTAGTCGTGATTTGGAATTGATGAAAACAGGCCAACAAGATGTTGTCTGGCTCCAAGGACGTCTGGATGTGCTGAAAAATAAAGAACAAAAATTAACGATAAGCCTAGACGAAACCAAACACAGAGCTGACACTATTACGAAACAATTGAAGCAACTGGAGGCCAGCTGGCACACCATACATACCAAATGGAAACAAGCAGAAACCGCCCTCTCCAAGAATGCCTCACCTGAGCAACACCTGGCGGAGTTAATCGACGAAGCAGCTCAGCTAGAACACGAGATGCAGTCTCTCCACGCTGCCGTCGATAAAGGCGACAATTGGCAAGAACTTCAACGTCTATGGCAAGGATTTCACCATAAGGTATCCAAATTCATCAATGCTATACGTAATAAACCGACCTCCTCGCAGCAAGAGATTGTAACCACGTTCCAAGCGTTATCAGCGGATAAAGATAAACTAGGCGAAGAGCTTCAGAGTGCACGCATGACAGACCAACAGATCAAACACGAACTCCAAACGATAGAGCAACAACTCCAAGAAACTAAACAAGAAAGCGGTAAACTCGCAGACCAGATAGAGCAGACAGGCTCTGGCTCAGTTGTCAATGAAAAAGAGCTAGAACAACTCACCAAGAAACAATTAGCACTAGCCAAAGAAATAGAAACCTTGACCGGACAGATTGCTTCTTTTAACCAATTAGAAGAAGGCAAGAAAAAACAGATTTTAGAATGGCAGAAGCAATATAGCCGCCTACAATATGACTATAATCTCATCTCAACCGAAGTTAATAAATATAATGTAGAGCTAGCAAAATTAGAAACCAAAAACGAAGACTTAGCTCGTGAAATTACCGAAGAATTCCCTAGCTTCAAAGCCACCAAAGTTCAATCATTAAATGCCGAGGAAGTCCGCAGCAAAATCCTAGATTTGAAACGTCAGCTAGCTATCGTTGGTAGTATTGATGAAGGAACAATGACAGAATACAAAGAAGTGAAAGAACGTCACGAATTCTTAACGCAGCAAACGACAGACCTCAATGAGGCCATGGGTTCGCTGAAAAAACTGATTAAAGAATTGGACGAAACGATTGCCAAACAATTTAATGAAAATTTCGTTCATATCAATAGTTATTTCGGTAAGTACTTCAAAACATTATTTAATGGAGGCAATGCCAAGCTGATATTAGAGATGCGCGAGCCAGAGGAAGAGAAGGAGACAAGCGGCGAAGAAGGAAGCAACCCAGACTCAGTCGTAGCTCCTGAAGATAAGAAAAAACTAACCTTTGAATCTCTGGATTATGGTATTGAAATCGTGGCTACACCTCCCGGCAAGAAACTATCAGGTATCAATATGCTCTCCGGCGGTGAGAAAGCGTTGACAGCTATTGCTCTGATCTCCGCTATCATTGCTAATAATCCTTCGCCGTTTGTCCTACTCGATGAAGTTGATGCAGCCTTGGATGAAGCCAACTCTATCCGCTTCGCTGACATCATCAGTGAACTATCCGACAAAACTCAATTCATAGCCATCACGCATAACCGCGCTACCATGCATAATGCCAAAATCCTCTACGGCGTGACTATGGGCGATGATGGTATTTCTCGTTTGCTATCAGTGAACTTCAGCGAAGCTGATAAAATTGCTGCTTAACTCAACCACCCCTTTCCCCTCCTTTTAAAAGGAGGGGCAGGTCCTCAAGACCTGGGGTGGTTCTAAATAATCTTGTCTAACTTATAGTATGAATCTCTCCCAAATGCCCCTGACCCAAAAGAAATGTGTCGTCTGTGAAGTCGGCGGTCCTGCTATGCCGATGGATCAGGCACAGGAACTACTGAAGCAAATCTCCGGCTGGGAAATCAAACCGGATGGACACCTTTGGAAAACCTTCAAACAAGAAGACTATCTCAAGACCTTAGAGTTCGTGAATAAAGTTGGTCAGCTAGCCGAAGCAGAAGGTCACCACCCTACTATTCACTTCACTTGGGGCCGTGCAGATATCGAGCTCTATACTCACGCTGTTAAAGGATTATCTGAAAATGATTTTATCTTAGCCGCCAAGATTGATGAGTTGAAATAGCCAAGTCACTCTCCACTTGGTTTCTGCGAGCCCAGCAGGGCGTGGCAGTCTAGCCGTTAGTCAGCTATCAAGCTAGATTGCTTCGTTCGCTTAATGCCGAACTCGCAAAAGGTGGTTTTTATTATGCTGGGATAATGGTTGACAAAATCCCCTTTCTCGGGTATCCTCCTTACATCAATATTCTCCCCGCATTGTGCGGGGTAAAACTAGATATTTGATTCCTTCCCCCAGCGCGAATTAGCTAATCGGAAGGACAGAATAATTAACCCTTCGGGGAAAAGCTCACAACTATGTTAACTATACGATTTTCTCGTATCGGCAAAAAGAAGAAACCCTTCTACCGCCTGATCATTTCTGAGAAAACCAAGGATACTTGGGGAACTTACTTAGAACAGCTCGGTCACTATGACCCACAGACCAAAGTTGCCGCTCTCAAAACCGACCGTATCAAATACTGGCTCGGTGTCGGAGCACAAACCTCCAACTCTGTTCACAACCTCTTGGTAAAAGAAGCTGTGATCAAAGACGACAAAGCCAAATCAGTCTTCATCTCGAAAAATCGCGCTGCTAAGATTGAGAAAGCTAAACCAAAACCTGAGGAGCCAAAGGCTGAAGAAAAAACTGAAGAAAAACCAGCCGAGGCAGCTGCAGAAGCAGCACCTGAAGCAACCGTTACAGAAAGCGCTCCAGAAGAGCCTGCAAAAGAGTAATATCAAAACTAAAAATCTTCATCAATCGGTGGAGATTTTTTAGTATCTTGACCAGCTAATTCTATGTGTTATTATCCTCCTAGCACATTTTCTGGAGGAGGCAGCTCACGCTTGGCGATTAGGCTCGATCTTGACCTAAAGGGTTCGAATCCCTCATGGGGCTGTAACGGAGTCGGTTTGACTAGAAGCGTAGCATAGGTGGAAGACTATGATGCAACGTTCGCGGACGTCTGCTAGTCGTCAGTGAAATACCACCCCTAGTCTCATCGACTTTGCCCCTCCTCCTTTTTCTTCAGCGCGGTCATCACGACGCGCTTTTTTTTATACTGAAAAGAGTCGGCAACATACGTTGCCGACTCTCTGGTCTGACTGGGGTCCTACTTGATGCCTGGAGTACCGGCGCGAAACGTGCCAGAACGCACAGACGAAACCGAAGGACATTCCTCGAACTCTCGCATCAGCTGAATCTCCTCCGGCGTCAGCGGATGACGCTTCATCCGGACACTGATAGGAATCGGCCCGGGTGGCAGAGGCTCTGGTCCGTACACCCAGATAGTGAAGATTCTCATCTCTCTTCTTACTGGTTGCGCCATATCGTCCTCCTGATTGTAAGCAACGGAGTACTTAAGGCAGAAATTGTACAAAACTACTCATCAGGGTACAACGAGCTGAGCAAATCGTCAATTGTAGATGCTTGATTCCCTTGGGTTGACAAACGATAAAATAATGCTAAAGTATAATTCATGATTGTTAAAAGAAGCAATCATAGATCTTAAAAAAGTAAGTATAAATGCATGGCAGAAAAAGACCTGGAATTCATAGAGTACGTGGTTAAGACTCTAGTTGATAATCCGAACGACGTCCATATCGACCGCACGGTAGATGAAATGGGCGTACTCCTAACCCTGAAAGTTAACCCATCTGACATGGGCCAAATCATTGGCCGCGAAGGTCAGACTGCACGCTCTCTCCGCACACTATTACGCGTCGTCGGGGCTAAGAACAACTCCCGCGTAAACTTAAAGATCTATGAACCAGAAGGTTCACGCCGTCCAAACAGCGCTCCTATGGGCTCTGAGCAACCAGCTATGGACTCCAACGTAGACGATCTGAAACTGTAAATCAAAATTCAACAAAAACCACAACTCCCAAGACGTGGTTTTTGTTATACTTAACCTGTATACTAATAATATGCAATTTGATCTCCTCACTATCTTCCCCCACTCCTTAGATTCATACTTCAAAGAGTCTATTCTTAAACGTGGACAGCAGAAGAAATTAATCACGATCAAAACTCACGACATCCGCCAAAGCGCTACAGGCAAACATATGAATGTCGATGATACGCCGTACGGTGGTGGCGCTGGTATGGTTATGAAGGTTGATGTGGTACACAAAGCCTTGAAAAAAATCTACCCAAAAAAAAATAAAACTACCCGAGTTATTTTACTCGCACCTCAAGGCACAACCTTCAATCAGTTAGAAGCAAAGCGATTAGCCAAATATAAACGTTTAATTTTCATCGCTGGCCGCTATGAAGCTATTGATGCTCGGATTGAGGACTATGTTGATGAGATTATATCTATTGGTAATTTTGTGGTTACTGGCGGCGAGCTACCGGCTGCTTGTATTATAGACGCCGTCAGCCGCCTCATACCTGGAGTAGTCGGCAAAGAAGAGTCAGTTGAAAACGAATCTTTCAGCGATTTACAATCAGGAATAACCGTAGAACATCCTCACTATACCCGCCCAGAGACCTATCGTGGTTCCAAGGTGCCAGACGTCCTATTGTCTGGTGACCATGCCAAAATCGCCGAGTGGCGCCAACGACAATCGCGAACACGAAAGTAATATGTCGCCTCAACAACTCCCACGCTCTCACAGAATCATCCTCGCTCTGTTGCTTATGATGGTTCTTTTTTTTACCAAGACTACTGTCGGCTCATCAAATGACTATTCTCGTCTCAGCACAGTAGAAAGTCTCGTGCGATATCACACCTTCATTGTCCAACCGCCCTCCAATGCTCGGGGCGATATGATTTATGATGGAACTCACTGGTTCTCTGACAAACCACCCCTATTAGCAGTCATGACCGCGCCTGTGCTTCAAATAATTCTTTGGCTTAATCCCGATGCTAGCCCTGCTATCGATCTGTATCCAAATAGTACCTACTATCTACTATCATTGTTCTTCTCTGGATTACCATATCTAGTCATTGTCTATCTGCTATATCTACAACTACGGAGGAAAAAATACCCAACATCAGACACAACACTGCTGCTTCTCACAATTAGTCTTTGCTCTCTCCTCCTTCCTTATGCAACCATTTACTCCAATCATGTCATATCAGCCTTATTGCTCTTATTATCATTTTTGTCACTACAACAGTGGCAGGCAGAGAAAAAAAACATCTGGCTCACGTGTGCTGCCGTAAGTCTCAGTTTACTTGTTGGGTTAGATTTGATAGCAGGCATCGTGGCCATCGCAGCTACCTATGCCATCAATATACTTAGCTCTCGTCAGGATAGAGTGTTATTTTTTCTGACCTTGTTACCAGGCTTGGGACTTGTGCTGCTACTCAACTATCTCACTACTGGCGGCATCATACCTATGTATATGCTACGCAATGTCTATCAAACATTGCCGGAAAATAGTTGGCGCACTGATATTACTCAGCTCTCTATCCAAAGCTTACTGTACCAAGGTGTCTCTGCACTTTTTAGTTGGCCCAAAGGTCTTCTCCTCATCACACCTCTATGGTGCTTCAGTTGGTGGTATGCTGCGCGACAGTTCTTCAGGGATATATGGGAGCGCTGGATTGTACTTGTTAGTGTCTTCTCATTAGGTCTAATGATTGCTGCTAGCAATGATCTTGGTGGTAGTGCCTTCGGTCTACGATGGTCAATCGTGCTAATACCCCTATGGCTCTGGGTGCTGATTCAGGCTTGGAATAAGCTTCCTCAACTCCTTAAGATGCTCTTCATTATCTGCTTGCTCGCATCAGCCATTTTAGCCTTTCAAGGGCTCATTGACCCTTGGCAATATCGAGGCAATTTTACCCTTGGCCTAATGGTCTTAAAAAGCCTGTAATATTAGCCAAAATCCAGCGGTAGGGCTACACCCCTCGGAGCTGTTGACAAAGTTTTTAAACTCCTCTACAATAGTCACACTAGTTCTTTTTCACCGTAACGTCTCTAACTTACTTTATAACAATAGTCACTTTCATTCTGACTACTTCATTTTTTTGTCTGGTGTAGCTGCCGGACCATAGAGTTGAGAACAAACAGTAATATCTAACATTTTGGATATTTCTGTTTTTTCTTGACTGTAAGTAAGATACTGCCGGTCATCAAAGAGTTGCTTAACAAATAGTAGAGGCGTAATAAGTAATACGTAATAACTCGCTTCAATGATGGAGCTTGCATTACGAATTACGCATTACGTGCATTCTATTCATCAACAACTCTAAACCTTATTGGTTTAGAGCAGCATTAACAACTAAAATGTGACGGTTAATGTCAATTCAAGTCTTAGATTTTTTTAATCTAGGGCGATTCTGATGACCAAACCTAATCCGGGAGGTTATCAGAAATCACAAAAAATCAACGAGCACTTAAGAGCTCAAACTATTCAAAGTCAAAATGCAAAACTAAAAACTCAAAAATAAGGAAGCGCTTCGCGCAACCAAACTTTTGACTTTTGACCTTTTACTTTTGACTTTTCAAGAGAGTTTGATCCTGGCTCAGGGTGAACGCTGGCGGCATGTCTAAGGCATGCAAGTCTAGGGGTAATTTATTACCCCGGCAAACGGGTGCGTAACACATTGGTAATCTGCCTCCATCTCGGGCATAACCCAGGGAAACTTGGGACAATTCCCGATAGTCATGAGGGGACGCAAGTCATTCTCATGTAAAGTTCCGACGGATGGAGAGGAGCCTATGGCCCATCAGCTAGTTGGTAGGGTAAAAGCCTACCAAGGCTATGACGGGTAGCGGGTGTGAGAGCACGACCCGCCTCACTGGGACTGAGAAACTGCCCAGACTCCTACGGGAGGCTGCAGTCGAGAATCTTCCTCAATGGCCGAAAGGCTGAAGGAGCAATGCCGCGTGATCGAAGAAGCCCCTCGGGGTGTAAAGATCTTTTCTGAAGGACGAATTCGTGACGGTACTTCAGGAATAAGTCACTGCTAACTTCGTGCCAGCAGCAGCGGTAATACGAAGGTGGCAAGCGTTACCCGGATTGATTGGGCGTAAAGCGTCCGCAGACTGTATGATAAGTTCTTGGTCAAATCCTGAAGCTCAACTTCAGGGCCGCTGAGAATACTGTCATGCTAGAGACTGGGAGAGGTAAGCGGAATTACCGGTGTAGCAGTAAAATGCGTTAAGATCGGTAGGAACACCAAATGCGAAGGCAGCTTACTGGAACAGTTCTGACGTTATAGGACGAAAGCGTGGGGAGCGAATGGGATTAGATACCCCAGTAGTCCACGCCGTAAACGATGAATACTAGGGATGGGGAGTTTCGACCCTCTCCGTCTCGTTCAAGCTAACGCGTTAAGTATTCCGCCTGGGAAGTACGGCCGCAAGGCTAAAACTCAAAGGAATTGAC
>CAYYYA010000020.1:6756-13137 GCA_964475975.1 uncultured Gammaproteobacteria bacterium | reverse complement strand
AATTTCTCTGTCTCTTTGGTCAGTTGCTCCAAGACGCGATTAGCATTACGACTGAGCTCTGGATAGTCGGTGTGATATTGGCGATTGACGAGTTGTACGAGTGAGCTGAATTCTTTCGGGTCGTAGCCAATCATGCGAGCGTGGCGGATAGCACGGCGGATGAGACGACGCAGGACATAACCTTGGTCGGTATTGGATGGCTCTAGACCGGCGTCATCAGCCAGCATGAAGGTAGCTGCTTTGATATGGTCAGCGATGATGCGTAATGATTTTACTTCTGGCTTGGAGGATTTCTGACGGATCAGCTCCAACATTTCGGCTAAGTATTCAATCTGGAAGACAGAACCGTAGCCATTAAGCACAGCCACAGTACGCTCTACTCCCATACCAGTGTCGACATTTTTCTGCTTCAGAGGTTCATACTCGCCGTTAGCAGTTCGGTTGAACTCCATGAAGACATTGTTCCAGATTTCCAAGAACTTGCCGCATTTACATCCTGGTTTGCAGTCATCACCACATTTTGGTTTGCCGGTGTCGTAGAAAATCTCGGTATCAGGACCGCAGGGACCGGTGGATCCGACAGGACCCCAGAAGTTGTCGTCTTTACCAAGGAAATAGATACGCTCAGTTGGAATACCAACTTTTTGCCAGAGCTCAGCTGATTCTGTATCTTTCGGAATATTTCCTTCTCCGGCGAAACAGGTGACGGATAATTTTTCGTTAGGAATATTTAAATATTTGGCAGAGGTGAGGAATTCATAGCTCCATTGAATTGATTCTGTTTTGAAATAATCACCCAAAGACCAGTTGCCCAACATTTCAAAAAAAGTTAGATGAGAATCATCACCGACGTCGTCAATATCAGCAGTGCGGATACATTTCTGTGAGTCTACTAGTCGCGTGCCCCCTTGATGAGGCTCACCCATGAGATTTGGTGTCAGTGGCTGCATACCAGCTGGCGTGAACAAGATCGTTGGATCGTTAACAGGGACAATAGAAGCCGACGGGATGATGGTGTGTCCCCGCTCCTGAAAAAACTGGAAATATAATTGTTTCAATTGTTTGAGTTGCATAGTCTCTACTATAAGTACTTTACGTCATTAAGTCAATGAATTAGTGAGATTATTTCTTAGGTATTGACAAATATTGAAATTCATAGTATACAGTTTACACCTGATTCACAGGCTAATACGTTACCCTGCTATGGAGGTACGAGCATGTCGGAGAACACCAAGGAAGGCAAGGAACCCACGGATAGCGAGCTGCTTCTGACGGCACTGGGCGCGCTTGGTCACCTGACCAAGCGTCACGTTCAGAACGCCGCCACCGCTGTGGTGGAAGGCGTCGACAAGGGCCTGGAAGAGCTGCAGAAGGCTCTGAAGGAGCATGAGTCCAGCAACACGCCGGACGGCACTCCGCCTGCTGCCTAGACAGGACGCTCTGCTCAAGCTCGAGTCCCGGTCCAAGAGGATCGGGACTTTTTTATTGACATCTTACCTGCGAATGATATTTTTAAATTACTATACCCTCAGAGGTGAGAGTATACGTTCACTTAAGTGAAAGGAGGTGCGACCATGGATGCGGACAAGCTTCGTAGACAAGCGAATGATGCTCGAGATGAAGCAGCTGAATGGTTTCAGAATTTCGGTGATGAGGTCAGCGCAGTCGTCAAGGACGAAGGTGGTAGACCTTGTATCCACGTCACTATCAAGAAACTGAAACGCAGCATCGACGATGTCCCGAGACGTTTCAACCAAGTGCCCATCCGAATCCACGTTGTTCTTTAGGAGGTACTGATGCATACTCTCCAGGTCCCCTCACTCTAAAAGCTCCCACATCACTCAGATCATGGGAGCTTTTACATTAGTGACAATATCTTGTAAAAGTAGCAAAAAAAGTATATTGTTATGGCTATATCATTCGAGAGTTAGTTCTGTACCTTTGGCTGGAAAGGAGGTGTATCTGTGCAACCAACCGACAAGGACTATGTAGGTGCCATGGCTGCTAAGACAAAAGCAGAAATGTGGTTTGCACGTTACGGAACCTCCGTGACGGTCAAGCCCAAGAGAATTCATTGCGCCTGGAGGTTGTACGTGAACATTAAGGGCTTGATACAGCCCTTAGAAAGCTGGCCGTGGCAGTTCGACGGCTATATGTGTCATGTTTTTGTAGACGATCATCCTCGTCGTCTGCAGAGATAGCAGGTCACTCCGATAACCCCGTTGCTTGAAAAAGTGACGGGGTTATTCAATGGTGCCGCTGGCGAGTAACTCTTGACCTTTGTAGATGGTAATGATTTGGCCAGAGGCGATAGCACGCTGAGGTTTGGCGAAGGTAACTTTCATCACTCCTGCTTTGATTTGACGTACGGTGCAGGCTTGGTCGTCTTGGCGATAGCGAATTTTGGCGTGGGCTTTTAGCGGTAGTTTGTATTCTTTACCCAACCAATGCCAATGATGAGCAGTTAATTCCTTGTGATATAAATCTTGAGCATCACCTTCACCGACGATAAGTAGATTCTTTTTGATATCTTTGCGGATGACGTAGCGCGCTGGTCCACCACCGAGATCTAAACCTTTGCGTTGGCCGATGGTGTAATAATAGACTCCTTGATGTCGACCGAGAACCGTGCCTGTGGTATCAACGATATTCCCTGCTTTGGGTTTAATCTTGGCTTTCAGAAAATCTGCCATCTTCACTTCACCAACGAAGCAGATCCCTTGGCTGTCGGGACGATCGTAATTCGGCAGTTTAATTTTTTTGGCCAGAGCGCGTACTTGAGGCTTTGTTAGGTGTCCGATGGGGAAGACGGATTTGGACAGTTGCTTTTGATTGAGTCCTGCTAAGAAATAGGATTGGTCTTTGTTAGAGTCTTTACCTTTCAATAAATGAAAGAAACCCTCCCTATCTTCACGTACTTGGGAATAATGGCCAGTCGCAATTTTATCTGCACCTCGTTTCAAGGCTAGGTCGAGGAAAATTTTGAATTTGATTTCGGAATTACAGCGGATGTCGGGATTGGGCGTGCGGCCGAGGCGGTATTCTTTATACAAGTAGTCTAATACTTTGGCACGGTAGTCCTTCTCCAAATCCCACGTTTCAATAGGAATATCGAGAAAGGAAGCAACTTCATAAGCTGCTCGTCGGTCCTCTTTCCACGGGCAATCTAATAATTCGCCTACGCGATCAGAAAAATTCTTCATGAAAACAGCGCGGACAGTATAGCCGGCTTTCTTCAGTAGATAGGCAGAAACAGCGGAGTCCACTCCGCCGGATAGCCCTACAATGATGGTTTCAGACTGCTTCATAGCAGTGATACTGCCAGATTATGGGGATTTTGACAACTTAAGAGATTTTGAAAATCTGAATTTTTTTCAGAGCCTCGCGTGCCAGTGCAATACGCTCACTGTTATCAGCATACAAGGTGAAGAGACGTTCACCGGCTTTGACATGCTCTCCGTATTCTTTGTTGAGATAGATACCTGCCAACTTATTAGCAGGTGCTCCAAGAATGCGACAGACAGTGTTGATGCCTTTGTTATCAACGAAGGTAATTTTGCCGCCGTGAGTCGCATTGATATAAAATTTATGAGCTCCGATAACTATCTGATTTGGTTCAATGTTTGGGTTACCACCTTGTGCTTTGATAATCTCTTGCATTTTTTTCCAAGCAGCGCCTGACTCTAGTGTTTTCCACGCCAGCTTAGCACCGTGTCCTGGTTTAGCCTTACCAGCCAGCTCCAGCAGCTCACCGGCGAGGTGTAGTGCTTTGTTCTCCAGATCACCAGGGCGATCATTTTTTTGTTGCAGCACACGCAGTACATCACGTGCTTCCAGCGCTGGTCCTACACCTCTACCAATAGGATCTTCTGATTGAGTCATAATTACTTTGATTTTGATGCCAAATTTGTGAGCCACGAGTTTGAATTTGGTTTCCAGCTGCTTGGCTATTTTCATATTAGCAACTTTTGTTGTCGGACCCACTGGCATGTCAATAATCAAATGAGTAACACCACAGGCAATCTTCTTGGCCATGATACTGACAATGGCTTTATTCAAAGGCTCTAAGGCAATAGGATAGGCCACGCGTAGAATCTTATCATCAGCTGGAGCGAGGTTCAGCCCACCTCCCCAGACCATGCAGGCTTTGTGCTGACGCACAATGGCACGAATCTTATCAACTGAGAATGTCACAGGAGCTAGAACTTCCATTGTATCGGCCGTACCTGAGGGCGAGGTGATGGCTCGAGATGAGGTTTTTGGTATCAGCACACCGCAGGCAGCTACAATGGGTATGACAACCATTGTAGTTCTGTTACCAGCTAGACCACCTATAGAATGCTTGTCTGCTACAATACCTTTGAATTTGAGCGTGTCTCCTGTCTCGGCCATGGCCTTCGTCAGGAAAACTAGCTCTTCATCGGTGTATTCGTTTAGATATCCTGAGGCTACGAAATAAGTGAGCTGAGTATGAGAAAGCTTATCTGAGACAATATCAGCCATGATCTGATGAATTTCAGGATAGGTCAGGTGCTTACCTTGGAGCCGTTTTTGGATGGCTTGGATTGACTTCGGTCGTTCTTGAACCTCTACTTGCACAATGCTGTCCGTTGGGATCGCTTTCTTGCTCCAAATATCTTTATACAGACCAATCTGACCGGGTTTTACTTTCGTTTTGGTTGTATTAGCTTCTACGGTCAAGGATTTGGTTTTCCAGCTGAGCTTTAGTTTATCTCCTGCATGAATACCATAGTGCCAAGCCTCTTTCTCATTTAATAGAGCAATATTTGATTGTCCTGTTTCGATATCGAGTTTTTTTGTTTTGAGATAGTACGACATGCAATTTTATTTGAAGGTTACTGTTCTGCCGGGTTGCAGTAGGTTATCCGTTGATTCAGGCTCTGCTGGCGCCTCGCTCATCTCTGGAGTAGGTTTAGGCAGCTTAATAGCCTGCTCTAGGGAAATGGCTTTCGGTATATTATTATGCTCTGGTACTGGAACGAATTTTTTCCGCTGTTCTTTCGGTAAGTTTAAGCAATCTCGGCAGTAAATCGGTTTATCGGTTCGCGGCTTAAAATTAAGCTTCACATCCTTACCACAATTATCACAGTGAGCGATGAAATCGCCAGATTCAGTTGCTTTGGCTGGCTTGGCTGGTTCTACTGGTGTACGTGGCTGTGGTGGTACAAACTTTGGCCTATCGTCTCTGCGTCTAGTGGTATCAATATTAGTTTCGCGTCGATAACTGGGCGCTGCTGGTCGAGCTGGACCCTCAGAGGCTAGCTGATGTTCTATTTTGGTTGCTAGTAAGTTATTGTCTGTCCAGCGGCTAATCTTCTCTTCAATTTCTGAACGATTACCAGCATAGCGTTCACGGGAGCTGCGTATAATTTTATCTCTGTTAATAGGACCATCAGAAGGTATAGGGAATGGCGGTAAAGTGCTGGCAGAGAACGAGTTTGATGTCACACCATCAATCATCAGCTTCAAGTAAATTTTGTATTTCGGCAGATTGACCAAATCCTCCTGTGTGAACTCTGGAGCGAATTCCTGCTCAAGGAATTCCGCATCAGCTGCACCGACACGGCAAGCTACAATTGTACCGACGTTACCGAATACTGCGTCGCGCACGGTTGTATTTGTACCGTCAGACAATTGAGCAATATATTGATGGGCCACGATAAGATTCAATCGATATTTGCGTGCCTCCGATAAAATATTGGCAAAACTTTCTGTAGCAAAGTTTTGGAACTCGTCTACATAGAGGTAGAAGTCGCGACGCTCTTCCTCAGGAATATCCACGCGGCTCATAGCTGCTAATTGAATTTTGGTAATTAGCAGGGCGCCGAGCAAAGCAGAATTATCTTCACCTACTCTACCTTTTGAGAGATTAATCAGGAGAATTTTACCGCTATCCATGATTTCTCTCATATTGATAGCTGATTCTACTTGGCCCACGATATTACGCATCAATGCTGAACTCAAGAAGCGTCCGACTTTGTTTTGAATCGGAGCAATAGCTTCAGCCTTCAAGGTGTCGGGATATTTCGCATACTCATCAACCCAGAATGATTTGACCACCGGATCGGTCAGCTTATCCACGACCTTATTACGGTAGGTTTTGTCCACTAGCATACGCATGATACCGAGTAAGGTTGAATTCGGATATTCTACTAAGGCTTGGATAGTATGATGCAGTACGTATTCCAAACGAGGTCCCCAAGAGTCGGCCCAAATTTTCTTAAAGACACCAATCAAACCAGAAACCATCAAATGGCGCTGTTCATCTGGTACCTTTTCCAAGACGTTGAAGGCAATAGGGTACTCCATATCTGCTGGATTGAAGTAGACTACATCATTGATACGAGCTGGTGGCACAAA
>CAYYYA010000020.1:0-6656 GCA_964475975.1 uncultured Gammaproteobacteria bacterium | reverse complement strand
GTACGACTATATTTCTGCGCGTAGTAATCATTAGCCATATTAAGCTTATCCAGCTCGTCACGGAAATTATTCTGAGAGCCTTCAGTAATATCCTCGCCCAAAGGTAAGTATGAAGGTGGCTCTGATTTTTTCATCTCCAGTTTTGGCATTTGAGGAGCTTTGACCGTAATGATTGGGAAATGATAGAGCGTGGCCAGCTCTTCAATATTTAAAATAAACTCAGGACTACCTCCCCACATCGTACGGCTAATATAATTATTTATGATGTTAGTAATCTTTCGGTTCTTTTTTCGCTTAGCTAGGCCCCAACCATAGTAGGCGGCTGTTTTTGTTTTGCCATCGGGCTTCAAACCATTGAGATGATTACTGTTGAACTGCTTGATAGAACCAAAGACAGAAGAAATACGGGAGGTTGTAAATACTTCTTTCTCAGCTACATAGACTAACCGGATTTTGCACAGGAAGCCTATCTTGCTGGCTTTCTTTTCTACTGCTTCGAGAGCTTCTCGCTCTCCTGGTGTCAGATAGAGCATTTTGCTCACAGGCTCATCCTTTTTCTTTTCCTCTGGTTTGACGGCGGTTGTGATGGAATTATTGTACGTCACCCAATCACCAAAAAAAGTTAGCACACCTGCTAATGGTCCTGCTTTGGCTGCTGGAGCCTTCTTGCCTGCTAGTTTATCGATGAATTTCTTAGCGTCACCGACCCAATCAAATCCCATAGGTTTGACAATAAACTGTAGCCAGACTTGCTCACCTCTACGAATATTACTCATAGTCTCAAGGACAGCGGCCATCGGGTCTTTGAATTCACCCATCAATTTTTCTTCGAATTCAGGATAGGTTTTGATAGGATAAAATTGGTTTTTTGATAGAATCAGCTCAGCACCCCAGACATTGTATTTTTCATCTGGCCATTTACGCGGTACGCCCTGAGTATAATCCTCGACATCGGTAATCTCTGCCTGAGGATATTGTGCGAAGATAGCAGAGCGCACTAAGTCTCTCCAGCTGGTAGGAGTGCGGATGATATACTGCAGATAGCCATCGATACTAACAAGCTCAAATGAGAAGGCGAGCTGGACTTTACCCTCCCACCACTCTTCTCCTTTGGTAAATTGGGAGTGAGCTCCAGCTATGGTAGCGAATATTTGCTCTACTGCCTTAGGCATTTGCTCATTATCAGCTGGAATATCGACGGATAAATAGCTGTAGCTGACACTACTGAGATAGATTCCTTGTCGCCAACTAAGCCACATAACCTTGGCCAAGTACATGAACGGGTAAATGAACAAAATCCATAATCCGTGGGTGAATAGATACCAGGAAATATAAAACGCTCCATGACCCTCAATAGCAGTAAAAAACTGGTCAATGAAGATTGTAATAGCCTCGGGATGGAAGGAAATCTGCATGAGTAAATTAAATAAAACAGCTTACGCTGCTTATAGTATATCAAGAATGTGGGCTCTTCGCCACAATATCTTTAGGCTTCTTTCAGTTTGTAGGTTTTATCAGGATTCTTGACGAATTTATCTTTGTTCATCAAGGCTAGTACAATCGTACTTTTCTTAACAATGCGCTTCTTGAGTACATTAGCGATAATCTGATCCTTGCTCATTGGCTTACCGGCTTCACGCATAACCTCTTCAATAACCTCAGTCACAACACCTGGTTTATAGCCCCATTCAGTCAGAGCGTAGATGCCACGACCAACCAAAACAAACTTATTGTCTAAAATAAGCTCATTATGAATGGTTGCTGGGTAGGCAATGCGGTTATCAAATTTGGCCTCGTTGATAGCTTTGGCAATATCTGAGAAATGCATTGGTTTCTCTGCTTTCTTCAAAACCATGTAAATCTTGTCGTTCATGCGTTTTGGCTTGATCGTAGACCAATCACTGACTCCCCACTCGTTGTAAATATTGCTATTAACTTTCTTACTGACGTCTAAAATGTTAGTCATCAGCTCTTCATTTAGGTCTGTCCAGAAGATTTCAGTAGCTGCATTCACCTTCTCAATCAGCTCAGATAATGGCAATGGTTCACTGTGACTAGCAACAAGTTCGTTAATCTTACGGACGTTTGCTAAGAAGTGCTCCCATGATGCTTCCATTGAAGCCCAAACCTTGTTGTGTTCATCAGTTTCCTTGATACCTTGGAATTTCTCGTTCAATAATTGGTTTAATAAGAAACGCACAGCGGCACGATTTGCCTCAGTATCTCCCGGTGCTTGTAATAGCTGGGTAATCAAGCGCTCTTCAGTCATAACACCACCGTACTCAGCTAATACTGCATTGGCTAAGTTTTCTACGGCGTGAAGAATTTCTTTATCAAAACTTTCCTTGATTTTCTTCAAGGAGCTATTCTCTACCTGACGTACTCGCTCTCGAGTTACTTTATGTTGTTTACCAATTTCCTCTAAGGTAGCTTTTGGCTGATCACAAAGACCATGACGACGGCAGATAATCTCCTTTTCGCGATCGCTTAAAGCAGAAAACAGCTTGCCAACGATATCACTAGGGTCGAAATCGAAGATTGCAGCCTTTTGCTTAGAGTTGATTACTTGGTCAAGAATTGAGTCTGACATAATATGTGTTAGCCAGAATATAGCATAATATAGAAAAAACGTCAAGGATATTCCCGACGTTCTTCAAAAAAGCCTTATTTTAGAGCTTTTTAAGCCTTTTTATCCATTTTGTTCCAGAGGACGAGAATAGGCGATGCGACAAATATAGATGAATATGTTCCTACAGTAATTCCTACTAAGAGGGTGAAGATAAAGTGTCTCGTACTCTCCCCACCGAAGAGATAAATAGCCGTTAAGGTCAATAAAGCCGTGATTGAGGTATTAAGTGAGCGCACAATGGTCTGATTGATAGCTTCATTCACCGTAGAGGCGAATTCTGCAGGGTTACTTCGACGCAATAATTCTCTCGTACGGTCAAAGGTTACGATAGTATCATGCACTGAAAAACCAAGGATAGTAAGTAAAGCAGTGATAAAGAGACCATCAACCTCCCAGCCCATGAAGTGAGCAGCAATAGCGTAGATTCCTATTGCCGTTAGCAAATCATGAACAAGTGCGATAATAGCCGAAGCTCCATACTTCCATGAGGCTACAGGCTTAGAGACATGACGGAAGGCAAAAGCGATATAACTAATGATGGCCAAAATAACGATCAGAATAGACCAGATAGATTTCGTTTGGAGCTCCTTACCGATAGTTGGTCCTATTGATTCGAAGCTTAACTCAGTGATGTCTTTTTTGGTTCCATCTTTGACCGCCTTCAATAGCGCTTGATGTTTGGCTTCATCGATGCTTTCGCTACGAATCAAGTAGTCCTGCTCGCCGCTGGGTTGGATTTGAGACTGTTCTAGACCGTTAGCTTTCAAAATAGTGCTGATTTCTTCTGTGGTTGGTCTGCCATTATTGAAGCGTAATTCCATCAAACTACCACCGGTAAAATCGAGGCTGAATTTCAAACCCCAAATACCGATAGCGGCCATTCCCAAAACAATAGACAGTATTGATAAGGAGAACCACAGTTTGTACTTGCCAATGATATCAAACATACTATTTTTTTGGTTGCTTAACACCGAATAAAGCCAACTTGTCGCCGAGCCAAGCTCCTGGTGCTATCAGTTGGATGAGATTACGACTGACAAAGATTGAGGTAAACATACTGACCAAAATACCGAGGCCCAGAGTCAGAGCAAATCCCTTGATGATAGATGAGCCGAACCAGAAAAGAATAGCAGTAGTGATCAAACTAGAAATGTTTGAATCACGGATAGAGAGCCAAGCGCGACTAAAGCCTTTCTCAATAGCACTGTCTAGGTGTTCACCTGCACGTAATTCTTCCTTG
Organism: uncultured Gammaproteobacteria bacterium; assembly: GCA_964475975.1. Taxonomy (GTDB): domain Bacteria; phylum Patescibacteriota; class Patescibacteriia; order UBA1558; family 2-01-FULL-52-15; genus CAYYYA01. The sequence goes on along the minus strand of CAYYYA010000020.1, from coordinate 2,787 downwards.
GTACGTTCAAAAATCAAGACATTGGCATCCACGGCCATACCAATAGATAAGATAAATCCAGCAATACCAGCAGTGGTCAATGTGACTGGAATCATGATAAACAGGCCGTAGTTGATGATGGTGTAGAAACATAGAGCTATGACAGCGATCAATCCGAGTACACGGTAGTAAATCAGCATGAAGAGTGCCACGAGGATCAAACCAATCAAACCAGCTAATAAGCTACGCTCGAGCGAAACTTTACCTAAGGTTGGTCCGATAGTCTGCTGACTCAACAGATTGATAGCTACTGGTAAGGCGCCTGCGTTGAGGCGTTGGGCTAATAATTTTGACTCGCTTAAACTGAAGTTACCAGTAATAACAGCCGTACCTCCGGTAATCTCGGTTTGCACTGTCGGAGCGCTGATAATCTGACCATCCAAGAAGATAGCCACCTGCTTACCAACATTCGCTTTAGTAATATCGGCAAAAAGCTTGGTTCCATCAGCATCAAAAATCAGATTAACTTGTGGTTCATTGGTTTGTCCGGCAAAAGTGACTTGAGCTTTCTTTAATTGTTTGCCAGTCAACCCAGTAGACTTCCAGTTAACTTGGTTGTTTTTATCAATAGTCTTGGTCTGGAACAAAATATGACTTGCCTGTACTTCTAGTTCGCCTTTGTCATTGTTACGGCTAGCCACACGCTTGATGATGTGATAACCAAAAGGAGTTGTTACTACCTGCTGGTCGAGCTGACCATCTTTCAGAGTATCAAAGATAACAGCATCGAATTCTGGTACGAAGTTTCCTTTAGTCACGAAACCTAAATCTCCCCCATTGGCTTTGCTACCAGGATCGTCTGACAGCTCTTTAGCTAAGGCAGCAAAATCGCCACCTGCCTTAATTTTTTTCAAAGTATCTTCAGCTTTCTTCTTTTGCCCTGCATTATAGGTATCAATAGCTTTTGTCGAGCTAGCATTGTCAGTCGGTATGGCTGTTGGGTCAATCTCTTTGAACTCCAGAAGAGGTGTCTGACCAATTAATTTGATAGCATCGTTGACATTAGTCACACCAGCCAGCTCAACAATAACGCGATAGCTGGATCCTTGATGCGTGGTTTGGACTAATGGTTCTGTGACACCGTAGGCATTAACTCGGCGCTCTATTACTTCTCGAACACCGTCAACAGCACTCGCTTTCTCACTATCTGTGAGATTGCTGGTGTCGGCCTCATATACAAGGTGTGTACCACCTTGAAGGTCTAAGCCTAGGTGTGGATAAAATTTGTTAATCCAGCTACTGCCCGGCCAATTTTTGGGAATATCAAGGCTGACAGCTAAGAAAAAAAGCGTCAGTATGATAATACCGGCGAAGATTGACCAGATTTGGGTTCTGGTTGTGGTCTTAGGACCTCTGCTTGATGATTGATGATAGTACTTAGACATAACAGAGCGAATAGTAGCAAATGAGGAGAAAAAGACAAGGGCTAGCCGTTAGAGGTTTATCAGTACAGTACCGATGAAGATTATGGATATTGCTATAATCTTTTGGGTCAAAACATGTTTTTCAATGTTTTCCTTAATCAAGTGTGGGAAAAATAGCGTCAGCAATAATCCATATATAAGCGAGAAAGCAGGTTGTAGACCAATAATTACAGCGACGAGGGCTAATGGGGCTAAGAGACTGGCAAAATTGAAGGAGATTGTGCCGGCAATATTTATTATTTCGTTAATTATATTGACCTTCAGAATATCAGCCCTATTTGTTCTTAAAACTTTGACAAATTGCTTACGGTAGCGCGGAACAAATAGAAATATGACCGCAGCGAATATAGTAAACCCTAAATATTGCCAAAAGCTAGTTGTTAGGAAAGTCGTTTTCAGAGCAACAACCTTAAATATAAAAAAGCTTGAAGCAAACAAAGTCGCCGATAGAAGCATCGCCAAGAAAATAGGAGCACGAACCTTTAATAAGTTGCGATCACGATTATAATTAATATAGAGAGCTCCGAGGATAATTAAGATTGAACCGATAATTTGTACTGTGGCTAATGATTCGTGTAAAAAGAATGTCCCAAAAATAAAGCCAATAACTGGAATAATTTGGAAAACAGCTACCACGACCGAGACATCCTCTTTGCTAATAGCATAGAGATACGGTAGTAAAGCCGCCAGATAAAACCAACTGCCAACTATAATTTCCAGCGCACTCAGGGATTCAATATGTATGACGTCTGGCTGAATAATCCAGATTATTGGCAGGAGAGCTGTACCGATAAGCGAAGAAAATAGCATCAGAGAGCCAACACTTTGACCTTTGAGATAGCGGCTAATTAAGTATTTATCAATAAAATTAGAGGCGGCCCAAAGCATTGGGGCTAACGTAGCAATAAAGAACCAAGACATAATTATAGATTATTATGAAATCATTAGCTCATCAAATCCAGTTACACTGTCTGGTTTTCGTCGAAAAACAACATCATCAAATATGAGCAAGGTAATCTCGGCAGTGAAAGCTATTATGCACCCCTGTTTGAGATGACCGCCAATTACTTGCCCTTCCCTATCCGATAGCGATAGGTGGATATGACATTTATCCAAGGAGAGTGTGCCGGTGCCTGCTACGATTTCAAAGGGACCTGCAAAAGTTTTGACAGTTTGATTATCAGGAGTAGAGCCGGCCATACGTAATACGGCGACCTCTAGGCCGCCAACAATGGAGCCTAAGCAGCCAGCTGTTATTTTATGTTCCTGAACGTGTTTTTCTATTTCCTGTTTCAGGTCTTGTCCTGGGAGTAAACGAAAGGTA
>CAYYYA010000019.1:0-14208 GCA_964475975.1 uncultured Gammaproteobacteria bacterium | reverse complement strand
TTGTCCTAGTCTATAGACACAGGCTTAGTGTATAACTATGCCTTTTATTTATAAAAAAAATCATGTCGAACGAAATTTTAAACGCCATCAAAGTCATCTGTGAGGAGAAAGGTCTCTCCATGGAGTCTGTGGTGGAAACAATTGAAGCTGCTATGGCAGCTGCTTATCGTAAGGACTTCGCGGAGAAGAATCAAAATATTCGCGTGTCATTCGATACCAAAACAGGCGGCGCTAAAGTTTATGATGTCAAAACAATTGTGGAAGACGTTGATATTGAGGCGCAAGATGCAGCTTGGGAAGAGCAACGCCAGAAGCGTGAAGCCGGCGAAGTGATCGCAGAAGAAGATGAAATCAAACGGTTCAACCCAAAAACTGAAATCATGATTTCAGAAAGTAAAAAAGATCACCCGAAAATGAAAGTCGGCGAAGAGATTGTGACCGAACTACCGGTGCCAGCTGAATACGGTCGTATGGCAGCGCAGACAGCTAAGCAGGTTATCATTCAACGCTTACGCGAAGCAGAACGAGAGAATATTTTTGCTAACTATCAAGATAAAGTTGGTACGGTTGTAAATGGTACCGTGCAACGATTTGATGCTCGCAGTGTTATGGTTGATCTTGGTCAGGCAGTAGCTGTCATGCCACCAGAAGAGCAGATCCGTAATGAACGGTATGACGCCGGTGCGCGTTACCGCTTCTATATTGTAGCTGTTGAAATGAAGGCTAAGGGTCCAGAGATTATTGTCTCACGCGCGCACAAAGATTTGGTCAAAGAATTATTTGCGCAAGAAGTGCCGGAAGTTAGCGCTGGTTCTGTAGTTATTAAAGAAGTAGCTCGTGAAGCTGGTTCTCGTTCCAAGATTGCCGTGACCACTGATGATGAAAATATTGATCCAGTTGGTTCCTGCGTTGGTCAGCGTGGTACCCGTGTCCAGACTGTCATCGCAGAGCTCGGCGGAGAGAAGATTGATATTATTGAATGGAGTGACGACAGCGAGAAGTTCATTACCCAAGCTCTGTCACCAGCCAAAGTGATCTCAGTCACTCTGCAACCAGAAGAAAAAGTCGCTCTGGTCAAAGTGGCCGAAGATCAGCTGTCGCTGGCTATCGGACGTTCAGGTCAGAACGTACGTCTAGCCTCTAAGCTCAGTGGTTGGAAGATTGATATCTTGGCTCCAGATGGTGCGCCGGTGCTTGAGCCTGAGTCAGCAGAGGCGAAGTCTGAAGAGGCGACAGATAATGTTGAGCCAGTAGCCGAGGTTACATCAGAGACAGAGACAACTGATGAATCAGCTTCATAAAATCTTAATTCTAAATTCTTAATCAACACCTATGTTCTCAAATACTCTCTTTCCACTCTTGGCGGCTGCAGCCGCTATCGTTGCCGGCTTACTTCTAGCCCGCAAGATTCTCGCTCAGTCTACTGGTACCGATAAGATGCGTGAGATTGCCAGCGCTATTCAACAAGGCGCCAAGGCCTATCTGACTCGTCAGTACAAAACAGTAGCAATGATTGCTGTTCCTCTTTTTTTGATTATTGGTTTCGTACCAAGTCTTGGTTGGAAGACCGCTCTTAGCTTCTTGGTTGGAGCAGTACTGTCTGCTGCTGCTGGTATCATCGGTATGAACGTCTCTGTCCGAGCCAACGTACGTACCGCTGCCGCTGCTGACAAAGGATTATTCCCTGCGTTACAGACAGCTGTTTTCGGTGGTGCAGTTACTGGTTTCCTCGTTGTTGGTCTAGCATTACTCGGTGTGGCAGGAATGTATGCATTAGGTTTCTCTGTTAAAGAATTAGTCGGTCTAACTTTCGGTAGTAGTTTGATTTCGGTCTTTGCTCGTCTCGGTGGTGGTATTTTTACCAAAGCTGCTGATGTTGGCGCTGACTTAGTTGGTAAGGTAGAAGCAGGAATTCCTGAAGATGATCCACGTAACCCAGCTACTATCGCTGATAATGTCGGTGATAACGTTGGTGACTGTGCAGGTATGGCCGCTGATTTATTTGAAACGTATGCGGTAACTTCTGTTATTACTATGTTGGTTGCCACACTGGTGTTAGCTGATAAATCTGAAGCTGTACTCTACCCACTGATGATCGGTGCTGTCTCAGTTATCACCTCAATCATTGGTTTATTCTTCATCCGCTTAGGTAAGGGTATCAATATCATGGGAGCTCTCTATAAAGGTTTGATTGTTTCTGGCGTGCTATCTGCTATCGTTCTCTATCCTCTGACCATGAGTATGATGAGTGATCTTGGTACCTATAGTGCTCGCGATATTTATCTCTCTGCTTTGATTGGTCTAGCGGTCACTGCTCTGATGGTTATTATCACGGAATATTATACTTCGACTGCTTATAAGCCAGTACAAAATGTTGCTAAAGCCTCTGTCACCGGACACGGTACTAATGTCATTGCAGGTTTAGCACTATCAATGCGCTCTACCATCTGGCCGGTGTTAGTTATTGTTGCTGGTATCTTGGCTAGCTACTATCTCGCCGGATTTTACGGTGTGGCAGTTGCTGCTATGGCCATGTTGTCTCTGGCTGGTATGATCGTGACTATTGATGCTTATGGTCCTATTGCTGACAATGCTGGTGGCATCGCAGAGATGGCTGGTTTGGACGCTAAGATTCGTGATGAAATTATCGATCCGCTTGATGCTGTTGGTAACACTACCAAAGCAGTAACCAAAGGCTACGCTATCGCTTCTGCCGGACTGGCTGCCTTGGTGCTGTTCTACGCTTATACCAAAGAAGTGAGTGATGCTATGGCTCTAAAAGGCATCGCTGAAGCCATTAATTTCTCTTTGTCGAATCCTTTGGTCTTAGCCGGATTATTCATCGGTGGTCTCTTACCATTCTGGTTCTCTGCTCTGGCAATGGAAGCAGTCGGTAAAACTGCCGGCGCTGTAGTACAGAGTGTTCGCGACCAGTTCAAAAACAATCCTGGTATTATGGAAGGCACTTCCAAACCTGATTATTCTCTGACCGTTGATATCGTCACTATGGCAGCTCTACGTCAGATGATTGTGCCAGCTTTGATTCCGGTATTAGCTCCAATTATTGTCGCAGTTATTTTCCGCGGCACATCGGCTATCCAGGTTCTTGGTGGCTTATTGATCGGTAGTATTATCACCGGTCTCTTCCTAGCTATCTCTATGACCTCTGGTGGTGGTGCTTGGGACAATGCCAAGAAATATATCGAGAAAGGCAACTTTGGCGGTAAGGGTTCTGATGCTCACAAAGCAGCTGTCACTGGTGATACGGTCGGTGATCCGTACAAAGATACTGCTGGGCCTGCTATCAATCCGATGATTAAGATTCTCAATGTGGTAGCATTGTTGCTGGTAGCCATACTGATCGGTTCAATTAAATAGTTATACGTAGGCACGTAGGTCTGGTGGGTAGTAGGATTTCTCCTATCAGTCACCGTCCTACTGCCTACATTTATTTTTATGCAGATAACCAAAAAAGATCTCCCACAGAGCAAAGTTGAGCTGACCATAGAGTTGTCAGTAGAAGAGACGCAGCCATTTTTGCTGAAAGCAGCGCAGAATGTATCACAGCGCATCAGTATCCCCGGCTTCCGTCCTGGTAAGGCTCCCTATGACCGTGTGAAACAAGCCTTTGGTGAAGGAGCATTATATCAAGAAGCTTTACAAACCATTGTCTCAGGTACTTATTGGAAAGCTTTAGAACAAGAGAACGTTGCTACCGTTGGTCAGCCAGATATTCAGGTAGAGAAATTAGCACCGGGTAATCCCGTGATCTACAAAGCCACGGCTACTCTGATGCCGACTGTTACTATTGGTGATATTTCCAAGATTAAACAACAAAAAGTTGTAGCTGAAGTCAAAGAAGAAGATCTGGACAAAGTGTTGAATGATTTTGCTTCTTGGCGCGCTACTGAAACAGCAGTTGAACGTGCAGCTGCTGATAAAGATAAAGTTACGGTCGACTTCGAAGTCATGGTTGATAATGTCGTGATCGAAGGCGGCAAAGCAGATAATTATCCGATCACCATCGGCTCGGGCGCTATGATCCCCGGTATGGAAGAGCAGCTGATCGGTATGAAGGCCGGAGAAACCAAGGAATTTGATCTCAGCTTCCCGAAGGAATATTTCCAAGCAAATCTGGCCGGCAAGCTAGCACATTTCAAAGTTACTTTGAAACAGGTGATGGAGCGTAAGCTAGCAGAGATTAACGATGAATGGGCACAGGAGCTTTCGGGCAAACCATTGGCTGAGTGGCGGGCAGAACTGCGCGCTGGTATGCAGGAGGATAAACAGACAGAAGCCGAGCGTGAATGGGAAACAGCCACGATAGAAAAAATTATTGAGGCCAGCACCTTCTCCGAGCTGCCGGAATTATTAGTAAAAAACGAAACCGGCAAAATGTTGGAAGAGTTGCGACACAATGTTTCATCCCGTCAGATGAAGTGGGAAGATTATCTGTCGAACATGAAGAAGACCGAAGAACAGCTGGTTACTGACTTCATCCCGCAGGCAGAGAAACGCGTCAAAGCTGCTCTGCTCTTGCGCCAGATTGCCAAGGATCAAAAAGTCACTGTCACGCCTGAAGCTATCGATGAAGAGCTAGCGAAGCAGAAGGTTCAGTACGCCGGCAACAAACAAGCCGAAGAAGTCTTGGCTTCACATGACTATCGTCACTATGTGGAGAATACCTTGATTAATGGTAAGGTGATGGATTGGATCGGCGAGCAGGTTGGGAAAGAGAGCAAATAAGAATTAAGAATATATAATCAGCCCCGCAGCGGTATCTCCGCTGCGGGGTTTTGTGATACGCTATCTTTTTTTCGGGCTGGCGAGCTCTCTTCTGGCAGAGTCGCGCAGCTGACCGTAGAAGGCCAAGGCAGAATCAACATCGATTTTCAGAAGGCCAAAGGTCAGCGTGGTTGTTTCTTCATCACCGAAGCCAACAGTAGGTACATAGGCTACTGTCGCATCGCTGCCTGCTGGCTCGTGTCGTTTGATCATTGTCTGAGCAAGAGCCACGAGATACTCCATGTGTAGCCGATACACTTCCTTGCCAGTATCAGACATGGTGGCGCCTCCAAACTATAGTGGATAGAAGACAGAGCTAAAGAGTGACAGCTTAACAAATACAATTACAAAGTCAAATGATTTGCCCCGCCACGTCTGACGTGGCGGGGCTGGTTTTTCCGGCTAGACCGGATCACTGAATTCGTTCAATTGTCGTGAGATACCATGCAGGACAACGATGTACGTCGCTCGGGCAGAAGGCACGGAGACCTCTTTTATGCTGAGAGCAATCGTCTCATCGTGATCGTCTTTTGGCGGTAAAACTGTGGGCAAAAGACAAACATCACGATCGAGCGGTGGATCGGGCAGTCCTCGCATTTGATTTTTGACGAAGTTTTCCATATGGAGCAAACCACGCGCCAGCCTCATTTTTGACTGCGGCATTGATCCTCCTATGGGTAAGGGTACGGTGAATATTGGTAGTATAACATAGAATTACCAGCTCAGTGTGCTACAATACCTCTATGTATTTTGGATTCCACGCCTCCGCTGCGGGCGGAGTAGACCAAGCACCAGAACGAGCTGCTGCCGAAGGGGCAGAAGTTTTTCAATTCTTCTCTCGCTCTCCCCGTGGCGGTCCAGCTCCCAAGCTGACCAAAGAAATTATTGCCAACTGGCAGGTTGAGCTGAAGAAGCACAGTATTCAGGCTACTTATATTCACGCACCATATTACATAAACTTTGCTTCCACGAACGATAAGATTCGTTACGGATCAGTCGCTGTCATCAGAGACGAATTAGAACGCGGCACAGTCCTCGGAGTCAAAGGCCTAATGACGCATCTGGGTAGCTCCAAAGACGTCGGTGAAAAAGAAGGTACCAAGAAAACGATTGAAGGTATTACGAAAGTTCTCACCGGCTATAAAGGCACGACCAAATTTCTTTTGGAAAACGCTGCCGGTGCCGGAGCTGTCATCGGTGATACGATGGAAGAGCTGTCAGCTATTATCAAAGGTGTAGAGAAAAATCTGAAAAAGAAAAATGTCATCGGAGTCTGCTGGGATACACAGCATGGGTTCGCTTCGGGCTATGATATTCGTACCAAAGCTACCATTGATAGTTGGCTGAAGAAATTTGATACGCTGATTGGATTAGATCGATTGGTACTATTTCACGCTAATGATTCCAAGATAGAATTCAACGGACACAAAGATCGTCATGATGATATTGGTTTTGGTCTTCTCGGTGAGAACACGTTTAAATTATTAATCCAACATCCGAAGCTGAAGAAGCTGGACATGATCCTCGAGACACCAGCGGAGAAAGTAGAGTATGCAGAGACGATTAAGCTGTTTAAAAAATTCAGAGGCAAATAAGTGAAGTTATCTGTCAGTGTTCAACCAAATTCTAAAGAAGAATCCTTGACTGTCAAAGACGGTCGGATCAAGATCCGGCTGCGGGCCAAAGCTGTTGATGGTGCTGCAAATAAAGCCCTAGTTGTTTTTTTAGCCAAACAATTTTCAATCCCCCGTTCATCTGTTATACTTATTGCAGGTCATAAGTCTCGCCATAAAGTGGTGGAAGTACCGGACAGTGTAAAATTTTAAACCAACCATGAACAGATTTGTTCTCATGCTCAATATATTATTTGTTTTCGTCGTCATCGGCGTGGTGGTTTATTTTCAGCTGAATGACTATCAGCGAGAGCAAGATCAGCAGATCAGCAATATTCAGGGATTATAGAGTCTTAACCGACCAAGGCCCAAAAGCCTTGATTTTATTTCCCAACATGGTACTATCCCGAGTGCACAAGATAGTAATATCTGCGAGAGTAGTTCAGTGGTAGAACGTCTCCTTGCCAAGGAGAAGGTCGCGGGTTCGACTCCCGTTTCTCGCTCCACCCTTGTCCTTAATACAATATAACCTCGTAGGAGGCTTTATTTGTATCTAGGCAATAATCAGAATTACCTTTACAATTATTCCGTGCCGCCGTGGTGAAATTGGTAGACACAAGGGACTTAAAATCCCTCGATCGCAAGGTCATGTCGGTTCGATTCCGACCGGCGGCACCAATTTATAAAATGGGCTTTATAGTAAGGCTCTTTTTAATTTTAGTAGATTCAAGGTAAGATACCTACATGTCCCAAAGAACTATAACTATCACCGCTTTAATTGCTCTTGCCCTCGCTACAACAGGCTGGGGTTGGTTTTATATGAACCGGACTGATTGGCAAAAGGCATTTTCGGTTAAACCTATCGCCCTTAAGACGCTGCCTTTCATTGAACCTACCCAACCTAAACCAACGACTTCAGCTACTACCACACTGATAGCTTTCGGCGACATAATGTTGTCGCGTAATGTGGCTGGTAAGATGCGTCTCTATGGTAATGACTATCCCTTTTTAAAAATGACAGATACACTCTCTTCAGCAGATATTGCTTTTGCTAATTTAGAAAATCCCATTACAGCCGGACCAACAGTTCCTACTGGTTCTTTTACCTTTCATGCCGATCCAGGATCTGAGGTGGCGTTGAAACAATCGGGTATTGATATTGTCTCATTGGCGAATAATCACAGCCCAAATTACGGAGAAAAAGGTTTGCTCGACACAATTACCTACCTTGATCAGCAGAGTATTGCGCATGCTGGTGCGGGGAAAGATTTGGCAGCCGCTTTAGAGCCAGCAGTGATAGAGCGCAACGGTGTGAAGTTTGCCTTCATTGCTTTTAACGATACTGACGTTGTGCCGCCGAGCTACGGAGCTGGTGTCAATCATGCTGGTACAGCTTTGATTGATTTCGAGCATCTGCATCAAGCCATGGTGAAAGCCAAATCATTAGCGGATGTGGTGATTGTTTCTATGCATGCTGGAACAGAGTACACTCCGGAGGCCAACAAGCGCCAGATTGCTTTTGCTCACGCAGCAATTGATGAAGGTGCTGATGTTGTCATTGGTCATCATCCTCACGTCGTGCAGAACATTGAGAAATATAAAGACAAATATATATTCTATAGTTTGGGCAACTTTATTTTCGATCAGATGTTTTCTGATGAGACGCGCAATGGTCTGGGTGTTCGTCTATCTTTCGTCGATAACAAGGTTGTTCAAGTAGAATTATTACCAGTTTTGATAGAGGATTACGCTCAGCCACACAGCATATCGCCACGAGAAGCTACATCAACAATGCAGAGATTGCAGCAGTCATATAATATGCAAATCATGGATGGGGTTGAGATGGGCGTATTGAAATAGCGGTTAAGCGTAATTCGTAATACGTAATGAACATCACTACATAGGTTCTCCATTACACATTACGAATTACGGCGTTCTACCAACTTATCAACAGTTTAAGCCTTGAAACTTTCAGCTCCTTTGCTATCATAACAGTCCGCTCAAAAATGATCTTAATTACTTCTCCGATTAAGATTTTATTTTTTCAGCGCGATTATAAGCTCTTTCTTATTTTATGTTCATCCATCTATGCGCACGAATTGCATCGTGGTGTTGCCTTGTGGTACCGCCATTGCGCAGAAAAATGGAGGCAACGATTCATGATCTTTGGTCAGAGCACCAAGACGCTCATGAAAAGAACCTACGTCATTATGGTTTGATCGATGACCTATGATTCATTGTCGCCATATCTAGGCTCGCTTATCGGAACATCCTTTGGGCGAGTTTTTTGATTTAATCAATTTTTTTGTTACAATACTTGTACAAATTTAGCTAATATTAGCCTAAAAGACGGCGTATCAACAGTGATAAAAAAATATTTCCGCTAAGTTTACAAAAAAACAGTCGCCTGACAGCATAGCAGACGGCTAACAAAGCTCTGGATAACCGAAAAGCATCCAGACACTACCGTACTATACGGTATAAACCAAAACTGTCCCTTACGGAACAGTCTTGGAGAAAAGCGATTTTGAGGACATCCACGTCTAAGGTGGTAGCCTGCTTTTGTATTGTATGAATTTCACAGGAGGGAGTCAAGGAGGGGCGTAATTCGTAATATGTAATAAGTAACGTTTATGGATAATCAGCAGTATACACACTTCACAGACCTTTTGGCCTGGCAAGTAGGACATGAACTAGTCCTTAAGCTTTATAAGGTGACTACAGCCTTCCCCGCAGAAGAGCGGTTTGGAATTTCATCTCAAGTTCGTAGAGCAGGTTGTTCAGTCACCGCTAACATTGCTGAAGGGTTTGGACGTTTCTACTTTAGAGACAAGCAGAAGTTCTACTACTACGCACGTGGCTCTACTCGAGAAATACAATCGTTCTTACTTATAGCTCATGATTTAGGCTATCTCTCCAATGAGCAGTTTGAAAATATAAATAACCTAGCGCTACGAGTTAATCAATTAATAAATGGTCTCATTAGATCTATAGAGGAGGTTACTATGAAATGATGTTCTATTACGAATTACGTATTACGCCCATGACGTAGTTTCGTTGATTTGATTCCGTATCTTAACCTAATTAAATTTTTAACCAACAAACACATGGATCTCAACAAAGTCTCCCTCATCGGTAATCTGGTAAAAGAGCCAGTATTACGCAAAATCCCCAGTGGTCAGAATGTAGCAACGACCGCTATTGCTACTAACTATATCTGGCGTGATCTGAAAACTAAAAAGCAGAAGAAATCAGTAGAGTTTCATAATGTCGTTGCTTGGGGTCATCTCGCAGACATTATGTCTGAGTATTTGAAGAAGGGAGCTAAGGTATATATTGAGGGTCGACTCCAGAGTCGAAATTGGGATGATAAGGACGGTAAGAAACATTACATCACAGAAGTTATTGCTGAAGATTTGATAATGCTTGGACATCGCAATAAGGATAGCAAGATGGAAAAATCGGTAGAAGCTCTAGCGAAAGAAGAACCAGCAGTCGAGGACCTAGAATAACAAACTTTGTTTTGAGCTTGGACCAGAAGTTTCTTCCCTGTTCTTCTGGTTCTTGCTTGAGATTGAGTATATCGTAATACGTAATTCGTAATTGAACAGCCGCGGCTTTCCTTATTACGAATTACGTATTACGAGCCGGTAAATAATTACTATGAAAAGAATACTATATATTATAATCTTTGCTCTATCGCTACTCACTAACATCGTCCACGCTCAAGTTGTTTTCACTGAAGTGATGTACGATCCGACTGGCGCTGATAGCGGACATGAGTGGGTAGAGATTTATAATCAGGGTAATGATCCTATTGCACTGGATGATCAGTGGAAGTTTTTTGATGGCAGCAGCCATATACTGAACGTGACGCAAGGTACTGCAACACTAGCACCTCACGCACTAGCAGTGATTGCAGACAAACCAGATTTATTTTTGACCCAGTATCCTTTATATAGCGGTATCTTATTTGATTCGGTGGTCAGCATCGGTAATAGCGGTAGCACGATCGCTCTCTATAATAATGGCCAAGCAACTGGAGATAGCTCCCTAACCTTTGATCCAAGTTGGGGTGGTAGTGGGAATAATAAAACATTAGAAAAGGTTGATGCGGCCGATGGTAATGATCGGGTGAACTGGCACGAGTCGACAGCTGACCTTGGCACCCCAGGAGCATTTCCAGATTTGTCACCTGACCCGCTGCCGACACCACACCCCATACAGGTACAAGGTAAATTAATTTTGACCGAGCTGCTCCCGAACCCAGCTGGTAGCGATACAGAAGCCGAGTGGATTGAGCTCCATAATACCAGTGAACAGCTTTTGCCTTTGGAAGGTATAACTGTTCAAGATAGTAGCGGTACTGTCTATCGGTTTCCAGCTTCGACCAGTATTAATGCTACTGCTTATCTTGTTCTCAGTAGAACAATATCTCACATAGCTCTGAATAATGAGCATGACACTGTGATTTTACAAGATGACCAAGGAACTGAGCTTGATCGAGTGGAGTATGCCGAGACAGCAGCAGAGGGTCGCAGCTACGCTCTTATCGATGACCAATGGCAATGGAGTAGTCAGCCGACTCCGAGCGCTGAGAATATGGTTCCAGTTAATCAACCACCAGTAGTCAACTACAGCCTCAGCAGCGAACCATATATTATTGGTACTAGTATTGCTTTTGACGCTAGCAGTAGCTTCGATCCGGAAGGAGACGCTTTGACCTTTGCTTGGGATTTCACAGATGGTACAACCAGCAATCGTAAAAGCACCAGCCATACCTTTAAAACACCTGGGACCTTCAAGATTAGTTTACGAGCAACCGACCAACAAGGATTAGTCAGTGAGCACATTATCAGTCTCGACATTCATGATAAAGAGACTGCTACTGCGACAACTAAGAAAACCACAAACACACTAACGGCGCAGCAGGCCACGAGTACCACGAGTAGGTTAGCGCCAGTCGTTGATACGGTTCGTCTGTCTGAATTTTTACCAAATCCAGCAGGCAGCGACGCTGGTGAATGGATCGAGCTCTATAACACTGGTGATACAGATGTCGATATAAGTCAGTGGCAACTAGATGATGAGGATGGAGGCAGCAAACCATTCCATTTCCCGTCTGGAAGTCTGATTACGTCACATACGTATCAAGTCTGGTCCAAGGCCGCGACTAAATTAGCATTGAATAACAACACGGATAGTGTGCGTCTACTTGATGCCGATAATAACCTTCTCGATAGTGTCGAATATACCGGCGGCAAAGAGGGTCAATCGTATGAGAAAGATTTTGATAGTGAAGAGTGGCGCTGGCAGAGTAATCCAACTATGGGATTGCCTGCAGTATTAGTGTTGGGTGTCAGTACTTCGTTGGAGTCAGCGAGCGACACCGACCAACTATATGTTCCTGCTCATTCAGTGGAAGGCATTGTGGTTGTTGAGCCAAACAGCTGGTATAAACAAAAATTTTATATTCAAACACTTGATGCCCCAGAAGAACAATTAGTGGAAGTCTATAATGCTCGAGGGAATTTTCCAGAGCTTCGATCAGGCGATCAAATTATTGTTCAGAATTATGTTGAGACGTTGAGTGGAGATATCCGCCGACTGAAGATTAGTACACCAGATCAGATTGTGATTGCTGCTCATCAGCAAACCATCGCTCCTACCGTGGAATCTTTGGGAGATATTACTGATGATGATATTAATCATATAGTTAGCGTTAGTGCTCAGGTAAATACTGTAGCTACTCAGTCGCTAAGCCTAACTGATGACAGCTCAACGCTTAGTGTATATCTAGGACCTGACTGGTCAGGCGGCAAACCAGTGAAAGGTTCTACTGTTACTATTGCAGGTGTGATACAGAAGTCATCTGGTAAATTACGACTGCGCGCACTCAGTGTGATGGAAGAAGAGCGTCAGAGCGCTACCACAACAGTAGAGACGAATACAACTACCATTCATACAGTTGGCCCTAATACAACAAAAAAACCAACAACAGTAATGATGGGTTGGTATACATTTATTGCACTGGTAATTATAGGATTGATATATGGAGGTTATCGCTGGTGGTTTATTGGCAAGCGATAAGTAGAAAGCCCCTCACCGTGAAGGCGAGGGGCTGTTGAGGATGATTTCTGCCGGTAAGCTGGTCAAGCAGAGTTGACGACAGATTTCTTCGTCTGACATTCCGAAGGACCAACCAACCTTCTCCAACACGGCGTCGAGATGCATGATGCTACTGGGCCACATCCTGCTGTTCAGAAGCTCTGCGTGACTTACGTGAAGCAGCTGATACCAGGAGGTGATGCCGCGCTGTCGTAAATCAGCGATAGTCTCGCGTGAGAGATGGGCCACACGGCCCAGTGCTTCCAGCTCGTCGCCACACTCTAGTCTTGCCAGAGCTAGCTGACGCATGAGGAGCTCAGTGTTCATTGTTCCCCTCCTAACTGGGCCTTTGGTTGCCTGCCGCGACCGACTGACTTCAACCCGAGCTTGGGCAGATGTCGCGCCACCGTAGTTTGATTGACTCCTAGAGCACGACCAACGTGAGAGGTATTAATTGTCCGCACACCGTAGAGAACCAGTACATGCAGAAAATTATCAACCTCCCTGGCACGACCATCGCGAGTAGTAAGCGGTTTGACACCCGCACGATCTAGCAGACGTGAGATTGTGCTATGGTGTCTCTTCAGCGCCTTAGCGATCTTCAGGTAGTCAAACTCTCCTTGATACAGAAGGCCGATGACCTTGATCAGCTCATCCTCGGTCAGAGGCTGTCGAGGGTGAGGTTGTTTCTTTCGTTTCCGCTCAGCTCGTTCTACCTGTCGCCGATGTTTCTCGTTCAACCGAGTTTTCATGAACTCCAGGATTGACTGGTCGTCATGTTCTTGGCAGAACGCGTTGATGCGGTTGAAATATCTGACGAACTTGTAAAAATGTCCGCCAACGATACCTCTGTGGCCAGTGAACTTACCAGGCTTGATGCGGTAGCCACAAAGCAGACACCGATGTCTTTTGCCTGCCATACGTACACAGACATGTAGTATCATTGCGCCTACCTCCTTGGGCAAAAGCGATTATGGAAAGATCGATACAAACAAGATTATTACATAATATTATATATTTGTCAATAGGAATTAGTCGCACCACGTTTAACGCTTTACATACTACTGAGCAGACCGTATCCTATAGGTATGAAGACATTATTTTTAGGTTTAGTGTTAATATTGTTAACCCTAACAGCGTGTACACAAGAGCATCCTATTCTTGATGACAAAACTATTAAGCAGCAAAATAATGCTACTACTACGACTGAGTCAGCTGATTCAGATTGGCAGGCTCCGCTCGATAATCTATCACAGCGTGTAACCAAGAAATTTTTTGGTACCAAAGTATTGCCAACTGATTCTCCTGTTCAGCCCGAGCGTTTCTCTGGTTATCACACGGCTATTGATTTTGAAACGTTTTCAAACGAGGTTGATACAGTTGTCACGGTAAAAGCAGCGTGCTCTGGTAAGATTCTTCAACGACGAACAGCTTCTGGTTATGGTGGTGTTGTGGTTCAGTCCTGCATATACAATAATCGACCAGTGACAGTCATCTATGGACATCTGGATATTGCTTCTGTCACGGCCAAGGTAGGTACTACGCTGCAGGTTGGTCAGGATTTGGGTAATCTAGGGAAAGGATATAGTAGTCAGACTGACGGTGAGCGCAAACATTTACATTTCGGCATTCATAAAGGTACTACAATCTCAATTCTTGGCTATGTCAGTAAACAATCAGCTCTTTCTGACTGGATTGATCC
>CAYYYA010000018.1:1348-15763 GCA_964475975.1 uncultured Gammaproteobacteria bacterium | reverse complement strand
GCCATTGATCGCGAGAAGCAAATCAAGCGCTGGAATCGCAAGAAAAAGTTGTGGTTAATTAAACGGTACAATCCTAAATTTTTAGACCTGGCTGAATTAGCACTTTCAGGGGAGGAAGTAGTGATTGATGATAACTAAAAGCTGTCGTTTCGAACCTAGCCGAGAAACCCTTATTACACACATTTAGTGCCTCGTTAGTGCATAATAAGGGTTTCTCCACTTGTCAGGCCTTCGGCCTGACTTCGGTCGAAACGACAGTCTGCAGTGATTGACGAAAGGACAAAAAAATAGTAAAAGTCAATCAGCACATTGTATCAAACCCTAAACCTACTACCAGCGAGGAATAGCGCCATGGAGTGGAATATTGCCGACCTTTCATCCAGTCCACCGTGGGCCTTGCCACTTACAGGGTTCATGATCGCTCTTTGTCTATTCTTTCTCTATTTACTTGGAAAGCGAGACAAGGAGGAGCTGCGTATGGTTATATCTGCGCTGTTTGCGATTGGTGTAATTTACATCATAAGCTACCCGCTGAACTGGATGCTGGAGCATAATTTCCACTTGCCAAAACTACCACATCTCTGGTGGCTCTGGCTCCTGATCACAGGCATCGGAGTGGGAGCAGTCGGCACGGTGGTAATCATCAAACGCGAGTGTCGTCCCGTGGAAACATGTGACGGCTATGAAGTCGACCCGGAGAAGAGTCATCCGCTCCATTTGTTTGAGGTCACGTGGCCCTTCTGGACACTTGGTCTGCTGTGCCTCATTGTACTACTGGCCGCGCTTTGTTTCCTCATTTGGCAACAGCTAAATGGAGGAAGCTCCATCACATTGCAAAAATACTAGGCAGCGCCACACGCCCCGCCACACTAACCGCATGACATCGCGGTGCCTGTGGCGGGGTATTTGATTTGACTTATATTTTTCAGTATGTTACCGGTTACTATACCAGTACCTTACAACCCGGGCTTGGGTTTGGAGTAGCAATGCTAGTCACCCTGCTGTTCATCTACCTCGTCATATTCGTGTGTGCCGTGGTACACGAATATGGCCACTTCCGCGAATTCCGGCGCATCGGAATCAGAACTGTGGAGGTTGGACTCGGTTTACCGATCGGTTTTCCGCTCTTGTCCTTCATGTGGAGAGGAATAACCTGGTCAGTCTACCCGCTGATGGTGGGCGCCTTCGTCAAACCGGACAGAAAGCAACTCTCAGCAACCGCGCATCAAGCGGCGCGAGATGGCAATGAGCTGTTCTTCGATGAGCTTCTCAATGCCTTTGCAGGTGGAATCCGGTGGAATATCTACCTATCAGTTGTAACCTTCGTGCTAGCTCTCTGCCTACAACCAAGAATCCTCAAGCTCATGATGGTCAACTCCATCGTATTCTGGCATGGCGTCATCTGTCTGACGCTACTGCTCAGCTGCCTTCACCGGAGATTCTTCTCACGCTGGGGCGTTCCGATCATCGGCCTCCTGATGCTGATAGGTCAGATCGTCCTCGCAGCTCTCCGACCGAACATGTTTCACGGTTTGTTCGAAAATGCAGACACGATGAAACCAATGGTCCAAAGTGGTATCGTGTTGAAGCCTTATCTGCTCCTCATTTTCGTGAGCACAATGTCGTTGCTATTGGCGACGTCAAACTGCCTTCCGCTGGTTCCGCTTGACGGCGGCCAGATCATGGCACTGCGTCTCCACGACTACGAGTGGATACCTAAAGGCTTCATACGAAGCTTCACAACGGTTGGGATGTACCTTGTTGCCTTCCTACTCATCCTGCCGTTCCTGTTGGATGCTGCCTGGCTCACACACCTGCGGCATTAATCTCAGCGGCCACCTCGCACAGGCGAGGTGGCCGCACTCTTGTGTCTAAAATCATAGACAGTAGCGCTCTTGCCAAAACACTGGAAAAACTGGTCTAGTCTGCTATACTGCCTACATGCAAATCACCCCTAGACGGATCGCTTCAAATACTGTCTGGTATATTATTGCTCTGACCTTGCAGAAGGTCATTTCTTTTGTTTACTTTAGCTATTTGGCTCGCTATCTTCAGCCCGAGGACACCGGACGCTACTTCTTTGCCACCAGTTTTACCTTCATCTTTGCTGTACTAACTGATTTAGGATTATCGGCTATTTTGACTCGGGAGATAGCCAAAGATAAAGAGAGCGGAGACAGATTACTCAGTCAGTCAGTGACCCTAAAAATACTGACCTCAATCATCATCCTAGGTTGTATGGCTATTGTCACACCTCTGATGGTGCACGACAGCCGGACAGTCAGTCTGATTATTGTTGCTACTGCAGCTATGGTACTTGATGGTTTCACACTGCTGTTCTATGCCGCGATTCGCGGTTATCAAAATCTGTCTTTTGAAAGTCTGGCCACAGTGATCCATCAGAGCATTACTATGGTTGTCGGCTTGATCTTGATTAAGCTGCACTATCCAATTGAGATTGTCATTATCAGCTTACTCATTGCCAGCCTTTTTAACGTTATATATTCCTACGCAGTAGCTCGAGGCAAACTACACTTCAAGATACGTCTCATCTGGGACGCTGCCACCTTACGGCTGATCTACAGTCTCGTCCTGCCATTTGCCTTGGCCAGTATCATTACGCGTATCTATGCCTACATTGATCCTATATTGCTAAAAATACTATCAGATAATGCGGCTATCGGATTTTATTCCATAGCATATAAGGTTACCTTTGCCTTCCAATTCATCCCCTTAGCTTTTGTCGCTGCTCTTTATCCAGCATTTTCCTATTATTGGCAACATGATAAAGATTTACTCTATGTGACGTTTTCTAAATCAATTCAATACTTATTAATCATTTCGCTGCCTATCACGACTGGTATCATTGCTTTAGCGCCTGTAGTTATACCGAGCGTCTATACCTCTGCTTATAATCCGGCTATCATTCCGCTACAGATATTGATCGCTGGCTTACCTTTTTTGTTTCTGAATTTTCCTTTGGGCTCACTCTTAAATGCCGGTAATAAACCTGCAACTGTCACTAAAATAATTATTGTCGGTAGTATCTTAGATATTGTTTTAAACCTTCTTCTGATCAAGCCATTCGGACCAGCGGGAGCTGCTATGGCTTCAACGGGTGCGACTATTATCGTCTTTATCTTAAGCCTTTGGGCGGTAAATAAACTAACAGCTTTTGATAAAAAATTGATAACCGCTACCACGCTGAAAACGATTGTCCTGTGTGCAGTTATGGCTGGGCTTATCATCGTACTCGATGATTTCTTTCCTTGGTATGTTACCGTGCTACCAGCTGGGCTGCTGTACCTCGGAGGAGCGTGGGCGCTTAGGTTAATTGCACCCGATGATATTCAGAGCTTTATCCGTAGTGTTAACAAACGCCCATCATGAAACGAACATTACTATTAACTCATGAGTATTATCCTTTTCATGGCGGTGTTGCCAACTATTGTTATGGTTTGTTTTCGCATTTGCCGGAGCAGAATTATGTAGTGGCCACGGACATGGCAGTTGTAAGTTCAAAGTTCAAAGTTGAAAGTAATAGCCCTGCACCCCTTACAACTATCAACTTACAACTTACATCTAACTGGCTTCGACCACGGTGGCTGCTCGGTCTCTGGACTGTCTCACGGTTGATACGAAAGGAGAAAATTGAATTAGTTGTCACGCCTAATATTTTTCCTCTTGGGCAATTATTACACCTCGTATGTCGCTGGCAAAAAATACCATATATTATTTCCCTCCATGGGTTGGATATCCGCTTAGCCTTGAAAAAAAATAAACGTCTAGCTATACGTATTCTAAAAGATGCGCAGCATGTCATCGTCAACAGTCAGTCAACGGCGGAGATAATCAACAAACACATAGCTAAGGAGGCTTGCACTATCATTACTCCATATTTGCATACCAGCGCTCCGACAAAAGCAACAGCTAAAGAGCGACAGCATAGCTCAATCAATCTAATCACTGTAGGACGACTCACCAAAAGAAAAGGTCACGACATTGTTATTCAGGCTCTACAACTTTTGAATAATCCAAATCTGCATTATACTATCATTGGCGCCGGACCGGAGGAACAAAATTTGCGTGATTTGATACAGCAATGGAAACTGACAAATAATGTGGTGATCAAAACAAAAATTTCTGACGAGGAATTGCAGCGCGCCTATCAGCAGGCAGATATATTTATTATGCCCACGAGAAATATAGGTGACGATGTGGAGGGATACGGTATTGTCTATCTTGAAGCTGCGAGTTACCAACTACCGATTATCGGCAGCCAAGGTACGTCTGTAGAAGAAATCTTCAATACCACGTCGGCGTTATTGACGGACGGAACGAGACCAGAGACAGTAGCCTCGGCTATCAGTCAATTGTTAGACCCCAAGGAGCGCCAACGTCTTGGATCGGCTGCCTTTGCTACCTTCCAGAAACTTCCTAATTGGCAGCAAAAAGCGGCCATATTAGCCGATTTGCTTTCATAATATGAAAAAAAGAGATCTTGTCCTGATTAACATGTCGAGCTATTCAGAGTGGGCTAACGGTATTAGCAACCGTAATTTTCATATTTTCAAAGAATTAGAAAAGCATCCAGAGATTGATAAAATATTCTGTGTTGATTTCCCACCGTTGACATGGCGCCGAGCAATACGAAACTACTTTGACCTACCACCATTAGTCTTGGGTAAGGCTGTCCGTGATTATCGAGAGAATACTAATTTGTTGACACGAGGCAAAGTTATCAAACGTGACCTGCTCGGTCGTGTGACAAAGCTATCAGACAGACTGTATGTGTATTCTAGTGCAGAATTCTTCCTGAACCCCACACTGTATTGTCAACGTTTAAAAAAACAGCTCACAGCTTTTGGTTTTAATGAATTTGTTGTTTGGTCTTTTTTTCCACCGATTATGCCATATATCCATATTCTTAGTCCGCGATTGTCAGTCTTTGATGCGGTTGATAACTGGGCGCAACATAGCTCATATGAAAAATTCAAAAAACGACTACTCAGCTCATATGAGTACGTTAAGAAAAATACGCCAGTAATATTCACGGTATCGGAAGATTTACAAAAAATCTTTGACAATCAGGATAATGTTTACTGGATACCAAATGGAGTAGATTTGAAACATTATCAGACATCACGTCGTCTTATCAATCGTGACATATCTGATCTGCCACGACCGATTATTGGCTATATCGGAGTTATCCAAAAACGAGTTGACTTACCTTTGGTTAAATTCTTAGCAGAAAAAAATCCTGATAAGTCTTTCGTACTCTGTGGTCCAGTCTGGTACACTGAGGACTTCCGTGATCTTCAGCTCCTGCCCAATGTCCATATCCTTGGTTATAAAGAATATAGTGAATCACCACAATATATCCAACAATTTGATGTGGCTCTGATTCCTCACAAGCAGGACGACTTCATCACCTCGACTAACCCGATGAAAATGTACGAATATTTGGCTTGTGGCAAACCTGTAGTGGCAACAGCTCACAGCGGCGCGGAGATGTTTCCAGATCATATCTATATTGCGGACACCTATGAAGACTTCAATGATAAGCTACAGTTAGCCTTGAAGGATGTGGGCGACGAGGAGAAATCGACCGCCAAGAAAGAGCTGATGGAGAACTACTCATGGAGCAAAACGGTGAAGCGCATGCTGGAACTGGTGGATAAAAAAATTGATTAGGATATGAAACTTTCTATTATTATTGTTAGTTGGAACGTCAAACAACTCCTCCATGAATGTCTACAATCGCTCAGCAGCAACGAGCAGGGGATTGAGCTAGAAATCATCGTAGTTGATAATAATTCCACTGATGGCTCTGCTGCCATGGTGCAGACAGAATTCCCTCAGGTTATCTTATTACCGCAAGAAAGTAATGTTGGCTTCGCTAAAGCTAACAATTTAGGGTTGAGACGGGCAACGGGTGACTATTTCTTGCTACTGAATCCAGACACAATGGTGCCGACCGGCAGCCTGCGTCCGATGGTCGATTATCTTCAGGCTCATTCCGAGGTCGGCATTGTTGGACCGCATATTGTCAATCCTGACGGCACCACACAAGCTTCCGTTAGAGGCAATCCAACTGGACTAAATCAACTCTTCGTTTTATTGAAGCAAATAAATGTCATGCCGTGGCTACCAAGCTTACGCTCGTATCTTCGCCGCGATTTTGATTATTCCCAGACACAGTCGGTTGATCAGTTAATGGGCGCCGCTCTGATGTTCCCGAGAAGTCTAACGACGGTAGTTGGCTTTCTCGATGAACAATTTTTTCTATGGTTTGAGGAGGTCGATCTCTGTTTGCGAACTAAGCAAGCGGGGCTCGACATCATCTATCTCGCCACTAGCCAGATCACACATCACGGTGGTGCCAGTTTCGGACAGCGTTTGACACTCGACAAGCAAAAGATCTTTAACCAAAGTCTGATTGCCTATCTCCGTAAGCACCGCTCAGAATCGGAGTTGTCTATGATCCAATTCTTCTTGCCCATGAATATGTTTTTAACTTGGCTCTATAGTCTCGTCAAACGCTGATGTTTAACCAATCAATCGATAAAAAATTCTTTGGCTATATCTTAGCGGTCTTAATGATAGCTGAGACTGTATCGCTGGCCTGCTATGCACTACCCATGCTCAATTGGGCTGTGTTGGTAATACTTTTGATTGGCATCAGTTGGCTCTACTATCACGATCGACGGTGGCTTGTCTATTTACCTGTACTCGAGGTTTTTTGGGGTTCACTTGGTAGAGCGTGGTATTGGGAGATGGGGAGCTTCAGCCTATCAATCCGTATGGTCATTTTTGGCCTGACGATACTCTGGTGGTTACCACACAGCTATCACAGCTTGAAACAAATCGATTGGAACCAATGGATGTCTCGGCTCTATCTAGCAGTGATATTCTTCTTGTTGACCAGCACAGTACTAGGAATCTGGCATCATAATACTCTAAGCACTATTTTCTTTGATGGTAATGGCTACAGCTTCTGGCTCTACTATATTATTTGGTATCCGCTTGTCGGACAGATTAATTGGAAGAAATTAGCTTCTATCCTCTTAGCCAGCGCAGTTATTATCAGCGCTAAAACCTTAGTAATCTTTCATCTCTTTACCCATCTTTATGATTGGGCCAATATTACTTTTCTCTATCTGTGGGTCCGAGATACTAAGGTCGGAGAGCTGACGCTCGTGACAGCCAACTATTGGCGTGTATTCTTTCAATCGCAACTTTTCCCAGCTATTGTCTGGCTCATGGCTATGGTCAGTCTCATTCGTAGCCCGAAAATTCGCTGGTCGTGGAAAGAAGTTAGCCTGATAGCTCTGATGCTGACGGCTGTGCTTATTAGTCTGTCACGCAGTTTCTGGCTAGCACTCCTTGTAAGCCTTGTTATTTTCAAAATACTTAATCTCAAAAAACTATTCCAACTACCACAGAAGAAATTACGTCTCGGGATATTCTTTTCTAGCCTACTACTGGCGCTGATGATTATAGCCGGCACATTATTTATTCCGCCGGTTGACTCTGAGCTGGCGAGCGCTTTTGCTAATCGCTTTTCCTCTGGTGAGTCCGCTGCCTCCTCACGGGCCAATCTGATACCAGTTATGATTCACGGGATTCAACAGAATTGGCTCCTCGGCTCTGGCCTAGGCAGTACTCTGACCTATACCAACAATGATCCTCGTATCCGCAGTCTACTCAATCCTGATGGCAGTTATAGCACCTATGCTTTTGAGCTTGGTTGGCTAGATATTTGGTTTAAGTTCGGTCTCTTGGGATTACTTGCTTGGGTAGCCTTAATAGGTTATTGTCTCTATCTAGGCTGGCGAGCAAGTAAACGCCACCCCGATCGTGCGGTACAACTGCTAGCCCTGACAGTTGGCTCAGGCTTCATCGCTATCACTCACGCTATTACACCATATCTCAATCATCCACTAGGACTTTCTTTCCTTATATTGACTATGCTTTGTCTGCAACACTATGAATCCAAAAAAACCACGTCTCACCATTAGTCTGCTAACCTATAACTCAGCTAAATACATTCCTTACTTAGCTGCTTCTTTGCGTGCGCAGACGTGGAAGGATTTTGAAATTATTGTCTGGGATAATAATTCCAGTGATGACACCTTGAAAATAATTAAAGAAGAGGGGATTGAGGGTAAAATATTAGCTCAGCGTTATAACGCCGGCTTTTCTAAAGCTCATAACTCCATCATTAACTGGTCAGACAGTGAATACGTACTCGTGTTGAATCCTGACGTGGTCCTAGACCCCAACTACTTGAAACACCTCATCGAATTCCTCGATGAGCATCAGGAGATTGGATCCATCGCTGGACTGATGTATCGTTGGGATTTTGCTAATGAGACCATGACCACTGTTATCGACTCAGCCGGACTGATAGCCGATCACAGGTATCATTTCGCTGACCGTTATCAAGGACAAGAGATCGAGGTTGAATCAGGTCCTGTCTTTGGCTTATCAGGTACCGCCACGATCTATCGCCGCCAAGCGCTCGAAGCGACGAAGGTACCAAAAAGAAATAATAAAGAGCTATTTGAATACTTTGATGAGGACTTCTTTCTCTACAAAGAAGATATTGATCTCGCTTGGCGCTTGCGCCTTAATGGTTGGGAGAATTATTGCCTGACGAGCGCCATCGTGCATCATGATCGTTCCATTTCACAGACAAACAGCCGCTGGCAACGTCGGCAAGGTCGGAAGCTCATCAATCTATTGAGTTATCGTAACCATCTGATGACGATTAAGAAAAATGCTTTCACCAGTATTACCTTGAAGCACCTCTGGAGCATTTGGTGGTACGAAGTTGCCAAAGCAGGCTACTTAGTATTGCTCGATTTCTCTAGTCCACGAGGTTTGTGGAGTTACCTTGCACTACGGCCGAAAATGGTGTACAAACGTAAATACATCAAGAAGTTAATCTGCGTCAAAGCTAAGGATATGGAGCAGTGGTTCATAAAAACTCAAAATTAAAAAGTCAAAACTCAAAACTATAACAACAATGCGTGCTTGCTTTTAACTTTTAATTTGTAATTTTGACCTTTGACTTTTAACTTTTTACTTATCCTATGGATCTCTCAATCATCATCCTGAACTACAAAACCAAAAACCTCATCAAACATCAGCTTAAAAGCTTGTATAGTTTGAGCTGGAATTTTAGCTATGAAGTTATCGTGGTTGATAATGCATCTGACGACGGCATAGGGGAGATGATCGCTGTAGAATTCCCGCAAACAGTCTTCATCCAGAATACCAGCAACGCCGGCTATGCCGCTGGTAATAATCTGGCTATCAGACGGGCGCAAGGCCAGTATATCCTGATACTCAATCCTGACATCGTAATTTTGCGCACCGAAGATCTCGAAAAACTATGGCACTTCATGCAGACCCATCCACAAGCAGGCATCGCCGGACCGAAGCTAAGCTATCCAAATAATGAAATTCAAGAATCGTGTTCTCGCTGGCCAAATCTGCTGTTGCCGATCTATAGAAGGACGTTTTTGAAAGATACTGCCGGTGGCAAGAAGTGGCTGGATCATTACTTCTATCGTGACTGGGATCATCAGAGTAACAAACAAGTTGATTGGCTCTTCGGTGCTGCGCTCATGATTCGCAAAGAAGCTCTGATCAAAGTCGGATTACTCGATGAATCATATTTCCTCTATCTGGAGGATACCGACTGGTGCCGTCGCTTCTGGGAGCAGGGCTATCAGGTCTGGTTCGTGGCTGATAGCATACTGACGCACTATCACAAACGCTCGTCTGCTGATAATGGAATCTTTGGCTCCTTGTTTAATAAATCCAGCAGAGAGCATATCAAAAGTTTCATCAAATATTTACGCAAGTATCAGGGTAAGCAGGATCCACATACAGAGTTGTAAGATTAAAGTTGAAAGTTGTAAGGAGCGGCAATATCAGCTGTTTCTTACAAGTTTAATCTTTCAACTTTCAACTATAAAGAAAAGCGGGCAGTCTCCACTGAAGGAAACCGCCCGCTGTTTTTTTGTCGCCACCTCAGCTACTTCGGAGGCAGAGGAGGCATGTTCAGGTACCGAGAGTACCCTGCCTGCCGCTTGGCGTCTTCTCCCGGCCACGGGAAGTACCACCGCGCCTCAATGCTGACGGTGTGCATCGGCGGATAGTTCGCCACGTCGATGTCGCGCCAGATAAACCACTTGGCCTGTATCCAGACACCGTCGCTGGTAGCAAGGCCAATACCCGGCCCGATACGAATGCGGTTGGTACTCCGCTGCTCGATGTTAGCAGTGAGCGTCAACGGAGCGAAGCGCCGGACGAAGGTGTAGTTCCCGATGAACTGCCGCTTGAACCCGTTGCTTTGTACGAAGTGCATGTCAGCCTCGCACCAGATATTGCCATTGGAGGTCGACATACCGCTCTGCAGTCCCCAGGTCAGCGCCTCATTGCCAGCGGCAAAGTAGTTACGGATGCCGCCAACCGTCACATAGTACCACTTGTTACCGCAGTACCAGCCAGGGCCAATACTGACAGACTGATACGTGCGGCTGTGGGACGGTATACTCCGGAGGTCGCCAGTAATCTGGAGACCCCAGGAGGTATAGACAGGGACACGGTACAGGGCGCCCACCGAACCCTCGACACCAGGCCATTCCAGAGCTTGAGCTTCCGAGGAGAACCAGCAGACAGAGAGGAGCATCAAAAGAGCAGTAAACAGGCGTTTCATGGGCAAACCTCCAGATTGTGGTTGATAGTGCTAGAAAACGTGTCTTACTAGCTTTACCCTAGCCTAGTTCTTGGTAAAAGGAAAGCGGGCGATCTCCAATGAAGGAAACCGCCCGCTGATACGCCTGACCATTTCGGCCAGCGCGTAGTTTGTTCTAGAGAGGCAAGGTGTAGTTGAACCCTGCACGGAAGTTCGCACCTCCGCTGCCGAGGTAAATGCCAGCCGTGGCCTTCATCTGCTGACCTCGCAGCTGCACGTGGTAGCCATACTGCTGATACTCATTAACCTGCTCGAAGTGAGGACCGAGCTTCAGGTTCTTGAACTTCAGGTTGGCCTCGTAGTGTCCAAAGAAATCGTGCCGCCCGCCACCGAAGATACCCTCGGTATCAGTGGTCAGCTCGATCACGACCTGCTTGCCGTCCACCAGGTTGTTCGACTCCCAGCCGGTCCAGAGGCCGACGATCGGACTGTCCTTGTCAGCATCCTTCCAGTTGGTCACCATGCCCAACTGCGGCGAGAGCCACAGACTGGTCGTGGTCTGGTGTTCCGCACCGACCCAGTAGAAGGTGTTGGACACCTTCGACTGCGGGATGTCGAACTTGAGACCGTTCACCGTGATCGTCCACGGGGTGTGGGCGACGGGACGACGGAGTTCGAGTCCGAGACCGAACTGGGTATCGCCCCAGCCGTTGGTCGAGACGTCCGTGAACTTCGGCTCGGCGAACGAGTTGTTGTTGAACCCGAAGACGGAGACGAGGACCGCCAGCAAAACGAGGAAACGACGAAACATGTGTAGCTCCTTTCGTTAAGGGTATCCAAAGGCCAGAATTGGCCGTTTACCGCGTTTTCATCTATATGGACGGGACTTTGTAGCCCTTTTACTCTCTAGGTTGTGACAGAGCCATCTGTGACAGTAATAGAGTATAATAGCATATATATTGAATATTGTCAAGGAGGGTTGCTTAAACTGCTATTTATAGCTAAAATAAAGACCTTATAGTCAAAAAATATGGCAAGAACATCATTAAATGACGAACATCAGCTGCGTCTAGAAAAGCTGGCAAAATTACAGGAACGAGGTCTGGAAGTCTATCCTGCCCGAACGGAGAAAAAGCAGATAATCTCCGAGTTGTCAGAGAACTTCGCCACATACCTTGAGAAAGAGACCAAAGTCATCACTGCTGGTCGGATCCGCGCGTTGCGCCTGCATGGCAAGACCTGCTTCTTGGATCTCGAAGATGAAACTGGCAAGATTCAAGCCTATTTCAAAGAGGACGTCTTGGGAGCTGACCACTACACTATTTTGTCAGAACTCTTAGACGTTGGAGATTTTATAGAAATTACCGGCAAAGCTTTTCAGACACAGAAAGGTCAGCCAACAATCTTAGTTGAATCCTTCATTCCACTAGCCAAAACCGTCCGACCGATACCGGAGAGCTGGAGCGGACTGAAAGATGTCGAGACGCGATTCCGCAAACGTCATCTGGATTTACTCGTCAATCCTGACGTGAAGAAAATTTTTTATTTGCGCAGCGCTATTATTACGTTCATCCGACGTTATTTTGATGACGCCGGCTTCATGGAAGTTGATACACCTATTTTGCAGACCGTTGCCGGAGGTGCGTCAGCTAAGCCGTTCATCACACATCACAACGCGTTGGACATGAGCTTATTCTTGCGCGTGGCACCGGAGTTATATTTGAAGCGTCTGACCATTGGCGGTTTCGAGAAAGTCTACGAGATTTCCCGCTGCTTCCGCAACGAAGGTATCGATCTGCAACACAATCCAGAATTTACCCAGATTGAATTTTATTGGGCTTATAAGGATTATCGCTTCCTGATGAAATTCATGGAAGAGTTTTTCCAAAAGCTAATCCCGAAGATCAACAACGGTTCGCTCAAAGTCAAAAACGGAGAGGATGATCTTGATTTCACCGGACCATATCCTGTCTGGGATTACCGTGAAATGATCCTCAAACATCTGAATATAGATCTCGACAAAGCCAGTGACGCTGATCTGCTCGCCTACGCCCAGAAGGAAAAATTAAAAGTTGATAAAACATGGGGCAGAGGGCATCTCATTGATGAGCTCTATAAGAAACGCATCCGCAAAAATATCATTCAACCGACCTTTATCATCAACCATCCGATTGAGCTTTCACCGTTGGCAAAGAAAATCGCTGACCGACCGCGCTATGTAGAGCGCTTCCAGCTGGTTATCAAAGGCGCTGAAATTTGTAACGCTTTCTCCGAGCTCAATGATCCTATCGATCAGGCAGAACGTTTCAAAGAACAGCAGAAACTGCAGGAGAAAGGCGACGACGAAGCACAGGGAGCTGACGAGGACTTTGTTGAGGCTTTAGAATACGGCATGCCACCGACAGCTGGTCTGGGAATGGGTATAGATAGACTTATTATGTTATTAGGGGATGTGGAAAATATTAAAGAGACAATTCTCTTCCCGACGATGAAACCAAAATAAATCATGGCACAGCTCGACACCATCCTCATCGCTACCAGCAATCCTGGCAAGGCACAGTTAATACAGGAACTGCTAAAAGATTTACCGATTACCTTCAAGTTATTGAAAGATTTGAATCTAGATGAAGAGTTTGAAGAATCAGGCAGAACCTTCGAGGAAAATGCTCTTTACAAAGCTCAACACTTCTACCGCTTGTCCGGCTTACCAACTATTTCTGACGACAGCGGCTTAGCCATAGATGCTCTACACGGAGAGCCGGGAGTACTGTCACGTCGCTGGCCAGGACATGAAGCGACTGACCAAGAGCTAGTGGATATGATGATTGATAAACTTCAACATATACCAGAAGAACAAAGGACTGCAAATTTCATTTGTGTCATCACCTTATACATCGATCCGGAGCATATCTATACCGCCAGAGGTGAGTCACGCGGGATAATGCTCCTAGAACCAAAAGCACCTCTGAAGGCTGGCATTCCGTGGTCGTCATACTTCTACTACCCAGATCTGAACAAAGTAAACGGCGAACTAACTTCCGAGGAAGCACTGAAATACGGTCATCGAGGCAAAGCAATCAAACAAATGCATAATATATTAACTAAAATATTACATGAATAGATATTTCGCTCTCCCTCTCATCATCGTAACCTTTCTCACCGGCTGTAGCTTATTTTCTAGTCAAACAACACCAGCTCAACCAAATAGCCAACTGGGCACTATAAATAGCTCCAATCCGTCTGCTAATAATTTACCAAAACCTGTCATGACTAATACTGCGACTATCAAAACGACAAAGGGCGACATTGTTGTGGAACTGTATGGAAATGAAGCACCAAAAGCCGTGGCTCATTTCATCAAAGCGGCTGAGTCCAAATTCTACGATGGTATCTATTTTCACCGTGTGATTGCTGACTTCATGATTCAAACTGGTGACCCTCAGGCCAAAGGTACACCTGGTAAGGATTTCGTCTATGACCCAAGCAATAACCCAAACAATCTACCAGTTGCAGGCACAGGTGGTCCTGGCTACCAATTTGAAGATGAATTCAATGCCGCTCTACGCTTCGACAAACCAGGCGTACTCGCCATGGCGAACTCCGGTCCTAATACTAATGGTTCACAATTCTTCATTACTCATGTTGCTACAGATTGGCTCAATGACAAACACACTATTTTTGGACAAGTAACTTCAGGACAAGAT
>CAYYYA010000018.1:0-1248 GCA_964475975.1 uncultured Gammaproteobacteria bacterium | reverse complement strand
AATAAACTAGACTGCTTCGTCCCTCTGATGGTTCGACAAGCTCACCATGACAGAGTGACTCGCAGAAGATACTAATATGCTCGACATTAAATTCATCCAAGCAAACCAGGAACAAATAGCTCTCGCCATCAAAAATAAAAACTGCGATGTTGATTTGTCGGCTTTATTGAAGCTGCACGAACAGCGTAATGCCATCATGCAGTCTATTGAAGCGCTCAATCAGCAGAAAAAATCCAACGCTGCCAATTTTGACGGCAAAGGCAAACCCAGTGATGAAGCGATTGAAACAGGGAAGAAGATCAAAACCGAGCTGGAGACACTACAGAAAGATTTCAACGCTCTTGATAGCCAGTATCAGCAGCTCTTATTGCTGATACCGAATGTCTACTCCGAAGACACTCCCGTGGGTAAAGATGAGAGCGGCAATGTAGAGTTCAAACGCGTTGGCGAGCCCAAAGCTTTCGACTTCCCCGTGAAAAGTCACATAGAATTAGGCGAAGCTCTGAACCTACTGGATCTGGACAGGGGAGTGAAGGCAGCTGGATTCCGTGGTTATTATTTGAAAAATGATTTGGCTTTATTGCATTGGGGTCTCCTAACGCTGGCGATCCAGCGCATGGTCAAAGCTGGTTTCCAACCGATGATCACACCGACTATGGTCAGAGAAATGGCTCTGATCGGCAGCGGACATTTCCCAGCTGGCAAAGATGAGATCTATCAGACCAAAGACAATGAGGAAAGCGAGATCAAATACCTAGCCGGTACCTCGGAACCATCACTGATGGCCTATCGCGCTGATGAAATTATTGATTTGAAAGAATTACCTCTGAAATACTGCGGTATCTCACCGTGCTACCGTCGTGAAGTCGGCAGCTATGGCAAAGACACCAAAGGTATCTATCGTGTGCACGAATTTTTCAAAGTAGAGCAAGTCGTTATCTGTCAGGCTGATATCAAAGCAGCGATGAAACACTTCGAGGAAATGCTGAAGATCGTCACTGATCTCTTAGCTGATCTAGAATTACCTTTCCGCATCCTGCAAATCTGCACCGGTGATATGGGAGCAGGTAAATACAAAATGTACGATGTCGAGACCTGGATGCCGAGCCGCAACGCCTACAGCGAAACTCATTCACTATCCTTCCTGACCGACTATCAGACGCGTCGCCTCAATATCCGTTACAAAGATAAGAAAGGGGATAATATCCATCCATTCTCACTTAACAACACCGTGATTGCGTCACCACG
>CAYYYA010000017.1:14833-16319 GCA_964475975.1 uncultured Gammaproteobacteria bacterium | reverse complement strand
CCTTCTCACCATCAGCCACGCTCCCTGTCCAGTCATGGATAGCATTCATTAAAACACTTTCCGTATAAACATAATCAGCGCCGTTGCGGGTACCCGGATCATTAGTGATGAACTTTCCATCTTCCGTGAAGCCTTTGATGACCAGCATATGATAGATCGGCCCGGGAGATTTGAAATTTGGATTATGCAGTTCTCTACCTGCTGCCGGTACGATCACTGGGCGACCCAAAAGTAATCGCTGCCGAATACTATCAGCTGTGAGATTATTAATAACTTGGTACGAATAATCAGGGTAAAAATGTTTTACTAATGTGATAACCTGACTCACTGATAAATCATGATGACCGCCCCACGTCCCCACCTGCCATGCAACCATTGCATCGATAGAATCTTTCATCTGCTGCTTCGATAAGGCTGCTCCACGGAGATAATAATCCACCATAGTAACACTCGCTTCCTCACAGGCTTCATTGTACGTCGGTGACCAATCACCAAAAGGAGCTTGCGAAGCAAAAGGGACTGCCAAGTTTATCTCTTTCTTTATAGTAGGCTCTGAGACCGGCGCTGGTGTCGAAGTCGGCTGGGAAGGAACAGGGGTCGGTAGGACGTCCACGGGCGCAGTCGAAGTCGCTATTGGTTGTATCTCAGAGAGTGCTATTGCCGGCGGCAAGGTCGGCTTCGGCATGAACATCTGCCTGACAGAGCTGCGATATATATAGCCAAAACTGCCTAATAAAATCAGCACTACAGCGGTCGTAAGAATTATTCCTTTGCTTCGTCTCATAGTTTAATAGGTTATTTATAACCTTAATTCATTATTAAAACAATATAGTATGAAAAAAGCTATAGCCATCCTATCAATGTTCGCCTTGATTATGGTGTCATTAAATGTCGCCAATGCCAAATCCGATGATAAAGAACACGGAAAAGCAAAAGGGCAACCGTTTACCGTCATTTGGGCAGCTATTGATAAAATGCAGACTCAAATCAATGCTATTAAAACAGGTACAGGCACTGTAGGTCCAAAGGGTGATAAAGGTGATAAGGGTGATCGTGGTATCAGTGGAGCTGGTGTCATCGCTTTCATTGACAGCGACACCGCCGCAACAACAACTGTCACAGCGCTAAAAACGAATGGTCAGGTTTGGAGTCGCACTGAGGGTGGATCATGGGTTAATAAAAACATGACAATACCAACTACTACTTCTGCTGTTGTACAATGGCACTCTACGAGCTTCCTCGATATCACAGGTACTATCTGGCAATGGAATGGTAGCGCTTGGATCAATGTCAGTCATCCGTAAATTTCATAAGTCGCAATTCAAAAAACAGCCCTTGGCTGTTTTTTGTTTATCCAAAACTATAAGGCCCGAGCAATCCAGCAGACTGTAGCAATTCCTATAAAGTTAAAAGAAAATGATATCAGTAAAAAAATTACTCTTGGAGCCTTGGAAACTCCCAAAATAGTCACACCTAGTTCATCAGG
>CAYYYA010000017.1:0-14733 GCA_964475975.1 uncultured Gammaproteobacteria bacterium | reverse complement strand
GCGATCAGAAAGGAAGTTGTGACTGACTACTACTAGCAGCGTGTATGGCGTTGCTGAGCATCGTCAGTAGGTCCGTGATAATCTGAATGATCAGCACGAACAATTCTGGAGCGAACATCTTGATGACGACCAGAAGTAGGAAAAAGGACAGCGCTTGGCTGATGGCTCGAAACATATGTTAGTTTCGTTTACTTCAAAGCCTGCGAAGAATATTGGTAGATCGACTATCTACCAAAGACCTACTCTGGTCTCACGATATTCTCTCCAGGCACTAATCGAGTAGTCAAAAACTACCAAACTAATTCCTGAAGAGAACGCTCCATGTGAATGAACTGTTTACACTTTCTAAATATCATAATCGTAAGAAAATGTCAAGTCAGGTCTATCTCCCCTTACCAAGAGGAGGCGCGGTGGGGCTTATTTCTTTCGATACTGTAGAGCCTCCAAAATATGATCCGGTCGTATCTCTACCTTCCCTGCTAAATCAGCAATAGTCCTCGCCACCTTGATAACCTTATGTGTAGCGCGCGATGAAAGATGTAATGATTGAGCTGCCTGCTCCAATAATTGACGACATTCAACCGACAGCTGACAATGACGCTGTAACTCACGATTCGACAAGTTGGAGTTAAGTCGAGCGTGTGAACCGTAACGCACTCTTTGAAGCTCGCGTGCGTCGGCTACGCGCAGACGTACCTCAGTTGATTCATCAACGTTCGTACCTGCCTGATGCAATAAAGCCGCGTGCTCAACCGGAATCACTTCTAGATACATATCCATACGATCTAATAATGGTCCAGAAATCTTGCGCTGATAATTCATTAGCTGCGACGGTTTGCAGACACACTCCCGCCATTGGCTATAACCATGATAGCCACAAGGACAGGGATTAGCCGCTGCAATTAATATGAAGTCAGCAGGAAACCGAACATTAGCCTGGGCGCGTGAAATCGTCACAACCTTTTCTTCGAGTGGTTGTCGTAACGTATCAAGCACAGGACGAGGAAACTCTGCTAGCTCATCCAAAAATAGTACCCCATGATGCGCTAAGGTAATCTCACCAGGTCGTGGCCACGATCCGCCACCGACCAACGCTACCAATGAAGCCGAATGATGTGGGCTGCGCATGGGACGCTGACGTATCAATGGTTCATCTGGTGGCAACAGACCAGCACAGCTATAAATCTTGCTCACCTCGAGAGCTTCATCAACATAGAGCGGTGGCAAGATAGAAAGAAAACTTTTGGCTAATAATGTTTTGCCTGATCCCGGAGGTCCAGAAAATAAAATATTGTGTCCACCGGCTGCTGCAATCTCTAGTACGCGCTTAGCAGTAGTCTGACCTTTGATATCTGACAAGGTATGAGAAAAAATCGGCTCAGACTGCTGTAAGGCAGCAGCCACAAAAGGTGAGATCAAATTTTTACCATTAACATGATCTACCAGTTGTCGTAGGGTCGATACAGGATAAATAGTAATATCGGGGATGAGGCTAGCTTCCAGAGCATTTGCATGTGGTACATAAATTCTTTTGATCCCTTGCGCGGCGGCAAAGGCAGTACTATTCAGCACACCATGAATCGGTCTAACTTCTCCTGCTAATGACAGCTCACCGATGAAGACCGCTGCGCTATCTTCCGCAGATAATCTGATATATTCTTTCTGAAGTATAATGGCAACTGCAATTGGCAAATCAAAAGCTGTACCTTCCTTTCGCAAATCAGCTGGAGCAAGATTGACCGTCACTTTGACGCGAGGGAATTTCAAATCAGAATTATCGCAAGCAGCGCGAACCCTCTCGCGCGCTTCTTGTACTGCCGTATCGGCCAAACCAACAATAATACAGGCAGCGCGTGCACGTGAAATATCCGCCTCGACTTCAACGAGTGAACATTCTAGACCATAGCAGGAAACGGTTAAAATTTTTGGTAACATAAAAAGCCTTTCTATAAGCTGTTAGCTGAAATCATTCAACTTACAACTAGTTATTAAAGGCTCCCTGTTAGACCTTTAGATGTTAATAAACTGAACTCATTATAAACATCTTTTTTTAGAAGTCAATCAATTATTCTGTACATTATTTTTATTTAGGTAGTATTGACATAACTACAATAACATTGTAATATACGAGACCACCAAGAATTACCTAAGTGAAGCTTACGGTGAAAGTGCTCTTTTCAAACAATCAACTGTGGAGGTATTCTCGCTATGAAACGGAGACCTAAGGAGAAGACCCTGCCAGGATATCAGGATGAGCGCTACGGAGTGAAAGGTTGTCTGATCAAGGAAACGACCGCTGGTAAGGCTCTGGCGGAACTTCACCGCCAATTGTTGATCCGCCAGTCTTCCAAATCAACTCCTGCGACCAAGGGTCCTCGCCACAGCTAGGGTATTGCCGCGCGCGCTCCACAGGTTTATAATAGAAAAATCCGTTTCTTGAGAACTACACGCTTACCAAGAAAGGAACAAAAAAAACGGCGAGGACTCAGTCTGTTATGCATCTGTGCGCTGCATAAGACAACCATCTCGAAAGGGCTAGAGATGCTGTTCAGTCCACACACCCCTCCACCACCGATAGTGAAGATCCCCAGCGCGTACGAAGAACAGGTGGTTGATATCAACTTCTGGCGTCGCTACGCGTCACCTGGGGCCTTGGCGGTACCCTTTACCGCCAGACTGGCAAATCAGCCGGAAATCATCCACCGCTTCGGTGGGGAAATCATCGCCGACGATCCCGAAGCCCGCGATTGGGATGGTCCCGATGATTTCGAGACGGTCCTGACTCCCGAGTTGCGTGCCGCGGCGATCCTGCGATGACCTACGGACGCCCGCCTCGGCGCAAGCCCCCGACGCTTCCCAGCCCCCCAAGTACGGCAAGACTGCCCGTCTACGCCTCGACACGGTTCGATCTCGCTCCGCACAGCCGGCGCTAACACCGACACGGTACTAGCGCCACTGCTTTCGCCCCCTGCAATCCACCGCAGGGGGCTTCTTTATTATCTCAAACTTGACAAAACCCAATAAAAATGATATTTTTTTGATATGAACACTTTCTCACGAACTAAATATAGTATCAGTCTGCTTATACTATCCTTAGTCTGCGGTCTTTGTAATTCTTTCGCACCGACTAAAGCCGCCAGCACACTAACTATCTCTAATATTACCGTTACCAATCTTGCCTCGGCAGCTGATGGTGCTCGCGTAGAAATTGGCTGGACAACTTCACAGCCAAGCTATGCCCGTATTCATTATGGTACGAAGCTGGAAGCGCTTGATCAAATTTCTCAAGTAAGCGGGCCAACCAAATCTGACTACAAAGTAACGATTAGCAGCCTGAAGGGTGAAACAACTTATTATTTTACCATTGAAGCGTACGTCAACACTGACAATACTACTTCTTTCGTTAGAAATTTTAAAACCAACAAAGCTCCAAATCTTTACACCCCCGAATTAAAGGAAGTTCAAGTCTCACAAGCAATTGGACATGCGGCGACAATTATTTGGACCACTGATTTACCAAGTAGTGGTAAAGTCATCTACGGCACTGATCAGAATAAAATGACAGGATCAGGAGGACATAGCGATAAGACGAATAATCACGAGGTAACAATCAAAGGACTAAAACCTAACACTCATTATTTTTACCAAGCAAGCTCCGAAGCCGCTGATAAACAAAATCATGTCTACACAGTCGAAGAATTCGTTACTACCCCTAATGATGATATTGATAAGGAGCCACTCACGATTTCTAATCTTGAACCAAGTGATACACGCAGTCCTGCTGTCGGCCAAAACTCGATTACCATCAGTCTGCACACGAATCGTATAAGTAAAGTTACGATCAACTACAGAAAAACTGGTGGTAAATCAGGAACTATTCAGAGCAGTGGTTTTTCTACTAATAATCATAGTATTACTATTGTCGGTTTAGATCCCGGTAGCACTTACATCTATACCATTGATGCTCGTGATCCTTTCGGTGGTAGTAAAAAAATTGATAACCTAACATTCCGAACTAAGGATGTTTTACCTTCTGAGACGGTACTGACTCCAGCTCAGGGACCAAGTCACGCCTATACTCCAGCGTTGTCACTAGTCAAAACAGCTCAAGAAGACACAGTCTATGCACTTGTTTCTAATTCTGCCCAGAGTTCTGCTTGCGACGCCTACGCTGCCTGTCAGCTCAGCAGCGGCTCTAGCTGGCGCGCTGATTATTATGATTACTATACAAGCCATCCGGAAATGAACAGAGTTAATCAGCCAGCCACTGATTCGCCCTTTGTTCACGATTGGTATGCACAGAAATATTATGTCCGTTCAGGTGTCAGTGACACACTAACATTCGGAAGCAATTTCTTCCCTCTGGATGACTTACCGAAAGAAGGTCAGGATCATAATTTCCTTTTTGGAGTGCATTGGACGAACAACATCACAGCACCGAAAACCGGTGATTATGGATATACGATATCGTCTGATGATGATGCTTGGGTTTTGATTGATGGTAAAGTCGTTATCAACAATAGCGGCACCCATAGCTTCAAACCTAAAGATGGTAATCTAAAAATCACCAGCGGTGTCCATAAAATAGATATATATTATGCTGACCGCGGTCCTGGTGGAGCTGGTATGTCTTTTCGCTTTACTAATAACTCATTGATACTCGGGCAGGCCCAAAATTGTAGCGTCGTGGCTGAGCAATGCAAGATTCAGCAACAAAAAAATAGTAGCCTGCTGAAACGACATGCTATCATGACGCCCGCTGCTTTTGTCGGCTATGGCTATGATTGGAAGGCAATAAAAATTATTAGTCCTCAAGAGGTACAAAGCTATGCACCAGCAGTTCTTCTTCGTACGCCTAACAATCCAACGGTCTACTATGTGGACACGCCACGCCGCTTGAAACTTGGAATACCAAACGAAACAATATTTAATGCCTATGGGTTCCAGTGGAGTGATGTTATATACGTCAATCAAGAAGATATCGATGCCTTCTTCACAGCCGATTTAGTGAAAGAAGCAGGTAGCCCAACTGTCTATCAGTTAGATAAAAATATTCTCCACCCTTTCGCCTCTGGAGACTCTTTCTTACGCCAGGGCTATAGCTTCAATCAAGTGTTAACGATTGATAAATATCATCTGGGATATTTTAGTCGCGGAGATTCTATCTAGCACTCTACATTAAAAAAATATAAGGTCTCGCCTTATATTTTTTTGTTTGAGGAAATTTAGTCAGCTATCTTTTTACTATGTTTAAAAGTATGCCAGAATAACATTCCTACTCCTACAACAATCATACTATCCGACAGATTAAACACCGGCCACCAAAATATTTTGATATAATCAATCACCGCTCCATAGAGCAACCGATCTACCACATTACCCAAAGCACCGACAGCTATCAAACCCCAATAAAAAAATACAACATCTTTTTCTAACCACTGTTTCACCGCCTGTACTGCTACGTAGCCAATAACAATAATCATCAAGGGCCAGAAAAGCCACGGTGACCACGGTATAGAGAATGCACCGTGGTAATTTTTCACGACTAACAAAAAACCTCCGAAGCGCTGTAAGCTTTCTGGAGGTGTTTGTAATAATAATCGGGTGATCAACTGACTACCGACAGCCAAAAGTAGTAGACCGGCCAGTCGCAGTTTCATTTACAGTCCTTTATTCTTGCAGTCCATACAAGCAGTTGCTGATGGAAAAGCAACTAAGCGATCCTGAGCTATATCGTTGCCACACTTCTCGCATTTCCCATAGGTACCATCTTCAATTTTGCGTAACGCTTTATCTACATTAAAGAGAGATACTTCCAAATTCTTCTCCATAGAGAGGTTACGTTCAAAAATTTCCACTTCAGCCGCATTGTCGTCCTCTTTGTCGCCAAAATCGGGGAACTTGGCATCGTAGTCACCAGTCGAGTTCTTATTAGGCGTCGAATCTTCATTCAATTCACGCATCAGCTCTCCTCGGCGCTCTTCGAGCTTGGACTTCTGCTCCTCTAAAAATTGTGGTTCGTATGCCATAAAATAATAGGTTAATAGGGGAATATTACTATAAAAAAATGGTACTGTCTACCCTAGATAGCTAGTCTTAGAAAACGCAGCACTTGGCTGACGTCTAGTCCAATTATGCTAAGGTTAGCAAAAAAAAGATAATTTTGGCAAATTTAAAAGGCAGACACATTATCCCCTAAAAAAATTAATTTAAGTGGGCGGTCTGCCCTTGTCTCTTGGACCAGATACGGCTCGAGGATCTGATGTCCTCAATTTGTATCATTTTGTGTTCCAAATGACATTGTTGTCCTCATTCCGATTGTTGAGGCTGAATCATTTCCAGTTTTTGGCATAGTCTCCAATTAAGAGGACGTGCCTTTTGATTGATTTTTTGTTTGTTTCCGCTGAACCCATCGGTTGAGTTCAAAATTGAATGAAAACCAGGAATGATTATTTAAAAAATGTGCGATGTAAGATCACTTGATGAACTTACATATCCATTATAGCACGTTTTTGCACTCGGGTCAATAATAAAATGTGGCTTTAATTAGCCACATTCCATCGATGACTGGACAAGAATAACTTTTTTTGACAAATTTCTTGACTGCATGTCAACAACTTATCCACATTTGTCGTAAAGTTATTCACAGTTAGAAAATTTACTGCGAATTTACTACAAAATACAGAAAATGTACTCCTGTGACTGATCTGACTGTCCAGAAAGCAGACCAACTGCCTTCCAAGGACTTGGAAGAGGTAATAATTGGCCTTCTGCAGAGTCTGCGGAGTGTTGTAACCAAATAATATTAGTCCATGTCAGGCTCGTTGTAGGTACACAAGCCTGCCAGAGGCCATTTTGTGGTTGTGGAGCAATACTTGTGGCTAACAAACTCTCACTGGTACTCAAGGTTGAGCGTTCAGCTTGGTTATACTGATAGATAGAATCTTCAGTACCTGTCTGCCAAACGAGTATCTCCTGTCCTGACAGTGTGGAGGTGCTGACTGTACCCTCAGATCGAACTAATTCTTGGTATGAACTACCATCAGGCAACCTTCCCTTCTTGATTTGAGGTCTAAAGTAACCGCTCATGTTGCTGGCTACTTGCTGCAACGAGCTTTGTGATGATTGTACCAGCCAATTATCCTGATCAAGCAAAAAAACAAATGAATCACCAAAGCTTTCGAGCGCTGATGTTAACCCGAAGCCATATTTTTGACCAATAGTGTAATCAAGATTGCGATACCACGGCGCCAACTGCTGAGATTTCGCTAGTTGTTCAATCTCGCGCTTCTGTCCTGCAACGTACAACTGAAAATTATTCGTGAAGGGTAGCGCTACAGGAGCGACTGACTGATTATCTGAGCGTGGCAGACGCAAAGCCAGACGATATAAGGTATCGTGATGGTCAAATAATAATCTTCCTTCTGTTTGCTGACCGACCAAAGCTAAAGCGGTAGCAACAGACGAAGGTAGAAGATCAATAGGTAATGGTTTATCCCAAGCAACAAACGTTTCTACACCCGAATCAATAGTTTGCAACAGCACGTTACGTTCATGTGGCTTCTGGTATACGTCGTTCGTAGTAATAATTACTACAGAGCCAAAAAAAACTACCTCTTTCCAGCTAGCCGCTGCCATAGGTGTCGGCTTACCGATAAGCGAAGCTCTTACCACCTGCTGCTGCTCCTTCGAAAGATTATGTTTCAACTGAAGTACAATGGTTTGCTGCTGAAGTCGTTCATCACTCGACCAGACAAGAGCTTGTATTTGATCGAGTGGAGCATCTAATTGTTCTTGAATATAGTGAGCTACGTTGGAACGCCACGATTGAAATGCTAACTGACCAATATCTGTCAGATTGTCCTGCAAAAAATCAGAGCCAAAACCAATAATCACATGATTATTGGTTGGAATGTAGTTATATATTTGAGGGATAGGTCGCCAGAGCCAGTAACCAATGACTCCAAGAGCAATCAGCGCTATTAAGCTCGAGGCGACAAGAATCCAAGAGCGACGTACTACCATAGATGAGCCGACGATAATTAATGGCGAGCAAATGGTCTGCGCGGTCTGTCATTCGGACCACCGCGGCGGTCTGAGAAATCATCAGACATGCCAGCTGGACGTGGCGTCAATGCTTTGACTGACAGCGAAATACGATTTTTCTCTTTATCAATATCAACAATCTTGACTTTGATAGTTTCACCGACTTTCACTACATCAGAGACAGCGCGGATGCGTTCGTGGCGGAATTCTGAGATATGAACCATACCGTCTTTACCGCGGCCGAATTCTACAATAGCTCCGATTTCTGCGCCGGTATTTTTGTCGGTGACAATCTTCACAACTTGACCCTCTACTTCTTCACCAATTTCTACTTCACGTGTCAGATCAATGACCCACTGACGGGCTTTCTCTCCACCTTCAGCACTGGTAGAAGTGATCATGACTAAACCATCATCTTCAATATCAATCTGCACACCGCAAGTATCAATTATTTCGTTGATAATCTTACCACCGGTACCGATGACGTCACGAATCTTCTCAGGATCAATACGCAGACTGATAATACGTGGAGCGTACTGTGATAATTCTGCCCGTGGAGTTTTGATAGCGCCCTGCATGACTTCCAGAATCTTGGCACGGGCAATTTGCGCTTTGCGAATAGTCTCTTCTACAACTTTCAAGGTAATAAATCCTAATTTAATATCCAGTTGGATAGCGGTAATGCCGGTAGGTGTGCCCGCAACTTTGAAATCCATATCACCAGAGTGATCCTCCAGACCTTGGATGTCAGTCAGAATACGGTAATCTTCATGATTGTCCGGATTAGTGATCAGACCCATAGCAATACCAGAGACAGGAGCAGTGATCGGTACGCCAGCGTCCATCAGTGCCAGTGTAGAACCGCAGACAGAAGCCTGCGAAGAAGAACCGTTGGAAGCCAAGACTTCGGACACAACGCGGATAGTGTAAGGGAACTGCTCCTTAGTCGGTAAGACCGGCTCCAGAGCCTTCTCTGCTAGCGCACCATGACCAATCTCGCGTCGAGATGGCATACGGATAGGTTTAACTTCGCCAACGGCAAAGCCAGGGAAGTTGTAGTGATGCATATAGCGTTTCTTGCCAGTCTCTTCCATGGTATCCAGCGTCTGTTCATCACCAGGAGCTCCGAGCGTTACGATAGATAATACTTGGGTCTCACCGCGATTGAATAATCCAGAACCGTGCGTACGTGGCAGTACAGCGACATCAGCCGAGAGTGAACGAATCTCATCCAAGCCGCGTCCGTCGACACGTTTATTATGATCGAGCACCAAACGTTTGGATGCTAGATCGATAGCTTCGTCAAACATCGAGACACCTTTGGCGCGTGCGTCCTTAGAGACTTCGCTGTCAGCCTTCAAAACTGCATCGAGCTCCATCTTGGCAGCGCTGATAGCATTCTTCGTAGCTAATTTGTCAGGATGAAACATCTGAGTCAGATCTTTGGTAGCGAGGAAATCATGAACTTTCTTAGTTACCAGATCTTCCAGAGCTTTGCTTTCCGCATCGACCACTTCCTCTGTCTTTGGCTGACCAACTGCTTTGACAATATCATTGATAAAGCTGATCTGCTGTTTCAAATGTTTGTGTGCAAAGTTGATAGCATCAATAAAAGTATCTTCCGGCACCTGATTACCTCCAGCTTCGATCATGATAACACCATCGGCTGTGCCTGCGACAACTAAATCAAAATCTGATTTTTCACGAGCTTCATAACTACCGTTCAAAACCCACTCACCATTAATACGACCAACGCGGACACCGGCCAATGGACCTCCCCAAGGGATTGGTGAGATAGCCAGAGCAACTGAAGCAGCTGTCAAAGCAGGAATATCAGCATCGTTAACGAGATCGACTGACAAAACAGTCAAAACAACTTGAACGTCACGACGGATTGATTCTTTGAACAAGGGGCGAATACTACGATCAACTAAACGAGCTGTAAGAACTGCTTCATCAGAAGCGCGGCCTTCTCGTTTGATAAAACGTGAACCCTTAATCTTACCAGCAGCGTATAAACGCTCTTCAAAATCAACCATTAAAGGGAAGTAATCAATCCCTTCGCGGGGTTGTGCTGCGGTCACGACCGTAGCCAAAACGACCGTATCGCCATAGCGTACAGTACAGGCAGCATTAGCCTGAGGTGCAAATTTACCGATTTCTACTACCAGCTCTTTGCCGGCTACTTCGGTCTTAAATTCTTGTATCTTTGAGTTCATTGGTCAGATTCCTTTCTTCGACTAACACGAGCAATGAGCTTAGAGCTACTGATCGCGTCAGACGCGACTGACCAACAGGCTTTAGACACTCCCATCGCGTTCCACGCGATTAAAGGGCCTACATGTCTGTCGATCAGCTTTTAATTAATTAATACTTGATAAGAAACTTCCTTTTACTAGCTGAAAGATTGGTGAAATCATCAACCTTATCAATTAGTTTGGATGAAGTTGTTTCTTGAAACGCGACCGCTTCAACCATTACACCATTATTCTGCAAATATTCTACCGCTGGCACATAGTCACCATCACCCGAAACAAGAATAACCACATCGAGGTTACGCGACATGCGGATAGCATCAATGACTAAACCAACATCCCAGTCACCCTTCTTATTTCCACCAGCATAGACTTGCA
The DNA here is from genome assembly GCA_964475975.1 of uncultured Gammaproteobacteria bacterium. GTDB lineage: Bacteria > Patescibacteriota > Patescibacteriia > UBA1558 > 2-01-FULL-52-15 > CAYYYA01. The sequence goes on along the minus strand of CAYYYA010000017.1, from coordinate 4,054 downwards.
AATCCTTAGACTTAATCTCATACCCCATAGTGTCTAAAGCTTGAAAAAAATTATCTTCTAGTGAGTTTGGGGCTTTGATGACATAGGCGACAGCTCGGACCAATTTTCTACCGGCGACGGCTTCTTCTAGTACCTTACCGAAGTTAACTTTAGCTTGAAATAAATTCTTAGCTGAATAGTACAAGTTCTGCACGTCGACGAATACTCCGACTCTCTGCTCTTTATGTTTTATCATATTTTATTTTAGAAATAATCCCGCAGATTACTTCGTTGTAACATGCGGGATTACTATTTTATAACTCTTCTTCTTTCTTAGCTTCTTCAGCTGCTTCGAGGAGGGCGTCATCCGGCATCATCTCTGTATTACGTTCTCGCTTGGAGATATTGAGCTTCAAACCTTTGACAATTTTATCGAAGGCTTTTTCATTTTCACGCTCTAGATATCTGAGTAAGCGACGTCGTTGTGATACCTTACGCAGCAAACCGCGACGTGAAGAAAAATCCTTGGGATGATCTTTTAAATGTTTGGTTAACTCTTTGATTTCTGAAGTTAAGATCGCAATCTGGACCTCGGATGAACCGGTGTCGTTCTTATGAGTCTTAAACTGCTCGATAATCGAGTCTTTCTTTTTTTTGCTTAACATTGTTGTATAGTTCGTGGCTGTTTCCGAGTGAAAGCCTACTAAGCTGTAGGCTGACCCAGAGACAGTCCTTGATTAATTAATATAGTCGTAAACTACCACAGGCGGGACTTTTTGTCAATTTAGAGACCTATCGTAACCCTTTGGAAAAAAAGAAGACCGAGACCACTTTCGCTGACTTGCGTCAGGAAGCGGTCCCGGTCACTCGGCTTGGCGCTGGTCATCTGTCGACCTAGTCGTATGGGTGTCTCGTCCTTATTGAGGGGACGACATACGCTGTGGGAGCGAACTCCCCTTAAGTCGGTCAAATGACGCGTGGGGCTTACTAGGAACCCCAGTGCTTTTTTTGGGTGGTCTGATCAGGACCTAAGCACCGAAACGCCGGATAGCAAGGTCACCAAGGAGCCCCGCGGGTTTGCGTGGTACCACGCTTACCACTTGTAAGTGGGGACTGGCAATTAGCATCCGCAAGCACTTCGCCGAAAACTGATTCAAAATCAAGGTACGTAAAGGTATTTGCTACTCTACTCCTGCTACCTTTTTTCGTCAAGAGCCATTGATTGATAGGTTGAAGTGTCATAAAATAAGTCCATGGCTTCCTACTCTCTAGAAAAACTCCTCCTCTCGTTCCTTGAGGAATGGCAGTATATCAAAAAACGCACACCCGAAACGGTACGTAACTACGAGTTATATATACGTCGTTTCTTGCGTTGGTCAAAAATCACCAAACCATCTCAAATCAACGATAGCTTACTGAACGATTACAAACTATACTTAAAAACTCTGGCAGGACGTCAATCGAAACTAGATAAAAAAACTATTAACTATCATTTAATAGCACTGCGCAACTTTCTTCACTATCTTTCAGCTCATAATATTAATCTACCGACTACCAAAGCTATCAAACTAACTAAAGTTACTCACTCGCGCTCGACCTTGCCAACAACAGTAGAACTTACTACACTGCTACGGTCAGTATCCAGCTCGACTGCGCCACTTATAATCAAAAAACGCGATCAAGCGTTGCTACATCTAATGCTCGAGACTGGATTGAAGCTGGCAACTATTGCGCAATTAAAAATTGACCAGCTCAAAAAGCACAGAATTCACTATCAAGATCGTCAGGGAGAGCGTCAGGTCTCCATCTCAGCTAGTACCATTATGCAGATACATGATTATCTCCTGCTGCGGCCACAGAATAACCCCTACCTCTTTATTTCCCATGATCGCGCTGTGGGTGGCAGAGAAGTGAGGAAGCCAAAACCGATGACAACTCGTTCGGTCCAACGTGTGATTGAGAAATACGCACATAAGGCGGGTCTAAATCTGACAGCCAATGATTTACGGCGAGCACGTTTATCACAATTATATAAACAAGGCTTGAGCGAGGAGGAAATCAAAACAACCATGGGATATACCAAACGGACATCAATAAAATACTTGACCAACAATTAAAAAATTAATGCACGGCCGACGAACGGAGCACGGGCGACTCTAGAGTCGCCCCTACAGTTGTCCCACATTGGCTATAAATAAAATTATGATTCTACTACTAGGCGGCTCCGGCTACGTCGGCCAAGCCTTTCAAAACTTTTTCCAACAGAACAATATCGCTTTTAAGAATGTTTCTCGTGCCGAACATGACTATACTCGTCCGGAAATTTTGCGTCAGATCATCGAGGAGATCAAGCCAGATTTTCTGGTGAACTGTGCAGGCTATACCGGCAAGCCGAATGTCGATGCTTGTGAACTACATAAGCTAGAAACGCTAGAAGGCAACGTCATCTTCCCCGGACATATCATGCAGATCTGCAATGAATTACAGTTGCCATGGGGGCACGTCTCGTCCGGCTGCATCTACGAAGGCAATAGTCCTGACGGCCAGGGTTGGAAAGAAACAGACGAACCGAATTTTGACTTCCGCCACAACAATTGCAGCTTCTACTCCGGCACCAAAGCTCTAGCAGAAGAAATCTTGGCTGATGCTACTACCTGCTATCTCTGGCGGCTGCGCGTGCCTTTCAATAATATCGACGGCAACCGAAATATTCTGACCAAGTGGATGACCTACGAGACCTTATTGGACGCTACCAACTCATTATCGCATGTCGATGAATTCGCCCGCGCCTGCTATGAATGCTTTGAGAAAAAGATTCCCTTTGGAACCTATAACATGACCAACCCAGGGTCTATCACCACCAAAGAAGCAGTAGAGTTAATAAAAAAATCTGGCATCTCCACCAAGGAATTCAAATTCTTCGCCAACGAAGATGAATTTATGAAAACTGCTGCCAAAGCCCGTCGCTCGAGCTGTGTGCTGAATTGCGACAAACGCGAAGCCGCTGAAGTGCATATGATGGAAGTACATGAGGCGGTAGAACAAGCTCTCAAAAATTGGAAAACTCAAAGCTAAAAAGTCAAAAGTAAAAGATACAAGTAAAAACTCAAAACTTTTCGGTTTTGAGTTTTAGTTTTCAGTTTTTACTTTTTACTTTTGACTTTCTCTGATGCCCTCCTGAATAGTATTCAGTGGCAACAAAGCACACTTCAACCTACTCGGCCCCATCTCCACTCCCAGCATCTCTTCAATCTCTTTCGCTCCCCAGTTCAAAACCTCCTCTAGTGTTTTTCCTTTCAATGTTTCAGTTAATAACGACGCCGACGCCACACTGACGGAACATCCAGTTCCTTCAAAAGTTATCGTATCAATAACTTTTAACTTTTGGGTTTCAGTTTTGACTTTTGAGTTTTGACTTTTGAGTTTTATATACATACTAACCTGATCCCCACACGACAGATTCATCCCAATCTTAATAATATCGGCAGTCTCGTCTTTGCCGAAGTTTAAAGGATGTTTGTACAGTTCTATGATTTGTAATGCGTTACTGTCCATAAATTTTACCTTTTGCGAGCTGCTCTGAGCGAAGCAATCTAGTTTATCTAATCTACAAACTGGATTGCTTCACCCGCTTGCCCGCCCCGCTCCGCTTGTCGGGCCGGGGATGCCGGGTTCGCAAATGTATTAATTAAACTACTGGTGAATTAGTTGTTGCTATATAATGTAATCGTTTCCTTAAGCGCAGCAATCAAGGCATCTATTTCAGATTTAGTATTATACATATATAAACTTGCTCTGGTACTACCGTTTAACCCCAACTGCGTATGCAACGGCTGAGTACAATGATGGCCAGCGCGGACAGCGATACCGTGTTTGTCCAACTCGGCAGCAATATCATGCGGATGTATACCGTCAATAGTGAAGGCAATAACTCCGATGCGATTATTAGCCTCAACCGGTCCGACAATATGCAATTTCTCGATCGTCTTCATCTGCTCCAGCGCATACTGTGTCAGCTCATGCTCGTGGTCATGAATAGCTGACCAGCCAATTCCCTGAAGATAATCAATAGCCG
>CAYYYA010000016.1:6688-17218 GCA_964475975.1 uncultured Gammaproteobacteria bacterium | reverse complement strand
TGTCAGCTCTACAAACCGACGGCTGTTTGTTTTTGGCTAACTACCTATTCATTTTTACCGCAATCGCATTTTCTTTTAAAAAAGCGACGGCTATATTTGAAAGGACGGCTTTTGTATGACTAAATAATAACAAATATACCAATAAAATCAAGATTCTTGAGCTTGACTCATATTTACGACTTTGATATTGTAGAGATAGTTCTTTATGCGACCGATGAAGAATCGAAAGCATTTTTCTCGGTTACATCCAACGAAAGGAGCTGTATGGACACCGATCTGCCCGAACCGCTTGCCGCGAAACTCGCTTCAACGAGAGAGCCGGTACTCGACGAGGAGTCGGGCCCGACCCTTCGCGCAACCGGCGATGACGATGTCAACGGACTCACCACCTACACCGACGACTGAAACGGTCATGAACGACGGAGGCGCTCTCAGCGCCTCCGTCAATCTTTAGGAGGAGGAGCAATGACAAATACACGACAGTGTGTAATCGCCGTAACTGGTCACGAAGATCCCATGTGGCCATTTCTCCAAGAGGCCTGTGATAAGTCAAGGCGACTAGTGTTGTTTGCAACTGACAAACCACGAGACTATCGCCTAAGCTATGGTTGGCAATCGAGACCTCAGGTAGTTTTTGAAACGCCTGATGGTCATTATAACGGCGAAGATTTGCTCGGTATATGGTGGCGCCGAGTTATACCGCCCGCCCTACCACACTTCGACCCTAGGCTTCGAGAATACTGCCAAACAGAATACAGAAGATTCTATGATAATCTGGAATTCTTCTTACCGCAGATTACATGGGTCTCGAGACCAAGCGCGATAGCGAGAGCCAAGAATAAAGGACTGCAGCTACTTTTAGCCAAGGACCTGGGCTTCACTATTCTGCATAGCATGTTCACGAATAACCCCCGCCAAGCCACCGACTGGCTGATAGCTGAGAAAATCATCTATAAAGCCATAGACAATCCCCGTGTGCCACTGGAGGAGGGCAAGATTTCTACGGTTTTCACAACTGAGCTATCCGAGGGTGACGCGGAGAGCTGTAAAGGCCTACTCTCATGCCCAGGAATTTTACAACAGTATTCGCCTAAGGCAGCAGATATTCGCGTTACAGTCATTAATAACACTGTCTTCGCGGTACTGATCGACTCTCAAAGGAAACCCACAACAAAGCTCGACTTTCGAACAGGCTCAAGAGATTTAAAACACGAAATACACAGTCTACCATACGACATCGAGGAAAAATGCCGCAAGCTGGTAGCGAGACTAGGTCTGAAATTTGGCGCGATAGACTTAGCTCTTCTCGATGACGGGTCATATGTCTTCTTCGAGATTAATGCCAACGGTCAATGGGGCTGGCTAGAACAAAAAACCAACTTACCAATGAGAAAAACTCTATTGGACTACCTGTTTGTAAGCCCAGCCTAATCAACGAGAGAGCGGTCAAACGCTCTCTCATCTTTTTAAGCGATTCATTCGCTTTTTATATTTTTCAAACGATTCAAGTTTGTAAGTCTGTCTTCTTTTTGCTAGCTCACGAATCTGTTGTATCGGCCTAGGAATTAAGGACCCATTTTTCTCAAAAAATTGAGTCCCAAATAGTTGTTTTTTTCCCTGATTCACTAAGACGCGATCTGTTAAATAAGCTATTAATTTATAATTTGATGACTCGGGGTCGATATGCTTTACCATTAGCTGTAGACACTTACGCTGGAACCGAAGGTCAAAATCTGCATGCTGAACGATAAGCCATGCGCCTTCCTCAGCCCGTAACCCAACTAAAGCGCCGGATGGCCACCCATGCTTAGCAATTATCTCCTTTAATTCCTGAACATTCTTCTTATCAAGACTTACGTCAACTCGTCCCTCTGAACGGCCGCGTTGATCGAGGCTTTTCAGGAGTAATAGTCTCTTCTTCAAAAAAATATTAGTCATAATTATACATTCTCACAGTCCTAGCATAGCATTTTTGAGAATCGGTGGCTATTTATGATACTAATTAAACACCACTACTCCCGATTTAAATACCAACCAATAAAAAAATATTACGATTAGTACAAAACCTACGATATTGCGTATTATCTTAGCGTCATCTTCCAAAAAGAAAAAAATATTTTTCATACAGAATAAATATCTCAAAGTTACTATTTCTTAGTTGTGGTTTCCGATTTCTTATCCGTTGACTTGCCTGCTGTTTGCATTTGCTCAGTGGCAATAGTTTTATTTGAGCTGACAGGAATAGTGAATTGGAAGGTACTACCCTTACCCACTCCTTCACTTTCCACCCAGATCTTGCCTCCATGCTCAGCTACCACGCGTTGAGCAATATAGAGACCAAGTCCAGAGCCTTGAGTATTTACCTGAGCCACGCCAGTACCACGGACGAATTTCTTGAATAATCCCCCTACTTCCTCCGGCAAAATACCCATACCAGTATCCTTGGTTTGGAAATGGAACTCTTTTGGACGCAGCTCCTGAGAGATAGTAATACTGCCGCTGGCGGTATATTTGATAGCATTATCTATCAGATTCAGCACAACCTCTCGAATCTTATCACTATCTACATTAATTACAACTGGCTGCTTCGGCAACTCCAATTTTAACTCCAGGTTCTTAATCTTAGCCTGCTGCTGCAACTCTTTGACTACACCCTCCACAATGGTATTCATATCAGTTGGCGCCAGCGTTAGTTTGAATCGTCCTGACTCAATACGAGAAACGTTCAAAAAGATATTAATCAATCGAGCGAGTCGTGAGGAGCTTTCGAAGACATCGGTAATAATCTTCGTTTGTTCAGGCTGTAATTTACCAAAATCTCCCTCTAATAACATGGAGAGGTAACCTTTGACGGCTGAGATTGGGGTCCTCAGCTGATGAGAAGCGATTGATAAGAATTCTGATTTGGCAGTATCAAGCTGCTTCAAATGGGTATTAGCTTGTTGCAGCTCAGTATTAGCGCTTTCTAATTCTTGGTACAGCTTAACGTTACGATAGACAATACCAATCTGGTCCGCGAGATTATTCATCATTTCATAATCAAGTCTAGAAATATCTTTCTCAGGCACAGCCAGCATAAAATCTATCACACCGATGATCTGATTCTCAGTGTAGATAGGCACGCCAACTACGGTCTGCATGCCAGTCAACTGCTGGATCTTATCGGCAGCTTCCTTCGGTACTGGAGGCGAGATAAAGTCAGATAGCTTGCTACTGGTAATAGCACTACCCGAGAGAAAACACTGAGCTCCATAGTTTTCTTTCGTAGCCAGCGTGGTCTTATATTCGCTAGGATGCTTTGGCAGCAGGGCTAAAGCTTTATCAGAAATTTCAGAGCGAGTAATAGCTGCTGGATAGAGATACTTACCTTGTGGTCCAACGAAGCTCAAGATACCACCGATATACCCCAGCTCAGAAGCAATACTATCTGCGATGATTTGGATTATGTGATTGATGTCCAAAGATCTACTAATCAAATTGCTAATGTTCTGGGTCGTGGTCAAGAATTTATTGCGAGACTCCAAATCAAGATTGACCTGACGCAGCTTCTTGGTAGCTCTGTCGACTTTCTCTTGCAGCTGAGTATTGAACTTGTCAACTTCTTCGTACAGTTTGGATTTCTCGATAGCGACAGCAACTTGTGGCGCCAATATACTGAAAAAATTTACATCATCTTTATTATAGATATCGCCTGACAGTTTACTATCAAGTCCAATAATAGCTGACAACTCTTTTTCAATAATTACAGGAACTATCATTTCCCATTTTAAATTTTCAAAAGATGTTATAACAGTCTCAAGTTGCTTTCTTAAAACTCCAGCAGGCTGATCATACGCTTGACGACGCAACTCTTCTAAAATAACGACGCCGTTGATTTTATTTAAATACGTAATCACTTCTTGACTAATTTGAATCTGGCTGAAACCGCCTCCACCCAAAGTGAAAAATTTATTTTCTAAATGAAGCACAATATCGACTCTCTTTAGTTTAAGTTCATTAAGTAAACCCTGGGTAATCTGGCTCAATAAAATTTCTAGATCAATTTCTCTAGCGACAATCAGCCCCAATTTGGTAAGGACCTGATCGTAATCAATTTTACCCTTATAGAAAATATCATCGGTGACTTTGGATAATAATTTCTTTAATGGGTCAATAAATACAACTATAATAAATGAAGCTAACAAACTAAGACCAATGTTTCCTCCCTTGCTTACAGCTAAGACGTCTGTAGTTATGAAAGTAGTGAATACAAAAAAGCTTGACACTAAAGCAATCATCAAGAAATATAAAATACTTCGAGATACGACTAGACGAATATCCATGAGTCGATACCTCGTTATTGCGTAGTACGTAAAAAAAACAAATAATATCGCTGCCAAAAAGCCAAAAGATGTATATCTTGTAATTCCCAGTATAACCAAAAAGGCATTTGTAAACAGTCCAATTAGCGATGACAGACCCACACCTAGCAATATATACCTCAATTGCAATTTAACTATCTTTGTACTGTTTCTATATGTTTTTATTAAGTTATAAATTGCGTATGAAAAATACCCAATAAAATATATAAATAGGAATGAATATAATGGCCCAGCTTGTATGTCCACTCCCCAATCTCTGATAGCAACATCCACGATATTTAATTTTGTGGGCGTTAAAAATAGTATTACAATAGATGGTGAATAAATGAAAAGAAGTGACCTTTTATTCAATATTTTTTTTCCGTAAAAAATCCACGAAAAGTGCACAAATAACGCTGGCACTATTGAGGGGCCGATAATGGCTAATTTACTATACAATAAAGCACGATTATAAATATGACTCGTATCAGCCAAAAAGTTTGTCAAAATCCAAAAAAAAGCAGATGCAGTAATCCATGCAAAAATTGTATGCTGAATCGAGCGTTTATTAATAATAAAAAGCACAAAGAAAATTGCTAGAAAAATCAGGGTTATTATTATAATTACACTTGTCAACATCTTTTAATACGTCGCAATTATTGATTCACCAGCCAAAACCTTTTGACCTTCTTTTACGACAATCTTAGTATTGCTAACTGGAAAAATCATATCAACCTGCGATCCAATTTTTATCATACCTACCCTTTGGCCCTTATTTATTACGTCCCCGACCTGTATATATGAATCTATTTTGTTTACATAAATGTCAGCTATTTGAACCACAGTGACAAAAATATCCCCAACAATTTGTATTATGTTTCTTTCGTTTTCAAGGATATGGGTTGATAGTGCCTCATATGGTTTCAAATGTAAAAGGGTCCTGAACCACATAGCAGTCATCGGTAAATTTTTTTTTGCTTTTATATACTTTTGAAAAACTACCTTACCACTAATTGGGGATCTATTCACATGGACACTCGTTGGGTGCATAAATATCCCTACAATATATTTTTCTTCTTTTGGAAAATTCTCATCTCCGAGAAGAGTAACTTCCGTCAATTTTATTGGGTTACGTTTTTTTATGGAAATAGGAATTTCTCCATGACTTACTTTTCTTACGTAAACAACTGTGCCATCAGCAGCAGACACTATGTTCTTTCCTTTTGGAACTTCTCTTTCAGGATCTCGAAAAAAATAATGAAATCTCCAAACTAGATAAAGACCTACCGCTATAATCAAAAAAATATAAACGTAATTCATAATAAACAATAAAATAGATTAATTTTGGAAATAACAATAAATTCTCTGCCTTTTTGGCTTTCAAATTTTAGGTAGTGTTTACAGAGGATATTTATCCTATCATCGATATCTTGAGGTACTTTATTTGGCCTATAGATTAACCAAGGAGTAGAGTCATATGACCCATTTAATACCAGAGCCTCTTTTTCAAGAATCCTATTTGGATTATAACTATTTGCTAATATGTTTGAGGCTATTGCCCATGTCTTACTATCAGGGAGTTTCATAGCGGTACCATCAAAATCCTTTGGGTTTGGATACATCCAGGAAGATCTGCGATATATCATTCCTACAATCTTAGGATTTGGTGTTATAGTGATTAAATTAAAGTTAATTTTTCCTGATAAGAGTTGTTTTAAAAATATTTTTTTTAGAAGTATTGTTATTATTTTTTTACTTAGACCGATATTTTGATAATCTGGGTCAACGACAAGAAACTCAAAGTAATAGAACTTATTATTTTGGATTACTTTCTCACTCAAAGACGCGTATCCAATTGTAGCTCCGCCTCTAATGGCAAAAACTAAAAACTTGGATTTTAAAACATGGTCGTTAATAAAATCTTGACCAAAATCTCCCCATGATTTTTTTGTCAACTCGTTAAGGTCAGCGCATAGTTTTTCCTTGATATCCTTGTTTGATTCATAAGGATTTGATATGAAAAAAAAATCAGTATTATTAAATCTCAATAAACTGCGTATTTTGAATTTTGAATATTGACCAGTTTCCATTATTTCTTAAATATGCTTTTTGTCTATAAATTGACTGTATAGCTCTAATATATGCCTTCTTTTTAATTTTTGTGTTGGGGTAACCATATCATTTTCCTGTGTAAATTCCTCTGCTATGAGAATAAAATCCGTAACTTGCTCTATGTCATTATACTCCTTCAGCAACTGCCGGATCTCCTCAGCAATCAGAGCTCGTACTTCAGGACGCTTAATCGCTTCAGCATGTGGGATTTGTAGCGACTTGGCTTGTAACCATAGATTTAACTCTGTGAAATCAAGCACTATAATTGCCGACAAATGATTCTGTCCATCACCATAAACCATCGCCTGACTAATATATTTACTGCGATTAAGTGAAATCTCTATAGGAACTGGATTTACCTTCTTACCGTTTGTAAGAACTATTAATTCTTTGATTCTACCCGTAACTGTTAGGTAACCCTCAGAATCAATAAATCCCATATCGCCAGAATGAAACCAGCCTTCTGAATCAATCACCTCATTGGTAATTTCATCATTTTGATAGTATCCCTTCATTACATTACGTCCACGAATCAAGATTTGCTTTTCTTTATCTATTGTAACCTCTACACCCGGCAAAAGCAATCCTACTGTGCCTATTTTTGTCTTGCCAAATGAATTTACCGCTACAACTGGCGATGTCTCTGTTAGACCATAACCTTCAAAAATATTCAATCCAATTGTTTGGAAAAAACGAGCGGTCTTGCGATCTAATGAAGCGCCTCCAGAAATAACAAACCGTAACCTCCCTCCCAGTTTGGCTTTTATCGTGCGGAAAACGAGTAACTCATACAGCCATGCCCATGGTGATTTTGTTCCGTGCTTACTTTTCAAAGCGGCAAAAAACAGTTTTTTCTTCCAAATAGGGCCACTATCAATAGTGTCAAAAATCTTATGATGCATTTTATCAAACATACGAGGCACCGATAACATGATGGTTGGCCTGACGAGCATAACTTCTTCTGCGATTTTTTCTGTTCCGCTTGCGAAGTAGATAGAAGCGCCAACAGAAAGAGCAGTATAATAACATCCCGTCCGCTCCAACATGTGTGATAGAGGTAAGAAAGAAAAGAATGAATCAGTATCAAAAATAGGTATTACCTGTCGAGCAGCATCAGCGTTTGACAATATATTGTCATGGGTCAACATCACACCTTTAGGATCAGCGGTTGTACCAGATGTGTACACAATCGTATGAACATCCTCTGGACTATTTGGCACACCCTCTTCAAGAGGCGCTACTTCTAAACATGATTGCCACGTGATCGCAGGAGCCATAACATCTACCGCTCCTCTGACAATAATCTTCTTCAGGCCGAGCGTCAAAATCTGCTGCTGGTGCTCATTCCAATGCTTAGAATCTATACAAAATACCGAAGACCCTGAGTGCTGTATTGTAAAATTAATATAGTTCCAACTATACGTCGTGTGAATCGGCACACCAATCAAGCCCAACTGTGCGCACGCTAGATCCGCAATTACCCAATCAGCTGAATTCGGCAATAGTATAGCTACTCTATCGCCTTTGGTCAGTCCAAATGACTGGAAAGCACTCGCCAATCGATGTACTTTATCTACTATTTCACTATATGACTGGCGGTGAATCTGACCATCAACAATATCTGCCACAAAAGTTCTTGAGGCATTTTTAGTTGCGACTGAGTCAAATCGTTCAAATATAGTAGTTATCATCGATGATCTCCTATGAATTCCAAGATTTTACCAAAAATAACATTGCGACTATTTGAATTCAGAGGATTGTGTTCAAATTCGTTGATGATGAATAACTCTTTATCATTACTTCCTATTTTTTCAAAAATATACTCAGAGCTGCGCGGACTGGATGCATAATCATCTCGTGAGTGAATTAATAAAATCGGAGCATGGAACAAAGGTAGCTGACGTTTGGTATATGTCTCAATAAACTCAAAGAAGCTGCTTAGGCTGCGAGTTGAAACAGTAATATGCCGTCCGCCAGCTTCATAGAGCGCTCTGCGCTCCTTGGGCATCTTCCTCTTATCAACATGGTCAGTAAAAAATGACAAAACAGTATTTAAAAACCGTACGCGATTATGCTTACGGATAAAAACAGAAGGACTCATACAGATGACGCCATCAGCCAGCTCAGGATAACGACAAGCAATATCTATGACCAGATTAGACCCAAAGGAATACCCCATCAGAATAATATGCTTGTAATCATTCTTATAGCGGTCTATCTCCAGCTTGACGCTATGCCACCAGTCGACATGGCTAGTGGGGGCAAATATCTCATAGTCACCTCCATGTCCGGCTAATAATACCCCTCTGGCATTAATATTATTATCTGAGAGGTATTTGCCGAGCTCGCTCAGGTCATACGGTGAGCCACTAAAACCGTGGACCAAAAAAACCAAAACATCTTTGTTGCCATCAGCGGCAGCGAAGAAGAAGGGTTTGCCATTGAGCTTCAGATCCGTGCGGGCAGAATAGTCCAGAACTGAAGGATTAAGAGGTTGGGCGATTGCACCATTCATAGGGTATAACTAGCGGAATTATGGTACAAAAAGGAATAAAATGCAAGCTGAAGCTGAGCTTTTACTCCAATCGTTTACGATAGGTTTCATCGTGCTTCATAATATCTTCCAGCTGCTGACGAACGAAATCGGCCTTATTTGTATCTAAGTTCTCAGCTTTCCAATGTAAATATCTTTCAATCTTAGGCGTCAGACGCAGAGTGAATTTGACCGAGTGATTTTCTTTGCCAATATCCTGATCCAGATACTGCAGAAATTCTCTCACTTTTACCTCGAAATTCTTAGGCAGAAAGAATTCTACACGTAGATACTCTTTAATCGTTTTGTTCATTGTCAAAGCCTTGACCGATGGATCGAGTTTGGTACCCGTCGGCAGCATATATAATACTGGCTTCTTGTGGGCTATGGCGACGGCCAGCAAATACCCTGCCTCCGCATCAGAACCACTTGAGTCAATAATGACAGCATCAATCTGCTCAATACCTCCTTGGTCGCTCATTTCGAAATCAGGCTTAGCTTTAACGTTATCTATGACTGTCAGTCCGTATTTACGAAGTAGTTGAGATGTTTCCTGAAAGGTCAGGAGCTGAGTCGGATTATTGACATTAGCAAAGTAATAGATCCTCATGATAACACCTCCCCAATAATATTCTCTTGCATTCCTTGTTTGAAAGCTGAGGCAGACGTACGCTCAGCTATGAGCCACATCACTTTTGCCAGAACACTAGCATCAGTTATCCGTGAGACCGTGATTAAACCAGGATGTTCGAGCACATACCAATAGTTATACAAAATAACCGGCTGTTTGAGATGACGAAGTGCTTCAGTTACAGCTGTAGACAAACGTTCATTCTCCCTCATTTTAACGATAATTGCGTCAGTAGTGAGCTGCTTCAGATAAGCAACATTCAAAATAGCCGAATCAATAACAGTAATATTGGAAGAAAACTGATTATAATGTCGTTCTGGCTGTGTCGTAATCTTACCTTGATTAATACTTATACCAAACTCCACTCTACCTACATATTTATTATCGGCAGAGCTGAAAATATTAAGTGATTCTACATTCTCACGTCGCGCTCTGACTGGCTCTATAAGGCGATTGCCATACATGATGCCGAAACCATGAAAATCGCGAGCCGCCACCTGAATAGCATTAATAGCATTACTTTTCAAACTGAGGGCCACGTTTTTCTTGAAGGCATCAGACAGAACGCCTTCTGTTAGAGCTTGTGGGGAGACTACTGCGCCAGTAAAAATAACTGGGATCTTTGTATTCTGATTAAGAAAATTCAACAATACAGCTTGAGCGATGATACTCTCTGTTCGCATCAAAACCACCACACCATCAACCTGCTGACTCAAATCATGTATCTTCTTGGATAATTCTAAGGTATGAACATAGCCAAAGGTCTCAGACTCCGAGAGCAGAAAATGAGGCTGAATCTCGGCTATCAAACCAATCTCTGGGATAGCTTCAAGCCATTTCGGAATATCAGATTCATTATCGACAAAAACAATACTTCGACTCTTCAAAGAGCTTAAAACCGTACCAGTGGCAAA
>CAYYYA010000016.1:0-6588 GCA_964475975.1 uncultured Gammaproteobacteria bacterium | reverse complement strand
GAAATTATCATTCGCATGATTGCATATATAAAGAGCAGTGAAGAAATCGGTCCTATCGAGATAAAATCATTATTATTGATTCCCGATAAAAAAAGATCAAAATAGAGACTCACTAATATAACAATGGTCATCACCGCAATAAGAAACGGAAATCCCTTTCGGTACACACCATCACCATTTTGCATTTTTCTATAAAGTTCAGCCAAGCCCAGCATAAAAGGGGCGATAAGTATCAGTGAATAAATCAAGTATGTCGTGGGATTATGTGAAGGTAGTATCGCGTGATCGGTTTGTTTAACATCAATAACAAACAATGGGGTATATATGATATATGTAAAAACCAAAATTACACCACTATATATCAATATAGCCGATTTAAAAATTGACGAACTTTTATAAGGATAGAGAAAGGTGAATAGATAGAAAAAAAATGCTATAAATAAACCACTGACATAAGCCAATCTGTCAAAAAAGTCAAAAATAGCAGCTTGGTTGTAATAATATACATCCAAATACGTACATATACACCAAATACCTAGAGCAGCAGCTAATAATAAAAATATTCTATGGATAGGTTCCCTAGGGTTGCGAAAAAAAACAAAAATACCCATGCCAAAATTTAAAACCATTGCTAATGCTAACCCATAAAGCTGAAATATAGACACTAGTTGATTCATAATATTTTTATTATTAAGCCGTCTAATTATTAAGCGACGGCTTAATAATAACCCTGCTAAGATATTTGTCAAGCTTACAAAAAACCGGCCTGGGCCGGTTTTAGCTAATATTAGCAATTTTATTAATTCTTCAATACCGCTATTTGCCCTTCCTTAGTATCCTTCACAACCACCCCTAATTTGTCCAACTCATCCCGAAGCTGGTCTGATCTCTCCCAATCCTCTGCTGCCCGCGCTTTCTTACGATCATCCAATAATCCATGAGCGATCTGCGGTATCGTACGGCGACGCGTCCTCTCAGCCACGAGTCCCAGCCCGAGCAATGAATCCAGAACTTTCAAAGCGCCCATCTTCACGGCTGATGGTTGATGAGAAGCTAAGATTTTTGGAATCTGCGCCATAGCTTGTGGTGTACCGATATCCAGTGAGAGACTTGACCACGCTTCGTCGAGAAGTCCATCAGGAATAGTATCAACTGGCTCATCTAGATAAGCCACTTGTTCATACAGATTTTCCAAACCTGTAGCCGCTGCTTCCAACGCTTCCCAAGAGAATTGGAGTGTCTTACGATAATGTGTCTGTAGGACAAAATAGCGATAAGCCAGAGGGATAATCCCCCGCTTCTTAATCTCATCTAATGTCACAAACCCACCCTTGGACTTGGACATCTTGGAATCATCAATATTCAGGAAAGCACTGTGCATCCAGAATCGGGAGAATGGCTTACCGGTCACCGCTTCTGATTGAGCTATTTCATTGGGATGATGCACCGTCATGTGATCAATACCGCCGGTATGAATGTCCAAGGTCTCTCCGAGAAACTTCATAGCAATAGCCGAACACTCCAGATGCCAACCGGGAAACCCTCGACCCCATGGACTGTCCCACTCCATATCTCGCTGCTCACCCTTGGCTGAGAACTTCCACACAGCGAAATCCATTGGACTTTTTTTCTCACCCATGTCCACACGAGCGCCTGCCTGCAGCTCAACCTTGTCCAGACGCGCAAGAGCGCCGTACTGTGGGAATTTAGCTGTGTCAAAATACATACCATCGGCAGTCTTATACAAATAACCAGCGCTATCAAGCTTCAGCGCTAAGGCTATCTGATCAGTAATAGTATCAGTAGCCGCTACTTCGTGTGTCGGAGGCAAGATATTGAGCTCTTGGAAATCACGATGATAGATATCTGTATAAAATTTAGCTACATCCCAAGCGGTCTTGCGTTCGCGCTTCTTGGCTACTTCCATGCGATCCTCTCCGCTATCAGCGTCCGAAGTCAGGTGTCCAACGTCAGTGATATTCATTACGTGATTAACTTCGTATCCTTGATACTTGAGAATACGCTTCAAAACATCCCATGTGATATAGGTACGAAAATTGCCAATATGAGCGTAGTCATAAACCGTCACACCACAGGTATACAGCTTCACGGTCTTCCCGTCTGCAGGGACGAATTCTTCGCGTTTGCGGCTTAAACTGTTGTATAACGTAATCATAGATTAACTTCAGATTAGCATAAAAACTAAGCTCCGTATAATTGGTCCGTGCGAGCTGTCTAGAGACCATTCAATGTATTGACCAGACTACTTCCCCCGCCAAAGGCGGGATCACAGAAACCACGTGGAGGACTTCCGACTAGTTCTCTCCCCGATTGATAATCCGAGCTACGGTATCCTGTAGATCTGGTAGCATCGGTAATCGTGCAACGATATTATCAATATGAGTCTGAATCTCGTCAGTAGGATCGAGCGTCAAGAGATGCTCCAGCTGACGGATTTGATACGCTACTTCTGTACCCTTGATCAGGGTACCACTTGTTTCTTCCCAATTTGGCTTGTGCTCTAAGACCCGCGCTAACTCTTCTAAAGTTGCTGTATCGTGAATAGCATCATAGAGCTCAACTGCTTCATCTAAGCTATCAAAATTCTCTAACGGTTGATTAGCTTCATCAGCAGCAGAGCTACCTGGAGCAACTGCTTCAGGCAGATTATCTAATAATTCAGGCATAAAAATTATTTCATTACTCGGCTAATCATCTCTACCAGACGGTTAGAATAGCCGAACTCATTATCATACCAGGCTACTACTTTCACCATGGTACCGTCAACTACTTGTGTCAAGGACAGGTCTACAATGGAGGAATGAGGATTACCAATGATATCAGAAGAAACTATTGGTTCACTCGTGCAGGTCAACACGCCCTTCATACGTGGAGACTTGCTAGCTGTAATCAGAGCCTTGTTTACCTTCTCCACAGTTACTGGCTTCTTGACCACGAAGGTGAAGTCAGCCAATGAACCACAGAATGTTGGTACCCGCAGCGATAAACCATCAAATAATCCTTTTAACTCCGGAATAACTTCGGTCGTAGAAATAGCTGCACCAGTAGTAGTTGGAATAATATTGGCAGCTGCTGCACGAGCTCGTCGTAAGTCACCTGATTTCCCTCCTGGTGGCGGTCCGTCAACCAGATTTTGCTCAGCCGTGTAGGAATGAATCGTAGTCATCATAGCCTTTTCCACACCGAAGACACTGTGCATTATTTGTGCTACCGGAGCAATACAATTGGTAGTACATGACGCATTGGAAATAATCTTCTGATCACGATAGTGCTCTGCATTGACACCGAAGAGGAATGTCTCTACTCCCCCGCCTTTTGTCGGAGCTGAGACCACTACTTTCTGAGCACCAGCTTTGATATGTGCCATAGCTGCACCATCTTTGACGAATCGTCCAGTGCATTCTAAAACAACATCAACTTTATATTTCTTCCAGGGTAATTTCGCTGGATCCGGCTCAGCGATAATAGGATATACGCCTCTATCTACTACTAATGATGTACCACGTACTCCCACTTTGCGAGGGTACTTGCCATACACCGTGTCATATTGCAGTAAATGGGCCAGCGTAGCGGCACTCGTCAAATCATTGATAGCTACGATTTCTATCTTCTTATTCTGGAGAGCGATTTTGAAAGCCGCGCGTCCAATACGACCGAAACCATTGATAGCGACTCGTACCTTTCGTGCTGATGCCATATAGTTATGTGTTAGACTAATTTAATTCGTATGTATTATAGCACAGATGGGCAAAATGCGAGGTATATTGACAATCAAGCGCGTGGTGGTAGAGTTAATAAATGACCTATTCTTACTGTCTCAACACCTCCTTTTTGCAGCCGTTTTCGCGGTGATGTGACTTTGTGTACTACTCTCTGTCACCCCGCGCCAGACGGACGGGGTGATTTCTTTTGCGACTTCAACCGAACGCCAGAGACAAGGAGGTCACTGTTCTTTGATTCATGAACCATCGTAACATCGTCCTAACACGTTCACGAAACGGAGGATGAATGACATCAGTCGCGGTCACGCCCGAGTTGCTTCGCGTTTTCCTGACGGAGGTTAAACTGGCACTGGCACTGCACCCTGCCTATGAGGGCAAACGTCAGGCGCTGAGCAAGAGTCTGAGAGCACTCCGACTGTTCTCCGAAGGTCGTCTGACGGCAATGAGCCAGATCGAGCTCGAGTTTACCCTGCGTGTGATGCGCTACCGGTCGGACCTGAAGAGCTATCTGCCGGAGCATCTGCGCGACCTCGATCTGAAGGGTCAGCAGAAGCAAATCATCCAGCAGCTGCAGGCTCTCCAAATCCTGCGAAAGCTGACCCGAACTCCTTCTGAAGACATGCGTCTACCTGACCTTCACTACTAGGTCTCACTTCTGAAGAGAGGAGTCTTCATGCCGAACAGCGGTAACCTCCCCACGACCACCGCGGAGGACGATACGGGCCCTCAGACCATTCGTGATGAACAGCACCATAACAGCAGGAGTTATCTGGAGCTGATCTCACCGCGTGAACCTGCAAGCGGTCATGGGTGTTTCGTTGTCGCAGACCCCGACACCATGCGTCCCATTCCCAAACCGCGCAAGCGTCGCTAGACTGACCATCACGGTTAAGCATAGCGAAAACCCCCGACACCACACAGGCGTTGGGGGTTTTCATATTTTGTTGGAGATGAGCTATTGGCCGCAACTACAGGTACCTTCACCGCCACAATCACACTCTCCATCACAAGCTCTTATAGTAGAGTTCTTGACCATAATTATATTTTAATAAAAATGAAGGTATCAACAGAAGCATTGTTCTGTTGCAGATACTGCTCTACAGACATTGAGTCATCTTTGACGAATTTCTGCTTCAGGAAACAAACCTCAGCATAATACTTCTCTAGTTTACCTGGAAGAATCTTTTCTATCATCTCTGCTGGCTTATTCTCTGCTTCTAGCTGCTTGCGGTAGATTGCTTGCTCTGTGGCTATCAGCTCCGCTGGCACATCTTCAGGCTTCAAATAATCAGGACGAAAAGCAGCAATATGCAGAGCTAAATCATTAGCCACTTCTTGACTACCGTTGTGCAGTGACACTGCTGAAGCAATTTTCTTATTTGAGTGGAGATATGATCCGATAATAGATCCTTCGATTTTCTTGGATTCGCCAAACTGAATGTTTTCACCAATCTTCAGAATCAGCTCGTTCTTAATCTTATCCTCTGCTTGAGCTTTGAGCGCAGCTGGATCAGTCGTGAGTGCCAAATCAGCAAAATCCTGTGCTGCCTGAATAAAATCAGCATTCAAGGCTACAAAGTCAGTCTCACAGGTCAAAGACGCCATAGCCACAGCATGAGTGCCTTTAGCTATCGCAATCACACCCTCGTGAGTGGTACGATCTTCGCGTTTGGCAGCCATCTTCTGACCTTGTTCACGCAAGATCTGGATAGCCTTTTCCTCATCGTTATTAGCTTCTGCTAGTGCCTTCTGGACATCAACAATACCGGCGCCGGTGAGGGAACGAATTTTTTTGATTACTTCAAGTGACATGTTGTAAATATTAGTTTTTGTTAGAAAGACAAGCGGCCAATGAGCTAGCTGGTCTTAGTCTTTTTTGCTTCGGTAATAGTCTCAGCCAGAAGCGTAGCAATCATATCGATTGACTTCACTGCGTCATCATTAGCTGGGATAGCATATTGGACCATTTCAGGATTAACGTTGGTATCAACCATTGCAATGACAGGAATACCACGTTTATTAGCCTCAGCTACAGCTGTCTGTTCTTTCTTGATATCGACGACGAACACTGCCTTTGGCAATTTGTTCATATCTTTGATACCGCCGACGAAACTCTGGAGCTTCTCCATCTCTTTACTCAGAGTTACTTGCTCCTTCTTAGTATACTTCTTCCACTCACCACTTTCGAAACCTCGTTCCAACTCCTTCAAACGAGCAAAAAGCTTGGAAATGTTTTCGTAGTTGGTGAAGGTTCCACCAATCCATCGAGTAGTGATATATGGAGATTCGCTAGCGAGAGCTGCTTTCTTGATAGCTTCTCGCGCCTGCTTCTTCGTTCCGAGAAATAAAATAACGCCTCCATTAGCAGTAATCTGGCTAGCAAACTCTAAGGCTGTCTCGAGACAGGTTTTGGTCTGTTCCAGATCAATAATGGAAACGCCGTTGCGTTTAGTAAAAATGTAGGGCTTCATCTTAGGATGACGCTTGAATGTCTGATGACCGAAATGGACACCAGCCTTCAGCATCTCCAAAGGTGATGGTATAGTTGCCATGTTATTTTTCTTAAGATAATTAGTACTTATTCGCTTACTAGCCATCCCGCCGAGGCGGGACAGAAAAGCTAGAAGATTATGAATAAGCGTATATCCCCGCTCTCCAAAGCCTAGGCCGTAGGAAAAAGGGATTGTCGCCATATTTCTATGACCGTCATAGGATACCAGATATCCTAGGATTTGACAAGTCCTGTGCCTACTGATACAAGACCAGCTTCATCCCAATAACCTAAACAGGGCTCCGTTCGGAGCCCTGTTTATTACTGAGAACGCTCTATCCTAAGCCTTGAAAG
>CAYYYA010000015.1:20272-21621 GCA_964475975.1 uncultured Gammaproteobacteria bacterium | reverse complement strand
CAAGTCTCATGCCCCGGTTCGATCCTTTCGAGGATCGGCCGGGGTGTTTTTTTATATTATAAAAACAAGGAGTACTTCCTTGTTATGTTTTAATTAACTATTGCAAGCACAGAGTCTCTTATGACCTGAGGGCAAGCTGGCAGGATTATTGCAGTAGGCAGACCCAGAAGCACGATAATAACAATTACTAGTACTATAGATCTTCGGGGAAACAGTGTGTTCGCCACCAAAAGCCTGCGAAGCATAACAATCGCACGCGGGCGCAAAATGTTTACCTACGACACAGGCAGCAGTATCGTTCCAGGTGGTAGCAGCATTACAACCACCGTGTGAGGCACAGACAGTATTACAATCTTGAGTATTATCAGCCGCCAGATACCAACAATATCCCTGTGAGTCATAGCCACTGCAAGGTGGCACATAGGCTGGTATCGAGAGATTGGTGGCGGTCTGCAAAACAACAGCCGCATTGCTAGCGTGGCATGATCCAAAAGTTAAACCATTCGTTCCGGTGCGGGTAACATAATAGCCTGAATCAACATCATGCCCCTCTATCGGATCCTTTGGTAATGTAGCCAAATACGTAGGCACGAGGCTGGTTGAGACAACGCAGTTTGCATTCTGTCCCAGACAGGTCGCTGTATTCGCAGTACCGCAGACAACTACTTTATCACTCGTACCGAGGCTTGATAATGAAAACTCTGATGGTAGAGAGCCATTATGTTCAGCGGTATACAGCTGAATAGCTTTTTGCCAGGCAATGAGATCTTCCCTTCGACGACTATCTTGGCTGTCATTAATTCTTTTTACCGGATTGATAGCAAGAAAAACAGCAGCTGCTAAGACTGCTAGAATGGCGATTACTAGTATTACTTCAATAAGGGTGAAGGCCCGTTGGCTCTTCATAGAAAATAATGTCGGGCAACGTTTTAAATTGTACCTACTTTATTTTACTCTTTAGTCTTCAAATATGCTAGCCATGCCTGATATTCAGATTCACTAACAAAGCTCTCAGGCTTAACATCCTTAGGTTGTAACCATTCAAAATGTACATGCTCGTCGGACAGCTGAATCTCCCCGCTCAATAATTGCGCTTCAAACATGGTTAAAAAAATTTTCAACCCAGCATTAGGAAAAAATCGACGCGAAACAAAAGCAGGTTTACCCAGTTTATACTGTATAGTTGGACCCAACTCCTCTCTGATCTCTCTGTCAAGAATAGTCATTAATTCTATATCTTCTTCGCCCACGTCGATCCTACCACCAGGCCAGTCATAATATGATCCACCAGACGGATTATTGAAATGTAAAAACAAATATTCATCACCGCGACGTAGGAGAACTTTCAA
>CAYYYA010000015.1:0-20172 GCA_964475975.1 uncultured Gammaproteobacteria bacterium | reverse complement strand
CCACTCTCTACTTCTGTGATTTTCATCACATCCTTATCAATCTTTTTGAATTCATTTTTCGTCGTCTCATAGGTACCAACTACTGTGTTCAACTGAGTGCCAAGCTTTTTATAAAAAGCATCATAGTTAATCAGATGTTTCTGCATCAGCTCTACATTCTTACGAATCTGCTTGGCTGACTCATCAAACTTCAAAGCCCGCAAACCAAAGAGGACCGTCTGCAAATAGGCCAATAAATTTGTTGGTGAGACTATAATGACACGATATTTCGATGCAGCACGCTGGATCAAATTCTCACTCGATTCATCGAGCGATCCGACTTTATTGATTAACAAATCATAATAAATAGCTTCATGCGGTATAAACATAAAGGCAAAATCTAGAGTACCCTTATCCGGTCGGATATATTTACCCGTTTCTTGAATACGTTTTTTCAAATCATTCACAAAAACCTTTTCATATTTTTCGCGTTCCTCGTCAGTCGTTGCTTCTACCAGACGATTATAATTTTCAATAGAAAATTTAGCATCGACAGGAATCAACCCGTCGCTCGCCTTAACTACCGCATCAACGATTAATTCTTGACCATCATCATCTTTACCGAGCTGAAATTGGGTAACATAGGATTCAGGAGGCAGGACACTTTTCAATGTCTGCTCGAGGAAATACTCACCCAAGATGCCACGCTGTTTAGGATTTTTCAGAATATCCTGTAAATTCTTCAATTGATCGGAAAAATTTAAAACTTGCTTATTAGTCTCGTCCAACTTGGTCAGCTTCTCAGTGGTATCGCGGGTTAATTTGGACATCTCGATAAACTGGTCTTGGAGTAATTTTGATGACATACCAAACTTTTGATCCAACCCCTTAGTCAAATCCTGCATTTGATTTTGAAGCAGCAGCAAAGCTTTGTCTTCTGTTGGTTTTTGAATTGCTTTCAATTTATTGAGAATAATAATCACACCGCCGACCAAAACGATGACAATAATAATTAATGCTGTAATAATTAAACCTTCCATAATTCTTTATTCTTAATTCTTTATTCCAAAAAACCTCGTGGCATTCTCTCCGGTTTGTTGAGTAACTTCTTCAATCGTCATGCCTCTAATCTCTGCTAATTTCTTAGCTACCTCAATTACATAGGCTGGTTCATTACGTTTACCACGATATGGCTCTGGCGACAAGAATGGAGCGTCAGTTTCTATCAATAATGACTCAATCGGCATCTCTCTGACAATCTGTTCTAACACGCCGGTCTTATCGAAGGTAATAATTCCGGTAATACCTAAGTAGTATCCCTGCTTAATAAATTCCTTAGCTTCAGCTAGTGTGCCGCCGAAACAATGAATAACAGCCGCTTCAACTTTATACTCAATCAATAGCTTCAAAATATCTTGATAGGCTGTTGGTTGGTTCTTGCCATTCCTACCATGCACGATCAGAGGCAATGAATTACTCTGAGCCAATACTATATGCTCGACAAACACCTGTCGCTGTAAATCTTTAATCCTCTGAATCTCATCTGTGCTCTCAGGCAAACGATAATAATCCAGACCACATTCACCAATAGCTGAAACTACTCCCGTGTTGACGAGCTCTTGATAATCGCGCACGTCGAAATCCTCCTCCTCTACTGACCCTGGGTGTAGACCAATTGCAGCCTTCAGACAGCCATGCTTCTCCGCTAATTCTACGGCGAATCTGCTGGAAGCAAAATCAGTACCAGGCACGACAACGAGCATTTCTGAATCAATAATAGCGTCTATAACCTGTTCTCGATCAGCGTCAAAAGCTTCTAAGTTTACATGTCCATGTGTATCTATCAGCATATTACTTCTTGGTTCTGCGTTGTATCTCAGCATAGAGCAAAGCTTGCTGCTCTGGCGTCAAACCATCTAACACTTGCAAGCCGTTCTCGACTTGCTGCTGTTGTTCTGGTGATAGTGAATTTAACAGCTTCTCGGCTGAAAAATTAGAATTATCAGGAAAGCCCACTGCTTGCAAATCAAGTGTACCAACTGCTTTCAATGACTGGGGTAAGAACCAGCGAATAGCAGCAGAAACATTGGTCACCGGCTGGCGCAGCTTGGCATCGGCGATAGCTTTGGTGTAAGCATTATGGAGCGGTATCAGCGTTACAAACCAAAATATCATACCAGCCAAAAGTAGAGCTTCGACTAAACCAAGTAAACCACCCAAAAGATGATTTATAAAACCAATCACCGGAATCATGTTAAACATTTTATTAGCTACTGCAAACAATAATCCAACAATTCCCATACTGACAACCAATACTCCGATGAAGCTCACCAGAGCGGCAATTGATTGATTGTGTATCCATTGATCTAACCAAATACCAACCTGAACATAAAACTGGCCAGCAAGCCACGTACCAATAATCAATCCTGCTAACCAAGCTAACGTACCGATAAAGCCCCGCGCAAACCCACGCCAGAAAAAAAGGAGCAAAAAAACTATAACAATATAGTCGACAATATTCATGATTCTAGTCTATTAAATAGATTAGCAGGCTTACGAATGGCCTCAGCGGTAAATATCTCAGCAATTCGTTCGGCCGTTGCCGGCATGACAGGAGCTATCGTCTGTCCGATAAATCGCACCTTAGCTAATAGCTCAGTCAACAGCATAATAACTCGAGCTTCGTCTGTCTTGATTAACTCCCACGGTTTCTGCTGCTCGAGCTGTAGATCGCACTCAGAAATAATCTGCCATACCAACTGTAGCGCTTCACGATACTTCATGCTTTCCATTAAGCTATTAATCTGATCAACACG
Source organism: uncultured Gammaproteobacteria bacterium (assembly GCA_964475975.1). Lineage (GTDB taxonomy): Bacteria > Patescibacteriota > Patescibacteriia > UBA1558 > 2-01-FULL-52-15 > CAYYYA01. The sequence continues at coordinate 17,377 of CAYYYA010000015.1, read as the reverse complement.
AATATCATCTACTTGTGGGATCGGAGTTCCTGCTGGTAGATATTTTTCTGCTAAATTCGTTAATCGTGCCACCAGATTGCCCAGACCATTGGCCAAATCGGCATTATAGCGTTCGGTGAAATCACTAACCTTAATATCTGATTCCGAACCAAAAGAAAACTGTGACAATATCAAATAACGCGTAGCATCAGGACCAAATTTTTCTACTAAAATATTCGGATCAATAACATTACCAATACTCTTACTCATTTTTTGACCATCGACTGTGAAGAAACCATGAACATACAGCTTCTCGGGCAGAGGTAATTTCAGTGCCAACAACATTGCTGGCCAGAAGATAGCATGAAATTTCAAAATGTCAGGCCCCAAGACTTGAGCCTGTGCTGGCCACCAGCGATCATAACGCTTCTCGTCAGTTGGATAGCCGATAGCGGTGATGTAGTTCATCAGCGCTTCAATCCAGACATAGATTGTTTGTGTTGGTTCCCACGGTAACGGGATACCCCAGCTAACCTTCTCACGTGAGACAGAAAAATCTGACATACCTTGTTTGATATAACCAAGGGCTTCATTCTTGCGCTCTTCGGGAATAATTTTGATAGTATCGTTCTCTATCATCTCCGTAATCTGTGGCAAGAAATCAGTTAAACGGAAAAACCAATTCGATTCTTTCACCACTTGCGGCTTCTGATTCGGGTGCAATGGACACATCCCATCAACCAAGTCTCTCTCCGTTAGAAATTTTTCACATCCCTGACAGTACAAACCTTCGTACTCTCCTCGATACAAGACCTCGGCGCCCGTTGGTGTCTGAGCTGCCCGCAGACGACCCATTATTTTGGTAACTGCCTGAACATGACGATCTTCGGTAGTCCGAATGAAGTCATCATTGGTAATTTGCAAATTCTTCCATGTCTGCTGAAACTTCTCAGCCACAGTAGAGACAAAAACCTCCACAGGCATTTCCTGCTCTTCAGCCTTGGCAGCAACTTTAGCTCCATGCTCGTCAGTACCGACAAGCAACCAAACATTGTCTTTGCCAATCTTTGAACGATAATATCGAGCCATAACGTCCGCTAAGAGCGTCGAATAGGCATGACCAAGATGTGGTTGGTCATTTACATAATAAATTGGAGTGGTTAAATAAAATGTCTGAGCCATGAATATTATTGAGACGAATCTTCGTGATTATTAAAGTCATAGAGGAAGGTAGATAGCGCCGTCGCCACCGGTACGGCCATCAAGGTACCAACAATACCTCCAATCTTGGCTCCAATCAAGACCGCGATCAAAACTACGATAGGATTCAAGCCTGTAACCCGACCCATAACTTTTGGCACAATAAGCGAATTCTCGAGCTGCTGAACGATGAAGTAGAGCAGAATCACAAACAGAGCTAAATACGGTGCCTGAACAAAAGCCAAGAATATGGCTGGCACTGATGACAAGATAGGACCGACATATGGTATTAACTCGAAAGAACCTGCCAACATGGCTAGAACTAAGGCATATTTAATCTGCAATATTGATAAACCGATATAGGTCAGAGTAAAAATAACCAGCGACAAAATAAGCTGTCCGCGGAGCCAGTTGCCTAAACGATTCTGAATCTTGGTCCAGAGCTGCATGACATATGGCTGGTAGCTATCTGGGGTTATGACTTTGATAAACCCTCGCAACGCTTGCTCTTCGACGGTAAGATAAAATGTCATCACCAATACGAGGAAAAAGGCAAAGACGCCACCAAAGACAGCTTGAAGGAAAGCAAAAACCCCACTCGTAGCTCCCGGTAAGCTGAAGCTACTGAGACTGGATTGAACATTATATGAGTCCAAAGCGCCACCACTAATAGCTTGGAGATGGTTCCAAGCGTCAACAACAACGTGACGATACTCTGGGAAATTATTTGTCAGCCCAGCAACTTCGTGCGATATCGGACCCGCGACCAACGTAATAACAGCAGACAATAATCCCAATAAGACTATATAGATGAAAACTATGCCGAAACCACGTGGAATCTTGCGTTTTTCTAGCCAGGCCACCATCGGGTGGAAGGCTGAGGCCAGAATAATGGATACAAAGAGCAGACCCACAATGCCGCGAATCAGCCAGAGAAATGAAACAGCGCCCAAGATAATCAAAACCTTTATGATAGACATAGTCGAGATATGATACTCGAGACGTTTTTGTTCTGGCATAAGAGATTACTTAGTTAATAAATCTTTAAATGGTTTGTGATCGGAAAAAGGACCGATGATAGCGAGGTTACTTTTGTTCCAACGGATAATCTGAGCCGCCACGCGCTGAATATCCGCAGCTGTTACTTTCATTATTTTTTCTAATTTACTTTCGACACTTTCAATAGAATCGTGCATCAAATCTTGGCTCTGAAGAAAATAAAGATAGTCGCTCGCGTCTTCCAGTCGCAGTATAGTTGTACCTCGAATATTTTCTTTAGCTCTTTTCAGCTCCTCTAAACTCACCGGACTCGTAATCAGTCGTCGTAACTCTTGTGCTATCAATTTCAAGGCTGGCAAAACGCGAGATTTATCTAGTCCAGCGCGGATCGCGAAGGAACCAACATCCTCATGACTATCTGATCCAGCGCGAATGGTATAGCACAATCCTCGCTTCTCTCTCAAATTTGTAAACAAACGTGAGCTCATCGTGCCGCCCAGAATATTCGATAGCACCGCCAGAACAGGCAGATCCTTGTGGCGTGAAGGCAATCCAGGAAAACCCAACATCAGCTGAACCTGCTCAGTCTCTTTGGTCATGATAGAAACTTGGGGCTGAGTTTGCTTTAGCCTGATAGGTTGGATACGAGCTTTCTGTTTCTTAGTTTTCTCTACTGGAAAATAGCGATCAAGTAGCTTCACCATGGTAGCTTCGTCAAATCTTCCCGCAACTCCAATATTCATATTCCCAGGATAGTACCATCTGCGCTTATGGCGCCACAGGTCATCACGTGTGATTCTCTCCGCGATGTTGGCTCGTGGTCCAATAATCAGTCGAGCCAACGGACTACCTTTGTACACGAGCGATTCGAAGATATCATCCAGATACATGACTGGATTATCTTCATAAAGATTAATTTCTTCTGTTATCACTCCTCGCTCCTTTTTGACCTCAGCAGGATCAAAGACGGAATTACGCACCATATCAGATAAAATATCTAAGGCAAGTGGAATATGTGTACTATCAGCGCGAACATAATAAGCGGTTCGATCCTTGCTCGTAAAAGCGTTGTACTCAGCACCCACAGCATCGAGCGTCTTACTGATATCTAAGGTAGTCGGTCGCTTCCTCGTACCTTTGAACATCATATGTTCGACGAAATGAGAAGCACCGTTTAATCCTGCTGTTTCTTGCCGAGAACCAATCTTGTACATTACCTGAATAGTGGCGGCTTTGGTGTCTTGTTTTGGCGCTAAAATAATAGTACTACCGTCTCGACGGATGATTTTTTTAAACATAGATTTGACCAAAGTATACCTAGATTAAGCCTTTTTGGCAATTTCTAATGGTGATTAACAAAAAACAAGACCTTAAACAAATCTTGTTCTCTTGTACCTCTATTTCGACCTACAAACGTTGGCTGAAATAGTCCGATAACTGATCAATACTGACTCGCTCCTGTGCCATTGTGTCGCGATCACGCACAGTAACTTTCTTATCTTCCAAGGAATCAAAATCAATAGTCACACAATACGGCGTACCAATCTCATCCTGACGGCGATAGCGTTTGCCGATACTACCGGTTTCGTCATATTGAGCAGTAAATCTCTTACTAAGATCTTGGAGCAATGGTTGAGCGATAGCCTGTAGCTCTGGTTTCTTGGAAAGCGGCAAAATAGCAATTTTTATCGGGGCTAAATTTTTTGGCAATGCCAGCACTACTTCTTCTTCTTTTACAGCCTCGGTTGTAGTAGAGCGACCACCATCAATGATTTTGTACGACTCTATCAAGACAGCCAACATCAAACGTTGGATACCGCCTGTCGGCTCGATAACATACGGAATATAAGATTCATTCGTAACAGGATCACGGTAGGTCATGTTCTGACCGGAAGCTTCTTGATGACGCTTCAAATCGTAGTCAGTACGATTAGCTAATCCCCAAAGCTCGTCCCAACCCCATGGATATTTATAATGAATATCGACAGTACGCTTACTGTAATGAGCTAAGGTGTCTTTCGGATGTTCGTATAGCTGTAAATTTTCTGGCGCTAGACCAAAACGCTCAACCAAAACCTTCTGCATGAACTCTAGCCAAGCATCAAAAGCAGTTTCATCATCGCCTGGTTTAACGAAATACTCTACTTCAGCAATATCAAATTCTCGCATGCGGAAAATAAAATTGCGATAGGTAATCTCATTTCTAAAATTCTTACCAATTTGCGCGATACCGAATGGAACTTTCGCCCGCATCGTCTCAACGATGTTAGAAAAATTAGTAAACATACCCTGAGCAGTCTCTGGACGAAGGTAAGCAACGGTAGAAGCATCTTCAACGGCACCAACAAATGTTTTGAACATCGTATTAAACTGGCGAACTTCGGTAAAATTCTTATGCGGATGAGCTTTGATTTCCTCCTCTTTATCCGCCCGTAAACGCTCATGACAGGTTTTACATTCTACCAAAGGATCAGTGAAATTCTCCAAATGACCGCTGGCTTTGAATACCGCTTCCGGTCCTATAATAGAACTTTCTAAGCCGAAAACATCATTTCGTTCTTCGACAAAAGCCTTCCACCAAGTTGATTCAATATTACGCTTCAGCTGAACACCGAGAGGACCGTAATCGTAGAATCCGCCTAGTCCACCGTAGATTTCTGCTGTCGGGAAGATAAATCCCTTACGCTTCGATAAATTTACAATTGCTTCGATATTTTTCATATAAGTTGTGCTAACTTTACGTAAACTTCTCTGCCTTGTCAACTTCAATCACGCCACCCTCCTTAAGAATCACTTTATCTCTGCGGCCGATAGCGCCTTGTAGCAAATACTGTGCTAGAGCATTATCCACCTTGTCCTGAATCAACCGTCGTAGTGGTCGAGCGCCAAAAACAGGGTCAAATCCCTGCTGGGCAAACTCCGCTTGAGCCTCTTTGGAAACAGTCAGACTAATACCTTTTGGTATCAATCGTGCGGCTACTTGCTGCAACAACAAACCAGCTACTGCGAAGAGCTCCTCAGGACTGAGAGGCTTGAAGATTACAATGCCATCGAAGCGGTTGAGAAATTCTGCTCTAAACTGTTTTGTCAATTGATCCTTGACGATAGAATCCTTGATAGTTTCTAAACTAATATTATTTTTCAGTTGCTCTTGGATGTATCCGCTAGCAGCGTTGGATGTGGCGATTAAAATAATATTGGTAAAATCAATAGTCTGGCCCAGAGCATCTGTCAATCTGCCGTCTTCCATCACCTGCAGAAAAATGTTGAGAATATCTGGATGAGCTTTTTCTATTTCATCGAGAAGTAACAAAGCAAAGGGCTGCTTACGCACTGCTTCGGTCAACAATCCGCCACGGGCAGAGCCAGGCACGCCAATCAATCGAGCTACGCTATCACCCTGTTGGTATTCACTCATATCAAGTCGTATCATCCTATCCTCACTGCCGAAATAACTTTCTGCTAAAGCCTTGGACAACTCTGTCTTACCTACGCCTGTCGGACCAAGGAATAACAATGTGGCAATCGGTCGCTTCTTATCTCGCAATTCTGTACGCGCGCGTTGGACAGCATTAACCACCAGATCAACCGCTTCATCCTGCCCAATAATACGCCGATGAATATCTTCAGCTAAATGCAGTAAGCGTTGAGACTCTACGGCAGTGACCTGTGACAGTGGGATACTAGTTTTATTAGAAACTATCTCCGCTACCTGCTCGGGCGTTATCAGAGTTATAGTACCTTTTTTCGTTTCGCTACCGACATGAGCAGCCACTGACTCCAAAATTTGTATTGCTTTCTCTGGCAAGAACTGTTCGTGAATATATCGATCAGCTAATTCAACTGCTTTCGCCAAACTAGCATAGGTGAAAAAAACTTTATACTTAGCTTCCCAATAGCCGGCATTTGCCTCCATCACCAACGTCGCTGTTCGTTTGTCTGGCTCTAATACCTTTACCATATCAAAAACGGAAGACAAAGGACTGCGCTCGATCAGCTCAGTATAATGCTGTGGGGTAGTTGAGGCTATAACGATAACATTGCTTCGTTCCATCAGATGAGCTAAGACTTCGGACAAATCGACTCCTCCACTACCGGCTGAGCTAACGCCAACCAGTGTATGTAGATTTGGTATGCATAGAACAATGTTATTTGACCGATGAGCCTCTTGCCACAGATGCATCAATCGAGCCTGCATCTCGCCTACTTCTGCGGCGCCGGAGATAAGAGCAGGTAAAGAGATGGTAACTAACCGTTTGTCTTGAAGATACTGAGGCACCTCATCAGCTACCATGCGACTAGCGAGATCATCAATAATACTCTGTTTACCTACGCCCTGTTCACCAACTAATAAAAGTCCACGCGCGCCTGTCTTCAATACTTGATACATATCGTTAATCTCCCGATCTCTACCAACTGTTAATGATAGTGCTCCAGCCTTGGCACGTGCAGTAGTATCCTGACTGAATAAATCTAAATACGGTGTAGCTGTAGCGGTATACGCTTTGTTAATTGGTCCGCGTGGTCGATGGTGGGCAGCCTGACGTAATTGACGATAGCTCTCATACCAACGTCGCTCCATATCAACCCACGTCAAAACATCGCTCATCATGTCATAATCAACCTTATAATCGTATAGAAGCTCAGTCAAAGCTTCGTCATTCTTGACCAATGCTAATAAAAGATCACCAACCGTAATCTGGCGATGTCGCCGACTAACAGCGCTGAGGCAAGCTTCTAGAACAATGGTCCCTACTACCGGAGCTTGGCCAGAAGCTACTTGCTGAGGTAATAATTTCTTAGATAAATTCGTAACTGAGTGTTGCATTCTATGTCTATCAAGTCCAAGTCGGGCAAAAATAAGCGACACTTCTTTATGATCAATAATAGCTTCAGCGATATGCAAAGGTCGCAACGGTTGTATACGACGTCCGCTAGCTATAGACCAAGCTCGGTCTAATATCGTACCAACCTCCGAGCTGACAAACATATCGACATTGAGACGACTATTTTGATGCCTTAAACTTTTTTGCAAAGAAACCCTACTATCAATGGCTTGAATAAAGCGAAACAGTACATATAAATGAGTGCCAAATAAAAGCCAGATTAATAACACCTCTGATGTTACTCCAGAACTCATAAGTACCTGCCAAAAGGATACTGGTGAAAAATCTACAGCAAACAGTAAACGAACAATTAAAAAAATGTTAAGCAGTAACAGCAAATACAAAAATAAATCAATGCCTGCCGATAAAAGCTTCTGTGTTCCGCGCCAAGCAATCATTGCTTGACCAAAAGGCCGATCCCAATAAAGATAATTTTTTTGGTAATAATATGAACGTCCTGTGCCGCCACAATCTTTACATCGACGATTTTGATCTTGGCCTGTACCGTGACAAATAGCGCAGGTCGATAATAATGCTGAGCTATAATCAGACATATCTAAGCAAAAAAGCTAGCTAAACGAATAATAATTACGAGAGGCACAATAATCCAGAGACAAAGCATACATAACCACCAAAAACTAACAACGACGAGTACTATGATCCTACTGATAAGCAAGACCAGACGCATAAAAAAACTAATCATCCGTCCTTCGCGATCATTCTGACCATACATCGGCTGTAATAACGTAGCAAACATCAGCCGTAGACTAAGACCGTCTGCAACTGCTCGAATTCTGCTCCACAGGTAAGACAAAACCAGTATAAGCCCGCGACTATACCACCACAGTGGCCAATATAAAAAACTACCAATTACATCAATAATGCAATAACGGAAAAAAGATCCCATCACTGATACGCGTGACGTCATACAAGGCTACTATACCATATTGGCTTACTTATTGCAGGCGCAGATGCGTCTAAAATCTGAGATACCATGGTTACCACTACAAGCTGCATTGCCACCACCTGAGCGATAATAACAACCATTTGATACTGAATCATAAGCTGGTGCCTTATTTGTGGCACTACCAGTACAACTAGTGCAGGAAATTCCCAAAGCTGCAGCAATGGTACATGACGCGTCATCATTCCATGTACCAACGGTACAACTACCATGAGTTGAGCAAACTGCAGTACAACTTGAACTATCATCTGGTGCTACATACCAACAATATCCACCTGAGTAGACCCCTCCAGAATCGCATGTACCGAGACACGACGCTTGATTGATACAACCGTTGCATGAGGTATTACAAGCATACGTACTACTGGTACACGTCACACCATCATAGGCATATCCGGTATAACGATAGCTAGCATTATTAGGACAAGCCGTACTGGTATAATCACACACCTCGGAGCCGCCCACAATGCCATCAGCACAGGCAGTAACATAAGTCGGCAAATTGACACGAGCAGCAATCTCCACCGGATTACCACTATAGGTAGAACAGGAACCTAGGATTAAGGTGTTATTATTGGAACGGGTTACGTAGTATCCCGTATCAGCTGTCGATGATTTCGTCGGATCAACTGGTAAGGCGGGTAAATAGGTACCGAGAAAATCAGTGCTGGAAATTACCCTACATGGCAGTGTCTGACTGCCGCAGGTCAGTGTGCCTGCTGATGAACAGAGCACGTATTTACTGCCAACAACAATACCAGCATAGGCAATATCAGTCGGTGCGCTACCATGATCCGCCGTATAGAGCTCGACCGCCCGCGCAACTGATTCCAACTCTGTTTTTCTCCGAGCATCATTACTCTCTCCGATGCGTCGGGCTGGGTTTAAAGCGTAGAGAGCGCTCGCAGCCACAATGGCAATAATAAAAATAACGACTAATAATTCGATTAACGTAAAACCGGACTGACGATTATTCATTAGTATAGTATACCATCTTTTTACGAAAATATCTTACTGCCCGCTTTAGATCGAACCGTTCTTAATGGCCTTCCTTAGCTGACTCATAAGCTCTAAATAGAAGCGCAAATTGTGCAACGTGGCTAAACGCAGACCGAGCATTTCATCAGTTTTGAATAAATGATAGAGGTATCCCCGAGTATAATCGCTACACAATGGACAGCTGCAGGTAGAATCAACCGACTTACTGTCTGTCTTAAACTTACTGTTACGAATATTAATAGTAGTAAAAAACTGACCTCTCAATGTTTGTCGGCCCTTGGCCGACCAGAGAAACAAACGACCATGCCGAGCCTCGCGGGTCGGAATGACGCAATCAAACATATCAATACCACGTCTCACTGCTTCAACAATATTATCAGGATATCCTACACCCATCAGGTATCGAGCCTTATTGGTAGGTAACTCGTCAGTAATATAATCAAGGACTTTATACATTTCTTGAGCCGGCTCACCTACTGCCAATCCTCCCACTGCATATCCATCGAAGTTCATAGCAGTTAATTCTTTGGCTGACTGTAATCGTAAATCTTTAAATGTTGAGCCTTGAACGATAGCAAAAAGCAGCTGTTTCTTTAAATTCTTATTTTTCAATGTTTCATTCTTCTTTTTATGTTCGAGACATATTCGTGCCCACCTCGTCGTAGTAGCTACTGAATGCTCTGCCTCATCCCGAGTAGCAGGATAACCAGGGAAATAATCCAGCACCATCATCATATCTGATCCGAGGGTGGATTGAATATTAATCGCCTTCTGCGGTGTCAGTACATGCTTATCGCCATTAAGATGGGAGCGGAATTCCACACCATCTGCTCGCAGCTTACGCATATGCCCCAGAGAGAATATTTGAAAACCACCGGAGTCAGTGAGTATTGGCAGTTTAGTATTCATAAACTTGTGCAAACCGCCGAAGCGCTTCATGATAGCCATACCTGGCTGCAATAAGAGATGATAGGTATTCGATAAAGTAATCTGCGCGCCGGCAGCTTGGACTTCTTCGACGGTCAGACCTTTGATAGCAGCTTTGGTGGCAATCGGCATGAAAAACGGCGTCTCTACTGGACCGTGACCAGTATGCAAAATACCCGCTCGAGCGCGGGATTTTTTTGACTTCTTTTGTAATTCGAAACCAAGTTTCATAGAAAGTCAGAAGTTAAAAGTCAAAACTTTATAACTTTTTACTTATACTTTTCAGTTTTGACTTTTGAATTTTTACTTTTTACTTTACTACCGTGCCCATATCCCCATTCTTCCCACTAATAACCTGTGAACTGCGTAGCACTGAGCTACTAGAATCAAAAGAATTTGCTCCCACAGCTTTGATAGAAACTGGGTTGACGAGACTAACAACTTGTCCAGCATCTGCTGCTGTTGGTTTGAGCTGAATCTCAAATGAGGCTTGAACTGGTAATAAGGTAGAAGAAAAATCAGATAATGTCCATGTCACCCGACGTGCATCAGCATCATAATTCAGCTTGCCATCACCGACATCGGCAGCGTCAACGTAGGTAACTCCTGGCGGTAAAGTAGCAGACAGTATCACATCTGAATAATCGGTAGTCCCATTATCAATAGACCAGATAATAATATAATTTGTAGTCTGATTAACTTTCGGCGGTAGCTGTCCAGAACCAATCTGCTGACCTGCTAACTGCCAATACGCTCCTTGGTTGAAGGATAAGCCTTGACCAACTGATACAATCAGAAGTGGTGATGTCAGCTTCCAACCCTCCAGACCGGCCACGCTGATTTGTACTACAGAATCAACAGTGCCTCTGCCAGCATTAGCTTGCTTCTGTATAGCCACAGACCAGCCTAAACGTAGCTGTTGTCCGGCCGCAATATTTTGACCTTGATCCCAGATAACAGTATTACCATCCAGACGACCTTCGCCTTTATAGGTTGCTAAATCTAAAATACTACTATCCATCAAGGTACTAATACGAACATCATTAACATCTGTTGCTGAGTTATTGCTGATAACTAATTGGTAGTTCAAGACATCACCCCATTCAGCTTCAAAATCCTTGGTATGACTATTTATTTGCAGATCCAGACTCAGCTGAGGATTGATAAGTACAATATCTTTACGAGATTTCTGTAAATGAGTAATGGTGCCGTCTTCTTTCGTTTGGCTAAGTTCTAAAAGCCAATTTTGTTCTCGCGTAGCGTCAGCGGCTATTAGTCCGCTAATAGTCACTGTCACTTCAGCTCCCGGCTTCAGATCACCGGTCCAAACACCGTTCGTGAGAGCAGGACTGGTAGAGGCGATATCCAGATCTGGCGGCAAGGTAAACTCAGCTCTCACTCCCACGAGTGGATTGGCTGTGGTGTTCTTCATTACTGCTTGGAGCTGCAGTGCCTGCCCTGGCAAAGCTTTGTCCGGCGAGCGTAAATCAACTGCCACCTTAGTATCGGTTATCAGCGTACTCACAATCTGCTTGACGTTGAAATCTGAGCTGAAATTCTCCGGCTGATAATTGAGCTGAAACTGCGCTTGCGTTTGCTGGCCTTTATCTCCCACGAGTACTCCTTCAATGGTAACTTCAGCGGCTCGTCCCGGCTCGAGATCAGGTAGTTTCCAGGTCGTACTCTGAGCATCAGCCGCTACTTGATCGCTAGAGGTAAAATAAAAACCTTCAGGCCATTGAACATCAAGCTCAACATTAGTCAGAAGCACCTGATCGTTATTATGATAGGTTACATGATATGTCACAGTGTCCCCAGATAGAATCTCAGACTCACCTACTGCCTCCATCGTGGCACTGACGCCTTGGTAAACTGGTCTATGCTGTACCCAATAATAATATCCGTAGCCGGAAGCTGCCAAGATGAGTAATAATAAAAAAATCCACCGACCGGTATGACGACGAGGTCCGTGATCAAACGTACGATAAGACTCTGGTACTGACTGCTGACCCTCTGGTCGTTTTTTCTTACTTTGACGCAGATTCACAACTGCAGAACTATTACTATTGATGTGTTTGGTGGTAAACATGAGGCACAAAATGATGAATAAATCCTAACGAGTGCAGAGGTTGTTCGATGACATCTTCGTAGTACTGCCGTGTCAACGTGGACCACTGTAAAGGAGTAAGTATATCAACAGCTTCAGCTATCAAGCTAAGCCACGTATCGGTGGTAGAAAGTTTGCGAACAAACTCTGCTAGATTATGGGGCAAAACCGTCGCACGATTGTCGTGATGCTGACAGACAAAACCACGACTCGGCATATATACCATAGTATCTCTCGCTATCAGATTAGCACAAAGTGGGCAGGTTTGGAACTCTGGTTGCCACCCTGCTAAGGCCAAGAGGCGCCAGAGAAAGAGCCTAACCATCAGACCTTTAGCATTGAGTGAATATTCAGGATTAGCAATATAATCAAGCGCCTGAGAAACAGCCTGATACTCACGGTAGGCCTCTGGTCCCGACACCTGACACCGTTGAGTTGCTTCAACGATAGCACTGGCGTAGCTCAAGAGCACTCCATCTTGGCGAATAGCTTCTCGACTAGCAACAATATCAACACCAGCTAAATGATCTTGTCTACCACGCCCAATCATCAATCGCACCTGATCAAACATTTGTAGATGACCAGCAAGCTTGCTACTACTTCGCCCAGCTGAGCGCGCGATGATCTTCAAGCGTCCTTCAGCCGGAGTCAGGACAAAATAAACACGATCCGCCTCTTGTAGCGGTCTCCACGAGAGGACGATGGCTTCTGTTTTCACCGCCATATTACATCCGCAGACTAATGGTTATAGGCGTACCGTTGATATCAGCAGCTGTTTGTTCGGTAAACAAACTTGCTTCTTCCCACGATCGACTAATAGTAGCTATTTGTAAATCTTCTGATCGCTTTTGAATTAACTCTTTCAGTTCCGCGCTCTCAGTTTGATAATGAATTACCACAGAATCTTTCGGTGATAGTTTGGCTTGTTTGCGCAGTGCATTAGTACAGCGGACCAATTCACGAATATTTCCTTCAGCTTGCAACTCTGGGTTCATAGCTACATCAAGGGCAATCTCGCCACTATCGGCTGGCATCCATGATCCGCCTGATGGTAATGTCTGATCAACGGTAATCTCCAAGACATTAATTTCCTCTGCCAGTATCTGACGCAATGTCTCAGGTAAATCTAGCTTGATAGCAGCTCGTGCCAAAGGCTGACGGACTTTTAGCTTAGCTTGTGAACGCACCGCATGTGCCGACTCTACCAAACTACGGAGCTTGTCCATATCTCCTAAGAGCTCTTTATCATAGTGTTCCAGCTGCACTGTCGGCCAAGCAGCGAGGTGCACAGATTTTGGCTCGACATGACCCAAATCACGCCACAAGCCATCAGCGGTAAATGGCGTAAACGGAGCTAACAATTTACTCAAGGTAGTAAGAACATAAGCCAAGGTCTGTACCGCCGGTAGGCTATCAGCTGATTTGAAGCGGTCACGGCTACGGCGGATATACCAGGTAGATAATTCGTTAATAAATTCACCGAGATTTCGAGAGCTCTCCGTAATCTGATATGCCTCGAGCTGTTCTGTGGTAGTCGCTATCAGCTCTTGAGTCTTAGCGATAATCCAGCGATCCATCATGTCAGGAGACTCAGCGCTCGGTGTCACATGGCCGGCTGGAGCAAACATTTTGTAGAACGCTAAACAATTACCCAAAGTCATGAAGACTTTCTTTACCACTTCAAGCAATTGGCGCTCATCAAAATTTTTGGTCTCACCTGGCTGTGATGAGCTGAAGAAGAAATAGCGCACCGGATCCATACCGTACTTCTCGGCGATCATCCATGGATCAACGATGTTACCCTTGGACTTAGACATTTTCTGTCCCTTGGCATCGTTGATATGTCCTAAACAAATAACATTTTTATAGCTAGCGCCTTGTTTCAAAACAGTAGAGAGAGCTAACAAGGTGTAGAACCAACCACGTGTCTGATCAATAGCTTCACAGATGAAATCAGCTGGATACAGCTCGCCACTATCTACTTGGTGTTCATGTTCAAATGGATAGTGATGCTGAGCCCAAGGCATAGCACCAGAGTCAAACCAGACATCGAGCACTTCTGGCACACGGCGCATAGTACCACCGCAGTCACAATCTAATACGACGTCGTCAATATAAGGACGATGAACATCGGCTAAGGCCTCTGGTAATTCTGAGAAGGAACCAATACAGCGCTGCTTATCACATTGCTGACACTGCCAGATGGGCAACGGCGTACCCCAATAGCGTTCCCGAGAAATAGCCCAATCTTTGATGCCGTCCAACCATTCGCCGAAGCGTCCTTTCTTAATATGACTAGGATACCAGTTGATAGTCTCAGCATTCTTCACCAGCTGTGACTGCACTTTGGTCATAGCGACAAACCATGAGGTCTTGGCATAGTATAAGAGTGGCGTACCGCAGCGCCAGCAGAAGGGATACTCATGCTCGTAGAGATCTTCCTTCAGTAAGATGCCGTGTTCTTGTAAATAGGCTAGCAGCTTATCTTCGGTTGTTTTGCCTTTAACAAACATTCCCGAGAAACCTGTGACTGAAGGTAAAAATTTGCCGGCTAGGTCAACTGTATGCTGCTGTGGCAGACCAAACTGCAAGCCCAGGTCAAAGTCATCAACACCATACATTACAGCTGTATGGACCACGCCGGTGCCATCAGTCGTCGAAACAAAATCAGCCGGAACCACTTCGAAGGCTTCAGCCTCATCGGCCGTGATTACTCCTGGAAATAATGGTTCATAGGTAGTACCAACTAAATCTTTACCTGCGAATGTTTTGGTAGCTTCTGTGGTCTCAGGGAAAATCTGCTTCACTAAGTTCTCTGCCAGAATATAATAATCATTACCAATCTTCAGACGGACATAGTCAATCCTCTCACCGACAGCCAAAGCAACGTTACCCGGCAAGGTCCACGGTGTTGTTGTCCACGAGAGAATATAATCACCCTTCTTAGCGACTTTGGAGTCTTGTGCCACTTTGAATTTGATATAGACCGAACGATCTTTGACTGTCTTATAACCTTGCGCTACCTCATGCGAAGACAGCGTCGTGCCGCAACTAGGACAATGTGGGACCACTTTGTACCCTTGATAGATCAATCCTTGATCCCAGATCTTTTTGACAATATTCCAAACAGACTCAATATAATTCTGCTCATAGGTAACATAGGGGTGTTCCATATCCAACCAGAATCCCATACGCTTCGTGAGCTCTTCGAACTCAGCCTTGAATTGCCAGACAGACTCACGACATTTCTCATTAAACTTCTCGATACCATAGGCTTCAATCTCGGGTTTACCTTGTAGGCCTAGCTCCTTCTGCACTTGCAGCTCGACGGGTAGCCCATGGGTATCCCAGCCGGATTTACGCTCAACATGATAGCCCTGCATCGTTTTGTAGCGTGGTATCAAATCTTTGAAAACGCGAGCCAGAACGTGATGAATGCCTGGTTTACCGTTAGCAGTCGGCGGACCTTCATAAAAGACAAAATTACCCATCGGACTGGGTTTCTGCAGACTGGCATCAAAAATCTTGTTATCCTGCCAGAATTTGAGAATTTCTAGCTCTTTATCGTTTTGACTCATTTAGAAGTTCATAGTAACGAATCGGCTTATTTTTGGCAATGCAGAGTATTAAAAGAACATAGAATAGAGAATCTGCCAAATGCGCTTTGGTTCACGACGTTTGCTGGGAGGCTGACGGAAGGTATTACGGCGAGTATCAGAAACAGAATTAAAGAGCTCAAAAGTCGACGAACGTCGAACCCGAGCAGTGCGATAACGAGACGACAAAAAAGAGTTCATTTCTTTGAACTTTTAAAAAATTTCTTAATTTCCTCAATTGAGAGGCGTTTAGTTTCTTGTAATTGACGAATTGTTTCTAGCCGCTTGATAGCTGCATTCTCTTGGTACAAACGATAGCCGCCTTGGGTGCGACCCGCCTCCGGCAACAGACCGCAATTGGTGTAGAAGTGGATCGTCGACGGCAAAACATCGTACTTCTTGGCCAATTGGCCTATTTTCAACAGCTTAGAGGCTCCTGTTTTCATAGCTAAAAGTATATACCAAAAACCATGAAGTGTAAAGCACCACTTCTTACTTCATGGTTTAGTTTATCAAACAAAAAAGGAAGCCGTTGCTTCCTAATTTTTTACTTTTAACTTGTAGTTTTAAGTTTTGACTTTTGAGTTTTTACTTTATGAAGGGGTAGCTAATCGCGCCATTCTCCCCTACCTCGCAATCATAGACACTTGGATAGGAAATATACGCTAACGGAAAGTTGAATAACGTTCGAGGCCAAGCCAACACTCCTCCATCAGTAGTCAGACGATAGTCCCAAGCAATAGTGGCATATTTGATAGCGGGATAGACCAACGAACGAGCTTGGTCTTGGCAAGCCTGATTGACCGGCGGCTGACGATAGAGATAGCTCGCCCAGGTAATGACAATTCCTAGCAGTAAAGCTGTAAAAAGTATGAAGAGAATCAGATTCTTCATTGGTTGTTATTTGGCCAGCGCCTGCATCTGTTTGACTACTGGTGAGTCAGTGCCAACGTTTTCAATAGCGACGATGTGCTGTCGGTTGAGTCGTAGGTTACCGTAAGGTTTGTGTAATTCATCTCCACGCCTTGTCAGAGTTGGTACTGAGATTGTTGTTGGTTGTCCTCCTTCAGTCGTAGCTGGCTGCTGCTGATCTTGTACCTGAATATAATAGACATCCGATAGTTGAACCTCCTGACTGGTCTCGCGGACAATCTTGCCGAAGTAGACTTGGCCATTCTCAAGGAAGACAGCTTTGACACCTTGGTTACTGGTCATGAACCAGCCTTGCGTCATTGCCCAATATCCTACACCAATAACAACCACGACAATCAGAGCAATAATCAGCGGCATTATGAAGGTGTTGGAGTTAGAGCGGCGTGACATTGAAGGACGGGCGCCGAATTCTGGAAATTGATCCATCGTTGAAGATGAATCTTCCATAGCAGATACAGAACGAGAGGGAGTTTTTTTGACGGCCATGAGATATAAAGTTATTGTTAAGTTTCGGCCAGAGGCCGATCCGCCTCTGGCGGAAAAACTCAAAAGTCAAAAATATAACTTAAAAGTTAAAATTACTATTCTATTATAGCACAATCTAACCTACACGATAAGTTGAAACTTTTTACTTTTAGGTTGTAGTTTTCAGTTTTGCCTTTTGAATTTTGACTTCCTAAATCTGATCCAAAGCCTCAATGCCGAGAAGCTTCAAACCATTGCCAATCACCTGCGCGGTAGCCTGTGTCAGCAACAATCGGAAGCGTGTCGTCATCTCATCATCAAC
>CAYYYA010000014.1:2983-22138 GCA_964475975.1 uncultured Gammaproteobacteria bacterium | reverse complement strand
GTCAGCATGGCTGCGAATGGTTGGAGTAAGTCAGGGATGAAGCCCGGCGCTGGCATATCGTGCAGTTTAGCAATAGGTAATAATTTATCTGTCGGACGGACAGTTAACGAGAATAGTTCATAATGCTTACCCGGATCCATACCTTCAGACTCCATTTCGAATTTCACTCCGGCTTCGCGGAATTTGTCTAACTCCAAGAATAAGAAATCCTGTGGCACGTGTTTGATCGTGATCGGTGAATTGGTAGCACCGGCCATAGCGAGGAAGGTACCAGCCTCAACTGGGTCAGGGACAATAGTGTAATCAGAACCATGAAGTTTATCAGAGCCCTTAACTCTCAAAGTAGCAGAACCAATACCATCGATTTGTACACCCAAAGATTGCAAATACCAGCACAGATCCTGTACCTGATGGTCAGCACCGGCAGCAATGCGAATCTCTACGGGTGAAGTGGAGCCAGCTGCGGCCAGAAGTAACAACTCTGTAGCAGTGACGCTGAATTCACTGAGAATTATTCTGCTTGGTGGATTGCCTTTCTTCACTACCTTCATCATACGATCTTCGGTGGTGATGTCGCAGCCAAACTGACGCAGAGCTCCCAGATGAGCATCGAGTGGTCGTGAGCCGATATTGCAGCCTCCTGGTGTAGCAATAGTCACCTCAGGAAAACGTGCAATCAAGGAGCCAACCAAAATAATAGAGGCTCGAATTCTTTTGACAGCCGTGATGTCTAATTTCGTCGGATCAATCTTAGAATTATTAATCGTCAGTGAATGCTCGTCCTGCCACGTGATCTGAGACCCCATGCTGGCTAGAATTTCCAACATCGTCATGACATCACCAATTTTCGGGACGTTATGTAGTACACAATCATCAGACGTCAAGACAGTAGCGGCTAAAATAGCCAGAGCCGAATTCTTAGCTCCACGGACCTCAATGACGCCGTGCAAATGCTTGCCTCCTTGAATTACCAGACTATCCATAGTAGTATTGATTTAGTAAAAAATATAGCTTTTTTCTAGAGAATTCCGGTCAATTGGCTAAGTATAATCACTATTGATAGATAATTCAAGATGGACATCAAACAACGTCGCTGGCTCTATAGTCTCTTTATTTTGTTATTTCTTATTATTTCTCCCCTCATCATCGCCTATGCTCTAGGCTACCGGTTAGATAGTATTGATTGGAAAATCTCCAAAGTAGGAGCGCTGTATATCAAAAGCTATCCAGCAGGCGCTCGTATCTATGTTGATGACAAATTGACGAAACGCAAAACCCCCAGCCAAGTCATTAACATACCGGTGGGTAAAAATACCTTCAAACTCGAGAAGGATAGTTATCAACCATGGACCAAAACCATGACAATCTCAGCTGGTGATACAACTTTTATTCAAGATATATTGCTCTTCAAACAAGATTTCAAAAAACAAACATTAGGCGCTGGTGGAAGCCAGCTAACACCAAGCCGTAACGACGATGCCTACCTCTACATCAATCAACAACAGGAATTAGTACAAATAAATACCACTAATAGAGCTACTACTGTTGTCGGTAGTCTTCCTGCGAACTCCAAGATACAACAATGGTCTGACGATGAGCGTACACTCGTGTATTCTGTGGGGTCTGCGTGGTTTACCATGAACCTTTCGGATGGCAAAAGTACTCAGATTATTACCAAGCCGGCCAAAACAATTACCAAAGCACTTCTCGGTAATGATGCAACTGATATTTTCCTGCTGAGCAACAAAACCTTGTTCAACTGGGACTTGACCTCACAAACACTAACCATCATCAATGCCAACGTAAAAGATTTTACCATTGGAGATGGGCAATTAGCTTTCCTGACAGACTCTGGTTTAAGCCTCTCCGGACTGCATGAAGCATCACGACCTGTATCTGCTCTGGACACTGCTGGCAATCTAACGCTTGATAGTGTTACGCACGATTTTGCCCTGTTGATGCGCGGTGACCAATATTGGATTTGGCGTGACGGGCAGATAGAGCAACGTATTAACGCAACGACAGTAGATCGAAAAAAAAATACCCTGCTTTTCAGCAATGGCTATGAGCTAAGCTCCTACGATATCAGCAGTCACCTCGTGAGCGTAGTAGATCGTACGAGCATCGCCTCTACGAATGTCTCATGGCATCCAAGTACCAATTATTTCGCACGGGTACAGAACACAGTACTCGATCTCGTAGAGCTGGATAGCCGTGGCGACAAGCGTCACGTCGTCCCTATCAGCACCATCGGCTCCAAAGATTCTTATATTTTTGACCCTAAGGGCGAATATATTTTCATCCTCACTCCTGAGGAGAACTATAGTTTGCAGTTGCAATAAACACTCTGGTTATTGCGAGCGGCTCTGCGCGAAGCAATCTCCAATAGACTGGACTGCTTCCCCTCGACAAGCTCGGGGCAGGCTAGAGCGGCTCGCAGAAACCAGTTAAGTTGCTTTCCGTAGTTTCGCAATCAAATTTGAAGCTTCCAGCAGAGAATCAAACGTCCCCGTGTCTAACCAGTAGCCCTGATACATCTGAACATCAAGCTTACCCTCTTGTAAATACAAATTATTAATATCAGTGATTTCCAACTCACCACGGGCCGATGGTTTGAGATTTTTTGCCTTCTCCACAACGCTATGGTCGTAGATATAAAGACCAGTAACAGCGAAATTACTCTTCGGTTCTTTAGGTTTTTCCTCTATCGTCAACGCCTTCATCTGGTTGTCAAAGGTGACTACACCGAAACGTTCAGGATCGGACACTTCTTTAGCAAAGACTCTACCACCTGTCTGAAAACTGGTAATAGCGTCACGCAGCCAATGATCATCACCCACAAAAACATTATCGCCCAGAATCATAGTGATAGACTCATCGTCAATAAAATTCTCACCAATAATAAAAGCCTGTGCTAATCCTTCGGGCTTATCCTGCACTTCATAGGTTATCTTAATACCGAAATCTTTACCGCTACCAAGTAGTCGCACAAAATTTCCAATATTAGTAGGATCAGATATAACCAAAACCTCTTTGATACCGGCATCGATCAGTGTTTGCAGCGGATAATAAATCATCGGCCGATCATAAATCGGCAATAATTGTTTGCTGGTAATTTTTGTCAGCGGATGCAGCCGACTGCCGGCTCCTCCGGCTAATATAATTCCTTTCATAGACTATTGCTTTACCCTATAGGCACCGGAACGAATATCTTGCCACCACTTTTCATTAGCTTTATACCAATCTACGGTTTGTTGCAAGCCAACGGTGAAGTCCACCTGCGGCTTCCAACCCAACTTTTGTTCAGACTCAGAAGCATCAATGGCATAGCGCCAATCATGACCTTGACGATCAGCGACAAACTCGATTTGATCCTCGCCTTTACCCATGAGCTGAAGTACTCGCTGAGCTAGAGCGAGGTTACTTAACTCTGTCCCGCCACCGAAAAGATATGTTTCACCGGCAACCCCTTTGGCTAACACCGCTTCAATTCCGCGTACATGATCGATAACATGAAGCCAATCACGAATATTACTACCATCACCATAGACTGGAATTTTTTTACCTTGAAGTAGATTAATAATCATCACCGGTAAAAATTTCTCAGGGAATTGGTAATAGCCATAATTATTACTACAGTTACTAATAGTTACCGGTAAGCCATAGGTATGATGATAAGCCCGAACCAAATGATCAGATCCTGCCTTCGAAGCTGAGTAAGGACTGCGGGGATCATAAGGTGAATTTGTATGAAAATAGCCACTACTGTCCAGCGTGCCAAAGACTTCATCAGTTGAGACATGATGAAAGCGTTTGATGCCGAGCTGTCTCGCTGCATCCAGAAGAACTGCAGTGCCGAGAACATTTGTCTCTACGAACGCTAGTGGATTAGTGATTGAATTATCAACATGTGACTCAGCAGCAAAATGCACGACGACATCGGCGCCAGTCATCGCAGCCTTGACCGCTTCTCGATCTGTAATGCTGCCGTGAATGAACTGATAATTAGGTAGCTGAGCAACCGATGCTACGTTAGCTGCATTACCCGCATAGGTTAGAGCATCAAAATTTATAATACTATCTTCGGGGTGATGCTCCAGCCAGTACTGAATAAAATTGCTGCCGATAAAACCACAGCCACCAGTGATTAATAACTTCATTTAAGCTAATTCTTGTTTAATTTTTTGAGAAATTTCTGAGGCTTCATTCTCACTGCATTCCTTCGTCGGCCAACCACGAAGACCGTCGTCAAAACGACGAGGGATCAGCTGAATATGAAAATGCGGCACATCAGTACCAACTACTGAAATCATGACAAAGTCACAGCCCAAGGCCTTTTTCATGGCAATCATGATCTTCTTGGTAATGACAAAAGCCTGTCCTACTACCTCGTCTGGTGTATCCACGATCATTGGGTAGTGCTCTTTAGGAATAACTAATAGATGTCCAGGTTGTACCGGCCTGATATCTAAAAAGGCTAAAAAATGTTCGTCCTCATAGACAGTATTTGCTGGTAGCACTTTGGCCACAATCTGGCAAAAAACACAATTATTCATGACTATAGTTAGTTTGATAATAACCTGCAAGAATCAGTATAAGGAGGATGAAGCCAACCAGCACCAGAGCCTGAGGGAAACTTAGGGCAAGCCAGTTCTTCACCAGCTTAACAAATACCAGCCCCAAAGCCAAGCACCAGACGGAATAGTAGATTTTTACCCATCTGGAGGATGAGTACTGGGGCTTTATCATTACCGCCAAAATAATCAAAGTTAAAGCTAATACTAATATATAGGTAATATCTAAACTATTACTAAATAACCCTGGCTTCAGCTGCTCCATAGCCAAAGCGGTCAGATAGGTCAGACTGGCAATGATAGCCGCGTCTAGGATTAGCGGTCCTTTAATGAGTTTTTGCCACATAGAGAAATTCTTGTAGTAATGATTGCGTTATCTCCTTCCAGTTGGTTAGAGGCGCTTTATATAATGTCACGTCTACTGACTTTAGGCGAATATCATTTCCTTGATCAACATAGTTTGGCGCTGAAATGATAAATCGAATACTGCGTTGATCGACGTAGGCTTTACTCAAATCAAATGTTGTTGTGGTCCGACGAATACCGTTATCATCGACAACGGGGGTCTTATACCCTGCAATTACATAGTCTACATTGACGGCTGGATCAAAAGTTTTCAGCTTAATTACCTCTGGATTGAAATATTGAGACTGATCGAAATAAAATAATCCATCACCTTGAATCATCAAATCATTTCTAGGCATAACAATAGTTGCCAACCCCGTACTACGAACGGAAGCAAATACTTCATCATGGACCGTACCGATAACCATCGGCCGACCGTCAATGGTAGCTGTTTGTAAACCTCGCGGGTGAGCTGTAGACATACCTATCGTACGTGCTGTTGTTAAAACTGTAGTGGGGTCTGTATTGAGCTCTGGCAATCCATCTTGATACTCAGCATTATTTGCTAAATAGAGATTATCAATGAAAGCAATCAAATGTTGCTGGGTTCGAATTTGACTAACAAAAATATCATTATTAGCTTGCCACTCCAGCTTATACACACCCTCTGGCAATTGTGCCAATGAAACATCCAGTGTTCGTACTTGGCTAGCACCAACATGATCACCAAGCTGTCCATCATCGGGCAGATTAAAACGTCTCATCTCATTACCTTGCCAATCTTTGACGATTAAAACTGCTGGATCAGGTCCAACCGTCCGATTGAAATCAACAATATCGATATGCCACTCCAAGGGCTCTTGCTTAACGTAGGTATAGAGCGACCACTGTCCACGTATCAGGCGATCAATAGTTGTCGGGGTTGTTGTTGCTTGGTACTCAGGGACAACATATTTTTTTAACAAATCAAAGTTATAAGCAGCGCTGCGCAAGTTGTAATAATGTTCCAAAAAATCATTAATCGTGTCGAATTTCTGTTGTCTCTGCCACAGCGTAGTATCACCAGCTACAATCTTTGGCCACTGAAGTTGGTCAAGATTACTATTTTCTATTGGTTGTAGCTCATATTGCCAATCGCCCTCTTTGGCTACTTGCAGTCCCAGCTGCACCAAACTTTGCCCCTGATTACTGTAGTCCATATTGACCACAGCCTGCTGATAATTTTGAGGATACCGTAGTTTGAAATACACCGGCTCGGCCAGTATCTGCTGACCGTCTGCGCCCGCTTGTGCTAGACGATTTGCCGGAAAAAAACGTGAGATAACTGCAGAATCCTGACTGAAATTATAACGAATATGTCTGATGCCACTTGGGTTCAAATCAATAACGGCTACCACTAAAAAAAATATCGGCGGTATCAAAAATAATAAAAGACGCGCTATTCTACTCAGTATCATGTGAATATAATTCTACCGGATAAATAGATATTTCATTTTCATCGTACAATACAGGACCAAGATGCAAATTGTATTGCTGCCAGTTTCTCTGAAGATAATCAAGCTGGATTGGCGATACACTAGGTCGAGCATAATACACTATCCTGCCTTGCTCCAATAGCTCCGCTCCTGCTTGCAGATAATGATCATCCCCTTGTGGTACAAGTACCGTATGTGCTGGCCAGAGGTACTTATCTGATCGTTCCGTTAGAATGATAGCCTCTGGAGGGACGTGCTCCTTGACCCATCCTGCTACCGTATCATACGTCTGCAAATCCTGTCGCTGTGACCACCAGCTCTCTGCTCCACCAAAAATCGCTGTCTGCGCCGAGAAAAGTGCTAACCCGAGAAATACAGCAAAGAGCCAAGCTCTTCGCGCTCTCGGCAAAAGCTCGCGTCCAATGGAAATCAAGAGCCAACTGGCAAACGGTAAGCCAAAGATATACACGGGCAGCAAATATCTGACATACGATATACCGATAGTCACAGCCGTGGGATCAGGATTATCATGTAATGTCCAGCTTCCATAATACACCAATAAGTAGCAACTTAATACGAGCCAACCGTAGAAATAATAGCGCTGCCTGTTCTCTACGAAATACCTTCGCGCTAATAGATAGCCGAGCCCAGTAAATAAGGTAAAGGGCCACATCAAAACAATCAAAAAGTTCCATGTGACATAGAGTATCAAACGAGGATGAAGCCCGAACGGCAGCAATACTTGCCAGATTGAAGCCATTCCATTCTCACCTACTCGCTGGGCAATAGAATAGCCAGAACCTAAGATTAACTGTCTCATGTCTAAACTATGAGACAGCACTAATAGCGTCACTGGTAATAAGCCCAGTAACAGCCAAAAAAGTGACGACCAAAAAAGTCGCCTTCGTTGAAGTAATAAATAAACAATGGTCGCTGTTGCTACCCAAACTACCTCTGATGGTCGAACAATGATACACAGACTGGTAAAAAAACTAGCCAGAACAAATGAAACGGCGACTCCCCGTTTGCTGACTTGGTGCCAATAATACATGGCAATTAACAGCAGGCTGACAAATAAAACATTCGGTAGTAATCCACGATCAGTATAGTACCACCACGCCGGATGAATAGTTAATAAAACAGCGGACCACCACGCCGTCTGCTGTCCGAAAATGCTTTTGATCAATAAATAAAAATAAAGTACCCCAATGGTACTCATAATGGCTGTCCACCAGGTAATAGTCATCAAGCCAAAGATTGAAGCCAATAATCCGTAGATATAGATCAAACCGATAAAACCAGCAGGGACAATAGCTCCTCCAATCACAACACCGCTACGAGGAGTCAAAAATTCAGCCAAGCTCGAGCTGTCTGCTGGAAAAACCGGCTTTTGTCCCTGAGCTATAAGGCGGGCAAAATGCCAGTTAATATTAGCATCCGGAGACTCCCAGACATCGTTTTTGCCACCATGCCAAGTCATTAACAAGTGAAGACTCAGACTCAGAGCCATAACCAAAATCAGCCCCCAATTGCTCATAACAAAGATACGTACCTTACGGACCATAGTTTGTAGTATAGCAAAAAGGGCTTTTTCTAAACAGTCACCTATGATAAACTTGACTTCAGTATGATTTTGTTTGGATTATCACTCTTGTCGTTTGTCTTTGTTCTCATCCCTTGGCCCGTCTCAGTCTGGCAAATAATTTTCGGACTGGTTTTTATTACTACCCAGAGCCAACTCATAGGATTGAAATATTTCCGTTATAAGTCAGCTTGGTTTCGTTGGCTTCTTGGTTTTTTGCTCTACATCAGTCTGATAATTATTGTCGGCACTGTGTTTTTTTATAGCTGGAACCTATCTAGCTCATCATTATTACTCCTCAGCCTACTACCTTCAGTCTCACTACTTATTCCTAATAAGCAGACTGCCCTGTCAGCCAAAGAGGAAGGTTTAGACGCAATAAAATTGGATAGACGAATCTTTGCTACTGTTTTGTCAGTATTGTATATCTTGTTGGCTATATATACAGTCAGTTTCCTACTGGCTCACCAAGTAACAGATGCTATTCAGTCACCATGGCTCGCTCTTCCGAGTGGCATTTTTGTCCTATACTTCTTACTGACAATTATTGTAATTATCCTCAATATTGTCACATCTCAATATCGCGTTATCATCAATAGTCTCCATTTCCTGCTGAGTTTCTGCCTGACACTACTTCTCTATCCATTAGGTTTTGGCTTTGACCCCTTTATTCATCAGGCAACCGAAAAAATCATTGCTTCCACCGGCACACTGAGTCCTAAACCATTTTACTATATTGGCCACTATAGCTTGGTTGTCTGGTTGAGTCACTGGCTCCATCTTTCCTTGAAATCAGTGGACAGCTGGCTTGTACCAGTCTTGGCTGCACTCAGCTTACCTACTATCATCTTCCAAGCCTTCAAGGAAAATTTTCATAATCAATCAAAAGTTATCCAGCTTCTGCCTCTTATCTTTCTAACTATACCTTTTGGTTTCCTTATCCAATCAACTCCTCAATCTTTATCTGTGCTGCTATCACTCCTGATTATTTTTCTGGCGTTATTCTATATCAATCGTCAGGGTGTCAGCCTATGGTATATCGTTATCCTTTCGCTTGCGACGCTCGCCATCCACCCGCTCTCTGGAATACCGGTTGTTTTCTTCTCCGTCTTGCTCGGACTCTATCATCGTTTTTGGCATCGCAAAGGGCTGACGAAATACGTCCGTGTAATCGGCTATAGCTCACTAACTGCAATCGCCGCTGTAATTCTGCCCTTAACTTTTTTCTTAAACTCATACCTCTCACGTACCACAGGGAGCGGTCAGCCGATCACAACTACTGAGGCGACAACCGCACCAGAAGTTTTCAATACGAGCTATCATAATTTTGTAAGAATTGAAGATCTCATATACTTCCTTGGGGACAACTCTCGCTGGCTACTCCTCGCTCTCAGCCTCGTTAGTCTCGCCTTCATGATACGGAAGAAACGTGCCCACTATTTCCTTCACTACTTAGTAACCTTCTTAGTACTTGGTATCAATTTTATTTTGTTAAAAAATTATGTTTCATTTGATTTCTTAATTCCCTATGAGCGTTTTATTTTTCCTGAACGTATCCTACAACTAAGTTTTTATTTCCTTTTGCCCTTTGTCTTTGTTACTGGTTATCTTTTGCTTCGACGGATAATGCAATTACCCAGCCTACTACAAACAATATGCTGGATTTTCTTTGCCGGCACTATTACGATTGCTTGGTACCTCAGCTATCCGCGATTTGATTTTCAGGAGCAAAACAAGGGCTTCAGTACGAGTCAGTATGATATTGAGACAGTCCGCTGGATACACGAACATGCCAAAGTTGATGATTATGTAGTCCTAGCTAATCAATCAGTCTCAGCGGCGGCTATTGATCAGTATGGCTTCTATCATTACTATGGTCGTAATTTCTATTACCCGATTCCTACCGGTGACCCACTCTATCAATCATATCTCGACCTAATCAATAATCGCAAAGAATTATCGCTGGTTCTAACGGATGTGAAAAATCTAACCGGTGCAAAAACAATCTATCTAGTCGTAAACAATTATTGGTCAGGATTCGAAGATATCGTCGCTCGCAATAAAAAAACCGCCAATCAGACGCAAGTAATTGGCGATGAAAAAAATTATATTTTTAGTTATCAACTACCTTAGAGGTCTCTAAGGCGGTGATCAAATTATCAATATAGTGTCGAACTGTATGATGTGCCACCGTTGCTCGACAAGCATCAGCCATAGTGTGGAGACTACTCGGATTCTCGGCTAGCGTACTAATGATGCTACCAAGCTGTTTCCAATTCCCTGGCTCAAATTTCCAGCCATTATGGCCATCACGTATCAACTCGCCAGCGCCACCGATATCAGCGGTAATCACGGGTAGACCATAGCTCAGAGCCTCTAGAATGACTGTAGGCGAGTTTTCATAACAGATTGATGGTAAGACAACTACATCGGTCTGAGATAAGATATCCAAGATATCACTGCGATTCCGCCAACCATAGAATGTTATTCGCTCATCACCATGTGCTAGGTCTAGAGCTTTACGCAGATCAGGCCCAAGACCAACGACACGGAGTCTGACATTTTTGAGCGCACTATCTTTGATAACCTCAATCAATTGTAGAACACCCTTACCACTGTGTAATTGACCCAGATAGAGCAATCTCAGACTACCATCATTATTGACCCCAAGGGCTGTCTCTGGACGATCTGCAGGATTTGGCAAGATCAAAACTTTTGATTGATGAAAGAATCCTTTATCTTGATAAAATTTGGCCAAAAATGATGTTGGCGAAACAACGAGCGCAGGCGAACCAAATAATTTCTTCATCAGCGCTGGATACCCAAGTGCATTGACTATCTTTTGGGTTAAATTATTTTCTTTTCCTTTGATTATCAACCCTGACGGAGCATAGAGTTGAACATCGTGTAACGTATGGACATGTTTGACTTTCAACTGTCGTATTAACCAAGGGATCAAGAAACCTATTCCCATAAGATTATGACTAATCACCAAATCAGGTTTCTCACGTTTTAGTAAACCACGGACAACAAAATATGAATGCAGATTAAAAATATCTAGCAAATGCCATATGGCACGTATACCAATTGCATGAGCAAAATCATTGGTATAGAAATAGATATTCAAGGGGAAAAAACGGTACACCTTCAGATCATTGATATATCCCTGCTGTGCACTGAGTGAGGACCAACCATTATATGGCTGAGTCGAGATGACGACAACATTGTGAAGATTATCACGGAGACCTTCCGCTAATTTATTAACGATAATTTCTGCACCGCCTCTCACATACGGTGGGTATAAATTACTAATAATAACTATCTTCATGAAATAACATCGTTAAAAATATCTTCTAAACTCTTGGCAATAGTTGACCAGTCGTATTTATCAAGTACCTTCGCTCGCCCCTTACTGCCAAATTCTCCTGCGAGATGAGGATTCTTCAGAAGCAAATCTAAATATTTTGCCAAACTTGCCACATCTTTAGGTTTGACCAAGAAACCATTTTCCTTCTTATCGACGACACTACGGACGCCAGGTAAGTCAGAGGCTATCACTGGTAAGCCCGAGGCCATAGCTTCTAACAATACCATACCAAAGGCTTCGGACCCATCGATAGAAGGTAAAACCATAATATCGCCAAGGTTATAGTAAAGTGGTAAAGCGTCGTCTGGCACAAAGCCCGTGAAAACAACTTTTTTTTCTAAACCAAAACTCGAGACCAGACTCTGGTAACTTCGACTCAAATCGCCCTGCCCAATGATCATCAGACGGTAATCATCATTAGAACTAATCAGCTGAAAGGCTTTGATCAAATACGTCACTCCTTTGAAGTAGTGCGCTTTATCCAACGCGCCAATGAACATGATCACCTTCTTGTTAACAAACTGATATTTCTCCTCCAGAGCCTTATCTTTTCGTCGCGGTTTGAAGGTATTCGCTTGCACACCAATAGGCACCTCGGCAAATTTTTCTGGCATATCACGAAGTCTATGGCGCAGGCGTGATCGCTGAGCATAGTCCCACGAGGTGACAATAATTTTATCGGCACGATTTAATATATGAGGCATTACCTGTGTGCTATGCCAATTGAAAAAACGCTCTGACAACCCCTGACCAAAGACATCCATATGATAATGAATGACCACTTTGATATCGATCACATGGTCTAGAATATAGATCATCTCCGCTCCACCGAAGAAAGGATAATGCAGATGAACTATGTCAAAACCGCGTAGTCTCCATAATAGTTGCGGCAAAAAACCAGCATTACCGTATTGCAACCACGGTCTCATACGTGAGACTTTGAAAGGATACAGATGATCAAGGTTAGCACCTTTAGTTGCTGTAGGAGTGAAAACAGTTACCTGATGACCTAATGCTTGTAGCTGCCAGCTAAGGTTAAAAGCCACATTGCCCATGCCAGCTTTATACGGAGGAAAGGTTGAAACTATCTCAGCGATTTTCATTATTACCAAATAATAAGGAGGCGAATTAAAGACAAGTACGCATTAAAAATAGGATTAGCTATATACCGCAATAAAGGACCTTCGAGTGGCTGGAATAAAATCTTGCCACTGAAGGCAGACAATATCTGCCTGTCGCTACGCTGACGTAATCGTGCCACACGTGCGTGTTCATGCATCAATTGACTAAGGTGTTGCCACTGAAGCAGCCAAGCATAAGAACGTAACTTAGCCACTAGTGTATGATTGCGCCAAGCAAAGAAAAGCTGACCTAGCTCCATAAAAATTATAGCAGGTAATAACATCAAGAGCGTACCCCAACGATAATTTTGACCTATGATCCATAAACGATTACGCTCGAAATAATAATATTGCTTCAAGCTACGATGGAATTCATATTGGTGATAGACCACAGCTTCGGGCACAATAACAGAATCCCACCCTGCCAACATGGTTCGCCACCCAAAATCCAAATCTTCCAAATACATAAACATAAAATCAGCAAATAATCCCCCAACCAACGGTACAGCCTCGGGGCGAATCATGACAGCAGCACCAGAACAACTATTGATAATCTGAGGCCTAGATAGCTGATTAGTATCCACCAGATCATTGGCAGAAGTATAACCAAAGCCAAGATAGTGGATAACATTACCGAGAGAATTAAGACGATTAGTATCCGGCCAGAGTTTTAGCTTGGGCTGGACCGCAGCACAGGTATCATGCCGATCAAG
Source organism: uncultured Gammaproteobacteria bacterium (assembly GCA_964475975.1). Classification (GTDB taxonomy): domain Bacteria; phylum Patescibacteriota; class Patescibacteriia; order UBA1558; family 2-01-FULL-52-15; genus CAYYYA01. Next base: position 8,961 of record CAYYYA010000014.1, on the reverse strand, counting down.
GTAATCAGCCAAAAGAGGTAAACAACCGTCTGTGAGACGGGCATCTTCATTTAGCAACATAATATAGTCACAGGGCGAATACTGCTGAATATACTTCCAGCCCGCATTATTACCACCAGCGAAGCCGGTATTTTCTGCTAATTGAATGATGTGTACCTCAGGGAATTGCTCACGTACAAAAGCTACCGAGGTATCGGTAGAGTTATTATCAACGAGATATACCTCGCGTTCTATTCCTGTCTGTTCAGTAGTCAAAACTGAGGTCAGGCAGTCAGATAGCCAACGCAGTCCGTTATAATTTACTATCAGTATTCCTATTTTTTTCTTCATCCTGTAAGGCAATAGTACGTACTAGTTTTGTTAATTGGCGATCCATTTTATCTAAGCGAACAAATAATCTAAATACGAGATAGACTATAACAACTATAGCCACGTAGACAACCAAATCTGCTCCACGACCGATACCAAAGAACAAGGCCAATCTGCTAGCGATCTCCGGCTGCCAGAAAACAACACCAATAGCCAACCATAACAAAGACCAGAGCACGCTTTCGATGAGTGATAGCGTATGATCACGATACTTACTCCAAACCTTGAGGTCCGCTATGACGAGGAAAATAGTAGCAATAATTGGTAATAACATGTTATTTGATTATTTTTCTTATAATGAGATCTCGCATAATACGGAGACCTCCTGCTAAACCTTGGCCGAATTCATAATAGTGAATGGTCACTGGCACTTCTTGATAGTTCAGTTTTTTCTTCTTTATCTGAGAGGTTATCTCTGAGGCATGAGCCATGCCGTCCTGTTGTAATTCTAGTTTGCCTACAGCTGAGGCGCGAAATGCGCGAAAGCCATTATGCACGTCTGTTAGCTTCAGTCCTGTCGTCAATCGTTGAAACCATAAGGCAGGAAGTTGTAGTAGATACTTTTTGATCCAAGGAATGTGTTGAGCAGTCTCGGGTTTCAGAAAACGGGAGCCGAGCACAACATCCAACTCTGGATTTGACTCTAGCGGAGCTATGACACAAGCAATATCCTCTGGTTGCATCTGACCATCAGCATCGAAATGCACGATAATGTCCGCGCCATTTTTCAAAGCATAGTTCATACCGGTCAGCAAAGCTGCTCCTTGGCCTCGGTTAATGGGGTGTCTTAGCACCTTGGCCCATTGGCTCGCTACACCAGACGTATCATCTTGCGAGCCATCATCCACAACGACTACTGTATATGGCAACCGAGCGAGATGCTCCAAACTAGGAGCAAATCGTTGACTACGACTGGCTTCATTATAGGCAGGAATAATAACAAATATGTTAGCCACGTCGGTAGGTTGTAATTACGTCTGTTAACATCTTGATAGTAGTCTCATTCATCTGCTCGGGGCTAAATTCACGACTTCGGCGTTGTATAGCTTCTATCATGTGAGGATCAATTGGCTGTTGAGCCACGCGAAGTATCGCTGCAAGTATCTCCTCACTATTATTATAACTAAACGACCAACCTGTAACGCCATCTTGGATCAGCTCTTGGTTACCTCCACGCTTAGAAACCAACGGGATGGTACCAGCGGCCATTGCTTCTAAAATCATGTGAGACATACCTTCATAGTCACTGTTCAAAATAAAGGCTCTTGCTTGACCGTACTGCTCTGTCATCTGCTCTGGCTTCAGTCTACCAAGAAGAACAACAGAATCGGCCACTTGGCTGTGCTCTATCAGTCGTTCCAACTGATCATAGTCAGGGCCGTCACCAGCAATATGCAAACGCGCTTCTGGAATCTGTGCTAGGACTCGTGGCCACAGCTTAATAAGAGTATCAAAACCTTTCCACGGTACCAGCCTTCCACCGGTCAAAAAAATATTACCCTTCTCAGATTGAGAAACAGCCGTATGGAAATGTACAGCGAAAGAATTATAAATCACTCGAATATTCTCAGCAGCTACACCCCAGCCCTGAACAATTCTCGCTAGATACTGGCTGGGCACAATTACAACTGTAGCCTGTCGGCTGACAAGCCGTTGCAGATAATTCAATAAAGAAACATACAGAGGCAAGCTCGTACGTGTTTGAAACTCTTCAATAGTTGAATTGATATGATAGCGACTCACCCCCTGCTCCCAGGCATAATCGCCGATAATTTTTATTATGTACGGACGCTTAATCAACCAGCAGGCCAGCCAGACATTAAAACCGCCAGCAGTCGGACCCTGCGCATAGAGACAATCAGCCGAACGACCAAGCTTCATGATAGCGAAAAAATATCTCAGATGAGACCACAGCTTTAGCCGGCTACGTTTAATCCTAACGACGGTATACTTTTCGTTCATTGATTGAGTTGAATCAGAAAAACAGACAACTGAGACAGTATAATTCTCTTGAACCAAAGCTTCTGCCAACTGTGAGGTGTAGGTTGCTGGACCTCCTATGTCTGGTGGGAAAATTCCTGCTGCTAAAACTATCTTCATATATATTATTGTAACCTGTGCTGGGTTGATTGTAACCAAGCATATGTTTGACGCAAACCATCCTCAACTGATATCTCAGGTTGCCAGCCCAAAGCCCGAATCTTATCCGTCTTAAAAGTAAAACGACTAACTTCACCGAGTATTGCCGGTTGATACTCCACCGTAGGCTTCGTTTGAGCTAACGAAGTTAATCCATTGATAATATCCTGAAGGGATGTCTCTACTCCTGTACCCACATTATAGATACCATCATGATCTAACCCATAGAGCAGTGCCTGCACAATATCTTTAACATAGACAAAATCGCGAGTCTGTAATCCGTCGCCGTTAACTTTCAATGGTTTATGTTCTAATACCCACTGACAAAATAGCGCAATGACTCCAGCTTCACTGTTAGGATTCTGACGAGGGCCATAGACATTAGCAAAGCGGAAGATAGCGACGGGCAACTTATGCTGTTGTTGATAAAACTGAAGATAGTGCTCGACCGCGAGCTTAGTAATGCCATACGGCGTCATGGGCTTAGTATTACCATCCTCATCACTAGCAATATTGTTGTTACCATACACAGCCGCCGATGAAGAAAAAATAACCCGTGAGGAATAACGGGCTGCTTGTTCTAGAACTTTTAGACTTCCCATGATGTTGATTTCCGCATCAAAAACAGGGTCGTCAATTGAACGTCGTAAATTTTTTTGTGCCGCCAAATGATATACCACTGTCGGCTTCTGTTCATCAAAAACCTGAGCCAAATCGGCGCTAAGAATATCAGTTTGATAAAACTTCACCCCGTGTGGTACATACTCCCGTTTGCCGGCGGATAGATTATCCAGTACTGCTACTGTATGTCCCAGTGTTATTAATTGTTCGACCAAATGCGAGCCAATGAAGCCAGCACCGCCAATTACCAATATATTCATAATTCAAACTTAAACTAAGCTCATACTATAATAAAGCCCATAAAAAGCAACTCAGAAGCTACTCCTGAGTCCTATTTAGACCATAATCAATGTTGAGTGTCAAGCTTGAACGTGCAAAAGCTATAGTTTCCTGCAAACCTTGGTCAAGGGCAATAAGTGGAAACCAACCTAGCTTTTCTTTGGCCAGACTAATATCTGGCAAAGCTTGCCTATGAGTATATTCGATGGCCTGACCAAAAGCAACCTGAGAACTACTTTTGGTTAAGCTAATAATTTTCTCTGCTACTTCCTTCAATGTATAATAGCGATCACCACCGAGATTAACAGGCTCGTGCACATCATTATGCATCAGAGCTACTAAACCTTCTACCATATCTTTGACGTAGCACAGTGATGAACCAGTAGTCTCATCGCCACTAATGAGAACTTCTTTTCCAAGTAAGGCATTGGAGATAAAATCAGGAACATGTCGTCCACTTGATAGCATCATACGAGGACCATAGGTAGTAAAGATACGACCAATACGCGTATCAAGATGGAAATGCTCTTGGTATGTCGAAACAAGCGTCTCTGCGAAGCGCTTTCCCTCATTGTAGCAGGCTCGTGGTCCGATGAAATTAACATGTCCAAGGTAACTCTCATGAATCATCTCTGTTTTCTCAGGGGCTCGACCATAGACCGCGGATGAAGAAGCTAACAAGTACTTGGCTTGATACTTCTTTGCCCACTCTAATGATTGAATAACCCCAATAGAGTTGGCGCGTGCTGTCTCTATAGGTAATTTGGTGAAATCATCAGCCGCGGTAGGACACGCTAGATTATAAATCTGCTGCAGACCTTGCGCTTTGAACCTAAATTTGCGCAACTCAGGCAAATCTTCAAAATCTAAATCCTCAGTAATATCGTGTCTGATAAATTCAAAATTAGGAAACTCTAACATCATCTTGATGTTTTCGACATCTGAAGATGCAAAATTATCCATGCAGATTACATTGTTACCCTTCTTTAACAAAAACTCACACAAATGTGAGCCCAAAAAACCAGCGCCTCCCAGCACTAAGATATTTTTACGTTCAATTGGCACATGCACTGTCATAAACTATAATCTCCTTTCCAATAATGATATTTTACACTAAAAACTGCCACAAGGGTAGTGACATAACCCCAAACAGTAACCTTTGACTCAAAATTATTGACCCAACGTACCGGTAGCTCCTTGATTTTTAACCCCGCCTTATGAGCCACATATAACAACTCAAAATCGAAAGCCCAATCAGTACGTCGTTGTTTGACGAATATATGTCGGGTCGTTGCGGTTCGAAAGAGCTTGAAACCACACTGAGTATCGCTAACGTCTAGGTCTAACATTGATCGTATTAGCCAATTACCGAGCCGACCGAGGGTCCGTTTCCATTTCTTTTGAGCCACTGCAATCTCCGAACCCGCGACTGCTCGAGAGCCAATGACTATATCAACCTTCTCCATTGCTACCAAAAAATCTACTACGTGCTGAATATCTGTAGAATTATCAGCGTCCATAAAAAGCGCGAAATCACCTTGAGCAGCCATCATGCCGGTTCTAACTGCGGCGCCTTTACCCTGATTTATTGTATGAGTGATCAGTCGAGCCTGTGTTCCGAGCTGATTTTGAACCAAGCTACCAGTGCCATCACTTGAGCCATCATCTACAATTATGAGCTCATAGTCACGAGGAAAATTGTCATTGAGAAAATCAACTACTAATTGAGCAGTTTGAACAATGACAGTGCTCTCGTTGTAAGCCGGAATTATGACGCTGAGCTTCATAGAGGGATCTTATTTGATCGAAAGGTCCAAAATTTATTGGCGCCAAAGTTCCAAAACATAACAATAATAGCTACAAGAAATTTAGCAATAACATCATAGATATTAAGTTGACTGACTGTCAGATACAATAGATATGATGATAGAATCAAACCAATACCACTTACCAATAAAAACTTTGAATATTGCTTATGACTATAACCTGTTGTAACTCGAAAAGTCCAAATACGATTGAGCGTAAAGCTCCAAAAAGCCGTCACAAGAAAAGAAATTGAGTTAGCCAAAAGGTAGTAATGATTGAACCATGAGGAAAAACGCGTCAAACCAACGTAGATAGTGAGATCAAGTAAAAAGGAGCTGACACCAACAATAGCAAACTTAATAAGTTGTCGAAACCAAACAATAAGAGTGGCTTTCATGTGCTTACATTACTTATAGAGAGCAGCGATTGACCACCCATTGTTATTGATAACACTTGGAGTAATTCGAGTCACTAACTGTCCAGTATAATCGTATATATTAACAGTACCTTCACCACTTAGGACCGGATAAACGATAATATCCGGAATAGCGTCACCCGTAATATCCTGAGCTATGACAGCAGATTTATAGCTTTTTTGCTGTAAACCAGAAAACACTAACCATGAATTTTTTTCCTCGCCATTGACATTGAAAATTCTTAGAGTACCTTTGGCTGAAGCTTGATCGATGACAATAATCTCCGCCAGTCGGTCATTATCCACATTAGCTACTGCTAAGCTATAACCAGAACGTTCAGCCGGACCA
>CAYYYA010000014.1:0-2883 GCA_964475975.1 uncultured Gammaproteobacteria bacterium | reverse complement strand
CATAAGCCATGAATTGACCTTTGACAGTGCCTTGCTGATCAAAGATACGGACATGTGGTCCTCCACCACTATGAGGAGCTGTAATAATTTCCAGCGTCCCATCACCATCAAGATCAGCGGTAGCTATGTTCACTCCGCCAGTAAATTGTGCTGTATAAGGCTGAAATGAGTTAATCAAAGCACCAGAATTAGAAGCTATTGTGACGGTGGTTGTTCCGCGTTGGCTGCCTAAGACCAGCATATTCTCACGACGTTCTGCTAATTGTTGAGCTTCAGTTAAAACAGATTGAAAATCAACCAAACCCGCACCTAAATCAAGGTAGTGATGTGGGTTCGCAGAAGTAATATCAATACCATGTTTCTTTATGAGCCCATAAATACGGTCTAAACTTAACCGCGGGTCAACTATCATCACGTTCGCTATCAGAGAGCTAACAATCGGAGCAGCGACTGACGTTCCTGCCCAACCTCCTTGATAGGGTTCTGAGAAGCTACCTGAAGCAGCCAACAAGGGCACCGTGGAGTATATCTGGGTACCCGGTGCTACCGCATCAACACAGCTAGAACCGTAATTAGAAAAATTACTAAGACCATTATCTAGATCAATAGAGGCTACGCCAAATACTTGGTTGACGTTCGCAGCATCACAAATCGGATAGCGCGGAGTTTTGTCCAAATCTAATCCGGTAACCTCTTCATTACCAGCGGCAGCTACTATAGCTACGCCATGAATATAGGCATTATCAATTGCCTGAGCCAACACTGGATCAGAAATTTTACCTACCAAACTAAGATTAATGACACGGGCTCCACTATCGACAGCATAATTAACTGCTTGAGCCAGCACGAGCGTGTTACCTGAACCGGAACTATCCAGAGCACGTAGTGGCATAATCTTAACACGTGGCACCAGTCCAGCTACGCCAATACCATTATCAAATCCAGCTCCGATAATTCCAGCTACTACTGTTCCGTGATCTACTGCCTCAGCATCATAATCACCAAGAATTGACGGGGTTGGGTTATTATTTGACTCAACAAAATTCCAACCATGAACATCGTCCACAAAACTATTATTATCGTCATCAACTCCATTTCCAGCTATTTCCTTGGTATTGGTCCAGATTGAGGCTTTTAGATCTGGATGATTGATATCTACACCAGTATCAAGAACAGCAACAACTATGGGATCAGCCTGAGGCGCCTTCATGACACTATCCCAACCACCGAAGGCATGCACCCGAGCTAAATACGCCTGTTGTTGCAGCTGAGGATCATTTGGCGTAAAAGCTGCGGCCCCTACAGACCAAAAAAGCATCACTCCCATCAAACCTAAGACTGTATAACGCCGAGCGCTGAAAGTAAATTTTATATTCATAAATCATGCTTATTATAATAGAAAAGGCTTAAGCTGACAAACTAAAAATACAAAATAAAGGGCTGACAGAAACGTCTGTTATACCATTTGACAAATAAAGAAATTTATTTTATATTATGAGTGAATTTATATGATTAATTCCAAGAAAATCATTCTCTTTATTGGAGATACAGTTCTCCTCTATGTAGCGTTGTGGTTGACGCTCCGTATTCGCTATTGGGGCAACTACACACAAACTATACTTGTTGAGCATTTTTGGCCTTTTACCTTGGTCTTTGCGCTTTGGTTAACTGTTTTCTTTATCAATGATCTCTATAGTGTTCGTTCAGCTAAGAATAGCTTCCGCTTCTACGGCTACTTGGTACAAAATCAGCTGATTAATACAGCGTTGGCTTTTGCCTTCTTTTATCTCGTACCTGAATCTTTCACCTCACTACGCCCGCAAACAGTACTCGTTATTCTCCTGTTTCTCTATACGCTCCTGTTTGTACTATGGCGTAGCTTGTTCTATGCGCTCAGCACCAGCTCTCGTCTGACCAATACCTTGGCCTTTATTGGAGTCGATAAAGAGGTTATTAGTCTATGCCAAGAAATCCAAGAAAAACCTCAATTAGGCTATAAAGTCGGACTGATAATTAATCTGGATGGTATGCAATTACCAGATAATTGCCAGCACATCCCTGTCCGTAAGGATCTGATCAACCTAAAACAGGAGATATCAACACGACAAATTACAACAGTCGTAACAATATCTGATCCACGACATAGCGCCCAAATATCCAAGTATCTTTTTGATACTATTGATTTGAAGCTGCAGTATTTTAATTTTCCAGATTTTTATGAAAGCTTAACCGGCAAAATCCCAACAACATCGATAGAAAAAACTTGGTTTTTGCAAAATATTTCTCAAGGGTCAAAGACATTATACGAACTGGTAAAACGTGCTGAAGATATCATTATGGCCGTTATTTTGGGAATAGTAGCTCTACCCTTCGTAGTAATTTTATTGCCTTTGATTAAATTAGAGTCGCCTGGTAGTGCTTTCTTCACTCAGATACGTACTGGGAGAGGCGGCAAGAACTTCACTGCCATCAAGTTTCGCTCAATGAGACATGACGCAGAGGTACCCGGACAAGCAGTTTGGGCGCAAAAATCAGATCCACGAGTCACGAGAATCGGCAAAATAATGCGCGCCAGTCGTTTAGATGAAATTCCTCAAATAATTAATATTCTGAAAGGTGACATGAGCTTCGTTGGTCCGCGTCCCGAGCGACCTGAGTTTATCAAAATTTTAGGCGAACAAATTCCTTACTATAACGAACGTCTCCTCGTTAAACCTGGACTCACGGGTTGGGCTCAAATTAACTATCCGTATGGTAGCTCTATTGACGATGCCATGGTTAAACTACAATACGATTTATTTTATATAAAAAATAGAAGCTTCACACTCGATATCTCAATTATTCTAAAGACGATTAATACTGTTCTCAATCGCTCTCTTGGAC
>CAYYYA010000013.1:0-23435 GCA_964475975.1 uncultured Gammaproteobacteria bacterium | reverse complement strand
GATACCATCGACTGGACCGATATCGCTACGGTCAAAGCTAATGCAGCTACGTTGATTACAGAAGTCGGCACTGGCAATATTTCTGCTATTAAAACTAAAACCGATACGATCGATTGGGATGACATCACCGGCATCGTGACCGCTACCGGTGCTATTCAAGCCAAGACCGATACCATCGACTGGACTAATGTCACGGGCATTAAAACCAAAACAGACACGATTAGCTGGACAGATGTCACCGGCATCAAGACCAAAACAGATACCATTGATTGGACTAATATTACTGCTATCAAATCAGCTCAAGAAGCGGGCTGGACAGTCAGTATGTCAAATGTAGATCGCGTGCAGGCCAGTAAGACCTATCGCGCAAAAGTATACCTGACAAATTATCAGTCGGTGCCGACTAACGGTTTCGCTGCACCTACGATCACGCTCTATGACACTGATCGTAATGTGATTGTATCAGCAGCTTCTATGACCAACCTTTCTGACGGCGTCTACGAATACACCTATGTGGTATCATCAGGCGCGACCCAAGGATTATGGGAGTCGTCCGTATCAGCTCAAGTAGAGAGCGGTAAGACTATTCAAACTAACGATTATTGGACGGTAGAAGGATCGCCAGCCCAAGTGCTCATCAACAGTATTACGGATGACTCTATCCCATCTATTGAGGCGAATGTCACGATTACCAACGAGGGTTTGACTGGCTATGAATATCAGTATGAGTGGTGTGTCGTCTCCAGTCCAACTAATACTTGTGGTGGCGGTGATGATGTCTATTATGCCTCTGCTGCCAAGTTTATTAATGCTGGAGAAGATTTTAATACCAGTCTATCAGCTACTGTTTCTTCGGCTGGAAGTTACTACTTTAAATTATTAGTCCACTTCGGTTCTGAAACATCAGGAGCGTCACGTTCGTTTACTGCAATTGATACTACCCCGCAATCCTGCGGTAATAATATTTGTAGCGCAGGTGAATCCTGCTCCAGTTGCCCTTCTGATTGTGGTGCCTGTGCACCAAGCGGTGGCGGAGGTGGTGGTGGCGGTGGAGGCGGAGGTGGTACAGTCACACCACCAGTCACTCCTCCTAGCTTCACAGCCGACTTTAATCTTGATAACAAAGTCAATTCCATCGATTTTTCCATCCTGCTGTCATTCTGGAAAACCGCTTGGCCCTTCAAAAATCCTCGTGTCGATATCAACGGTGACAAACAGGTCAATTCCATTGATTTTTCCATCCTGATGTATCAATGGAGTAATAAGAAATAATATGAAAATTTTTCCCACACAATTGATGAAATCTGTACATGTTGTCCCTGTTGTTTTGATGCTTGTCATTAATCTTTTTTTGCCACAGCTGACTTTTGCTGCTGTGACAAAGGTTGTGGCCGACAATACGGCAGTTGCCGTAGGTGATACCGCCATTGTGTCGGTTAAGCTTGATACACAAGGTCGCAAACCAAATACGGTAGAGGGTGATATTACAATTACGAGTGGAGCAAAGAATATTACTATCTCAGAGTTTACTCTAGCCGGATCAGTCTTGAGCTTTTGGCCCAAAACGCCGTCGCTGGATAGTTCTTCCAAGATATCATTCATTGGTGGGGTACCGGGTGGCTTCAAGGGTGGTGACGGCTTGTTATTCAAGATCGTTTTCACCGCTGACTCGGAAGGTGAGGTTGTCTTTACTCCAGCTGATATCAAAGTCTACGATAATGACGGAAAAGCTACTGTTTTGGAGAGTAGTGTAGCGTCACTGACTATAACAATTGGTCCAAAAGGTACTAAATCAAGTAATCATTGGCTTGATATTATTGCGACCGATACAAAAGCTCCACATGATATCAAAGTGACGTTTGGACAGGATCCAACGGTTTTCGATGGAAAGAAATTCATGACAATTTCTGCTCTGGATGATGAGTCGGGTATTGATTATTACGAAGTATCTGAAGGTGATCGTCCAGCGGTACGTTCGGGCAATACCTATGTGCTGATGGATCAGAGAGAAAAATCAGTCATGACTGTCATTGCTTACGATAAGGCGGGTAATAATAGTAAAATTTTGTTGACACCTGCAGCACGTCAAACAAGCTCTTCTTGGCCAACTATAATAGCGGTGATTGTGGGTTTGCTATTGTTATTAGCCATTTTAAAAGTTATACTAGTTATGAAAAAAAGACGTAAGCATTTGACTCGTTACTAATGTAGCTGAAACAAAATTTAGTCTCTTTGAGTTTAGGATCGAGATTGCAGAAAATGAAAAACAAAGTAATAACAAAAAAAAGATTGCAAAGTTATTTTTTAGCTATCAGTTTGCTGGCTATTACTTTTAGCTTATTTTATAGTAGTCCTGCTCAAGCGGCCAGTTATTACCTCTCATCATCAAGCACTAAGGTTAATGTTAATGACCTATTTACCATTAAGCTGTCTATTGATACTCAAGGTAAAACAATAAATAATGCAGAAGGAACGATTCAGTTTCCTAAGGATTTAGTAGAAGCGATATCTGTCAGCTCCAGTAGTTCGATTTTTTCTCTCTGGGTAGCTCAACCGAGTTTCTCAAATATAAATGGTACCATCGTTTTTAATGGAGGCATTCCGAACCCTGGTTATACGGGCAAGGGGGGTATTGTTTTGTCAGCCACGTTTAAAGCTAAGAGTGCAGGTACAGCCTCTTTTGTTTTTGGTGATGCGGCTATTCGAGAAAACGATGGTCTCGGTACAGATATTTTAACAGGACAATCACCTATCACTATCACTGTTGTTGGCGCTACCAACACTCCAGAAAAGCCACCCGTGGTACAGACACCTGCACCTACCACTCAGACGCCAGATGTTGATATAAGCAATGGGTCAGCGCCAGTGATTTACTCTTCTACCTATCCTGATCAGACGGCTTGGTACTCTGCAAAGGCTGGCACACTCTCGTGGCGGTTACCTTCTAATGCTAATGCAGTTCAGACTCTTTTAGGTAATCGACCTGACTCAACCCCAACTGTCCTCTACACGCCCGCTATTTATCAAAAAAATATTTCTAATTTGACAGACGGCACGTGGTATTTCCACTTGAGATATCGTACGGCATCAACTTGGTCTAAAGTAGCACATTATAAGATTCAGATTGACTCAGAGCCGCCTTCAGATTTGACTGTGACGAGTAGCAAAGTAAATGCCTGTGTAAGTAGTCTTAGCCTCGCAGCTAATGATACTTTGTCAGGTGTTGACTATTTTGACGTCAAAGTTGATGATTTGGCTCTGCAGAAAGTCACCGTTGAAGAAGCTCATGAGCCTGTGGTGCTTCCAGAGCTTGGACCGGGCAACCATGATCTGATGGTTACTGCGTTTGATAAAGCAGGTAATAGAAAAGAGTCGAATTTAACACTCGCTATTGATGAGCCGCCAGCTCCTATGATTAATACTGTCCCTTCAGGGGTAAGGACAGGGGATAGTTTGAAAATCTCTGGTAGCTCTCCTTCTGTCAATGCGCCAATTAAAATTGTAGCTCAAGCTGAGGCAGGCGAGCAGACGACGTATGATGCTACAACGGATGAGAATGGTAGTTTTAGTACGATGATTGATTTAAAGGCTGGTAATTATCTGATTTGGGCCTATCAGGTGGGTTGTAATGGTGGTGCTGGAGCCTTATCACCAAAGATTAATGTGCAGATTGAACCATTAGCCGTAAGAGTTAATCCTTTTGCCGCCTTCCAATGGCCGGCAGTTGACTACCAATTCATATTTTACTTCATCATTCTCCTGACTATTTCTCTATTTGGTTGGTATAAGTATTTGAGCTTAAACAAAAAGTTTAAAGCCATCGAACGTCGAGCTGATATGGCCTTCATCTTGCTATTAGAAAAAGCTCAAAAGCAGCTGGCTGTCTTTGAGAAAGCCTCAAAGAAAAAACGCTTAAATATAGAGGAGGAAAAGGCTCTAAAAAATCTAAAAGACGTTATCGATAAGATTGAGAGCTTAAAATAAGCGTCTTTACCTAATTTCCTCAAAATGCTATCCTTTAGGTCAGAAATTTATCAATGTAACATAATAATCATATGTTTGGATTAGGAACCAAAGAGCTGATCATTATTGCTATTATTTTGGTTTTATTATTTGGCTCAAAAAAGATTCCAGAATTGGCAAAAAGTATTGTCGACGCTGTCAAGCATTTAAGAACCGCCTTCAAAGACGACTCAACTTCGGTGGACGTAAAGGTTACTAATACCACGAAAAAGAAGTAGTTTTTTTGTAAATTAACCCTTTTGAAATTAAGGTCTGTTTATTGTTGATTCTAAGTAAAGGGTAGAGTAGAGTTTGGTTAGTTCGATATAATCAGGACCTTATGATCAAAATAGATTTAGTAGCTATTCTCACCAGCGTTGGATATGTAGGTATAACTGCCGTTGTCTTCGCCGAATCTGGTTTATTAATAGGCATTTTCCTACCAGGAGATTCATTACTTTTCACTGCTGGTTTACTCGCTTCACAGGGAGTTTTTAATATTTGGTTTCTTGTTTTCTTAGCATTCGTGGCGGCGGCGTTAGGAGACAGCGCGGGTTACGCCTTTGGTCATAAAGTTGGTCCGAGAATATTTACCAAAGAAGACTCGTGGCTTTGGAATAAACGACATATCCAACGGACCCAACTTTTCTATCAAAAATATGGCGCTAAGGTTTTAGTCTTGGCACGTTTTTTGCCCGTCGTACGGACTATAGCTCCTATCTTGGCAGGAGTAGGGACGATGAAGTACGCTACTTTTCTCTGCTATAACCTCATTGGTGCTGCTATTTGGGCTATCGGTATCACTTTGTTAGGATATTATTTGGGTCAAGTCATACCGAATATTGATACCTATCTTTTGCCGATCATTTTGGGAATTGTAGCTATCTCAGTCTTGCCATCTGTATGGGAGTTGTGGAGAGCGCATAGAGAGTCAAAATTACCTCATTCCTAGTCACAAAGTGTCAGAAAAATGCTATACTATAGCCATGGTTTCCAACTTTTTTTTGACCAGAAGTAGGCACGTTGTTGAGAAGATTCGGTCTTTTTTTTGTTATCCTGAAATCACAAAAAACACCCAAGCTGGATTTACTATGATAGAGATGCTGACGGTAATATCTATCATGTCTTTGATTGGTAGCATTACCCTTGCTAGAACCTTCGAGGCTAGACGTTTAGCGCAAGATACTAAAGTAATCCAAGATACCAAAAGTTTGATCAAAGTTTTTCAGGCCTATTATTTGGACCATGGTTACTTCCCTGGGTTAACAAGCGCCCAAGCTAGTAGCGTTCAGAATACCTACAGTAATTTTGGTTGTCCGAGTGTTCATATTTGTGATTATTCAGCAGGTACTGATTCTACTTCTTGTGATAATAGGAGAGCTTGTGATTGTCCTAATCTCAACAACCCTAACGATCCAGCTCAGAGAGCAACTCGGAGGCAGATGGGTTGGTTGCCAATGCTCGACGGAACTTTTAATTCTCAGGATAGTTATTTCACACCATTAAGCACACCAAAGGACGAACGTAATATTAATTGCGAGCCTCAGTTTCCACTTATCGGCAGCTATAAATATCAAACAGGGTTCTCAGCTCAGGCCAATAAGTATATTATTTTTTATCAATATTTTTTAAAAAAACCACGCAAGGGAGCTCCTGGGGTGTTGCAAGGCTGTACGTCCACCTTCTGTGCTTACTATTTTCGAGAGTACAATATATCACTGTAAGATCATGGCTAAGATTATTTCCATTGTTAATCAAAAAGGAGGTGTAGGTAAAACTACTACGGCTATTAATTTAGCCGCTTATTTAGCCGATTTAGGTCAGCGAGTATTGGTGGTTGATATGGATCCGCAGGGTAATGCTACTTCTGGACTTGGTATTTCGCACCGGACATTAGAGGAAGGGATCTATGAAGTTCTAGTTTTTGAACCAAAAAAAATTCAAGACGTAGTAAAGATTGTGAATGACAACCTTCATGTTGCGCCGTCAACTCCAAGCTTAGCAGGCGCTACAGTTGATCTTGTATCACATCCTGCTCGTGAGTATGTTCTGCACAAGAATCTACAAGAAATTGCTCCTTTCTACGATTATATTTTGATTGATAATCCACCATCCCTAGGTTTATTGACTATCAATGGCTTGGTTGCTTGTCAGCATGTTTTGATACCTGTGCAGTGTGAGTATTACGCTCTTGAAGGGCTAGGACAGCTTTTGCACACTATTAGCTTGATAAAAGATAGTTTGAACCCCGATATTCAAATACTTGGCGCTGTCATGACTATGTTTGATGGACGTAATAAATTGTCTGAAGCAGTTTTTCAGGAGCTATATCAGTATTTTCCTAATAAAATTTTCCGTTCGGTGATTCCCCGTAATGTACGTTTGGCAGAAGCACCATCTCATGGTATTTCTATCAAAGAGTATGATACAGCGTCACGTGGCGGACAAGCTTATAAACAATTAGCCCAAGAAATTATTCAAGCGTATGCTTAATCAAAACACAGCGAAAAATTCTAGCTCGGCTCTTGGTCGGGGGTTGGGAGCACTTATTCCCAATGGAGCAGTAGCTAAGCAGCCAGTTGTTGCTCCAATGCATTCAAGTGCAGATCAGCTGGGGGAACACATTCGCAAAGTATCTGTTGATGAGATTGTGGCTAACCCATGGCAGCCACGTACGGCCTTTGATGCTGAGGCGCTGAAGGATCTAGGCGAGTCAATCCGACAATACGGTATATTGCAACCCTTAGTCGTATCACCAGTAGACAATGGCTATCAACTTATAGCTGGTGAGCGCCGTTTCCAAGCAGCTAAATTGGTGGGTCTGACGGAAGTGCCGGTAATTATTCGTAAAGCTGAAGATCAAGAAAAATTGGAATTAGCCCTGGTAGAAAATATACAGCGACAGAATTTGAATCCGCTAGACGAGGCAACAAGTTATCGACGATTGATGGACGAGTTTAGTCTGACTCAAGAAGAGGTGGCTAAGAAAGTTGGCAAAAGTCGCTCTAGCATAGCTAATACACTCAGGTTATTGCAGCTACCAGAAGTAATACAGAAGGCTATTCGTGAGGAAAAAATCTCTTTCTCGCATGCCAAAGTATTACTCAGTATCGCAGATCCTAAGGAGCAGATCCGGCAAATGCATAAAATTATTGATCAGGGTTTACCTGTCTCACAGATTGAACGTACTACCACCCAGGTCAAAGCTCATGCCCGAGCAGGCAAAGATCCGGTGTATGCTTCGTGGGAAGAAAAATTAACGAAACGTTTTGGCGCTAAGACTTCAATCCGTGCTCAGGCACGCGGAGGCTCTATTGAGCTTCAATGGCAGAGTGAGGAGGATTTGAAACGTCTGCTGGATCAGTTGTTAGTTTAAGTAGTTCCAATTTGAAGAGGAAGAGTTTTTTTTCAGCTGGGCGCGAATTTTTTCTCGAGCAGTATTTGTCACCGCAATTGATAGCCAGTCCTCACTGGGTCGTTTGCGGTTTTTATCTTTTATTATCTCCACGACATCACCACTTCGTAATGGACGATCAAGGCTGGACATATGCTGGTTGACGAGCGCACCTACGGTGTGAGCACCAAGCTCCGAATGGATATGATAAGCGAAGTCAATTGGTGTAGCGGTCTCCGGTAGATCGATAACATCTCCCTCAGGTGTGAAGACGAAGATGCGATCCTGAAAAATATCATTTTTTATTTCTTTGACATACTGCATGTTATCTTTGATATTCTTCTGCCAATTGATCAGCTCACTAATCCACTTGAGACTTTTTTTGGAATACCATTGATCTGTAGCTTCTTTATATTTGCTGTGTGCAGCGATACCGTATTCAGCAATCTCATGCATGACTTCGTCGCGGATTTGAAATTCAATTACTTTGCCGAATTCGGTGAAGACTGAGGTGTGGAGTGATTGATAACCATTGGGTTTAGGTTGAGCGATATAATCTTTAACGCGGCCCTTCAATGGAGTCCAACGTCCATGAATGACACCAAGTACGCTGTAGCAGTCGGCAACCGTCGGAACGATAATACGCAGAGCTATGAGGTCATAGATTTTATTTATATCCTTACCGTGCTGCAATAATTTTTTATAAACACTGTACAGATGTTTTATGCGGCCCTGTATTTCTACAACTGGAATATGTTGCTTGATCAACTCACGTTGAATAATCTTCTGCACCTTATCGACATATTTACGTTCAGTATTTAATCTATCTTTGACCAATGATTGAACCCAAGCGTATTCCTCTGGGTAAACATAGGGGAAGGAGTAATCCTCGAGCTGACTCTTCAGCTCAAACATGCCGAGACGATTGGCTATTGGGGCATAGATTTCCATTGTCTCTCGAGCGATACGCTCTGCCTTCTCGGGACGGTGAGTGTCCAATGATTGTACGTTATGCAAACGATCAGCCAATTTAATAATAATAACTCGAACGTCCTGAGCCATAGCTACAAACATTTTACGCAGATTCTCGGCGTAGCGTTCTATACCACGATATTTCAGTGTGCCTAATTTAGTGATTCCGGCCACCAGACTGGCGACCTCTGCGCCGAATTCATCTTTGACATCTTGAATGGTAACAGAGGTGTCTTCAGGTACATCATGGAGCAGACCGGCGATAATTGTAGTGAGATCCATGTGCAGCTTAGCAAGGTTGTAAGCAGTCGCGAGACTATGATGAATATAGTCTTCTCCGCTTTTGCGCTTCTGTCCGGCATGGGCTTTTTTCGCAAAATCATAAGCCTTAACCAGATCGTGGATATCGGCTTCTGGATAATTCTGAACTACGATTGATTTGAGATTATCCCAAGTAATGACACTCATATACCTATCATAAAGAAAAAGCTTGCCAGAAGCAAGCTAGTTCGTGTGGGGATGTATATAGCATTATTCAGCAGACTTACTGAAGCCGCAGTCTTTGTTCGAACAGCGGATCATGTCTTTAGCTGCGAACGTGAGGAGAGAGTCGCAGGTTGGACACTTTTCACCAGTTGGTTTCTGCCAAAGTGCAAAGTCGCAGGCTGGATAGGTATTGCAGCTGTAGAATAATTTACCGCGTTTGCTTTTTCGTTCTACGATGTCGCCCTTACCACATTTCGGACATTTGACGCCGGTCGGGTTATTCATCGACTTAATTGTTTTACATTCTGGATAACCTGAACAACCAAGGAATTTACCGAATCTGCCACGTTTGATAACCATTGGCTTACCACATTTTTCACATACCTCATTAGTTGTTTCTTCAGGAGCAATGTCACCGCTACTCGTTAGCTGTTTGGTATTTTTACAGTCAGGGTATCCGGTGCAGGCTAAGAATTTTCCGAACCGACCCATCTTGATAACCATTGGCTTACCACATTTTTCACATACCTCGTCAGTTGTTTCTTCCGTCAATTCTTTTTTGTCCAGCTCTTTATCCTTTTTCACTAAGTTGGCTTTGAAGGGTTTATAGAAAGCCGCAATAATTGGCTGCCATTGTTTTTTTCCTAAGGCAATTTTATCCAAATCATTTTCCATCTCGGCAGTGAAGTCATAATCTACGATCTCACTAAAATGTTCTTTCAACATATTCGTGACCAGAATACCCATATCGGTCGGCTTAAGTCGGTTTTCTTCTTTCTCGACATATTTGCGAGCGATAATAGTTGAGATTGTTGGAGCATAGGTTGAAGGTCGTCCAATACCTTTCGCTTCCATAGCCTTAACCAAACCAGCTTCTGAGTAACGAGCAGGAGGTTGAGTGAAATGCTGATTACCGGCTAGCGAGACTAAGGTAACTTCATCGCCCTTTTTTAAGACCGGTAAAATCTTTTCTTCTGTGCCGCTGGAGTAGATTTTTTGCCAACCAGGAAATTTTACAATAGATCCTGTAGCGCGTAAGCCATAGCCTGTACCTTGAGCTTCGATGTCGACTGAAGTAGCGCTAATGACAGCTTCTGGCATTTGGCTGGCAAGAGTACGGGACCAGATGAGAGTATAGAGTTTCAACTGGCGTGCATTGAGAACGTTTTTCAAACTTTCAGGTGCTCTTGAAGCTGAAGTCGGGCGGATAGCTTCGTGGGCTTCTTGGGCTAGCTTAGACTTCTTGGCAAAGGTGCGCGCTTCCGCTAGCGCGTAGTCTGCACCAAGGGAAGATCGAAGATAGTCAGCTGCTTCAGCTGTGAATTCTTTAGATAAATTGAGCGAGTCAGTACGCATGTAGGTGATAAGACCAAGAGCGCCTTCATCGCCCAAATGAATACCTTCATAGAGCTCCTGAGCCAGCATCATTGTTTGTTTGGCAGAGAAGCCAAATTTACGATTAGCTTCTTGTTGCAGAGTTGACGTCGTCAGTGGAGTTGGGGCTTTCTTGGAAACTTCGCTACTTGTGACGTCTGAGATGATGAGCTTAGCTTGCTTGATAGCCTCGACAGCAGCGGATCCTGACTTCGCGGTGAGGTCGAATTTCTTTAGTGTTGTACCATTATGACTAACGAGGGTGATTTCAAACTCTGTTGTATCTTTCTCAGCGATACCATCGACAGTCCAGTATTCCTCTGATTTGAAAGCTTTGATTTCATCTTCGCGTTCCACGATCAGTCTCACAGCTACCGATTGGACACGACCAGCTGACAAACCTCTGGCAATTTTTTTCCAGAGAAAAGGAGAAAGTTCATAGCCAACCAGACGATCGAGAATTCGACGAGCCTGCTGAGCGTCAACCAAATTGTTATCGATGGCACGAGGATTTTCTAAAGCTTTAAGAATCGCATTTTTAGTAATCTCGTGAAAGGTAATACGCTTAATGTTGTTTTCGGGGATTTTTAATAACTGCTGTAAATGCCAAGCAATAGCCTCACCTTCTCTATCTTCGTCAGTCGCGAAGTAGACTTGGTCAACTTTTTTGGCTAGAGCTTTTAGGCTGTCTGCATGATTCTTGGCCTTGGCTGGGATAACATAGGTTGGTTCAAAATCATGTTCAATATCAATACCCATCTTGCTGGTTGGCAAGTCGCGGATATGTCCATACGATGATTCTATCTTGTATTCCTTGCCGAGAAATTTGCTAATAGTCTTGGCTTTGGTAGGGGATTCTACAATAACTAAATTCTTCATGGGGCTGACTATAATATAAAAGAAAGATTCTGGCAAGTTTTAGTTAAAATTTTGTTAACGTAACTGAATATAATTACCAACACGTCGTTCAATCCAGCCGCGTAATTCTAGCTTACTAATGGCAATAGTAATCATCGTCTGGTCATAATTTGTCAGTTGGTCTGATAAGTCTTCCAATCTCATGGCTGAGGTTTGAATTTTTTGAAGAATTTCTTGCATCAGCGGGTCGTCGGTAATGTAGTTATTATGTGTCTGAGAAGCGGTTTGTAGATGTAAGGCATCAATAAT
The DNA here is from genome assembly GCA_964475975.1 of uncultured Gammaproteobacteria bacterium. Taxonomy (GTDB): domain Bacteria; phylum Patescibacteriota; class Patescibacteriia; order UBA1558; family 2-01-FULL-52-15; genus CAYYYA01. The sequence continues at coordinate 12,040 of CAYYYA010000013.1, read as the reverse complement.
ATCCTGACCACTGGTAATAATTTGAGCTCCTTGTTGAGCGAGCCAGTTGGTTCCAGCTGATAGTGGCTGGTCTATATTTCCCGGCATAGTCATGACTTCCCTGCCGGCATCCATGGCCAGCTGAGCGGTAATGAGAGCACCCGAACGCCTAGCTGCCGATACCACAACTGTCATAGCGCTTAATCCAGCAATAGTACTGTTTCGTTGAGGAAAATTTTGATTCCGTATAGCCGTGCCATAGCGAAAGGGTGAGACCAGTAATCCGTTATGTTGAATGATACTTTCTGCAAGGCGCCAATTACTACGTGGGTAAATTTCTCGTTCATGAACGCTGGATCCGAGTACGGCAATTGTCGGAAGTTGGTAGTCCAATGCTAGCTGGTGTGCTAGAGCGTCTATGCCAAAGGCTAAGCCACTGACGATAATAATGGGCTGTCCTGCTAGCTCCGCTATAATACGACGCAAAGCTCGACTCGCATACTGATCAAATTGACGGCTACCAACGATCGCTACCTGATGTGTTGCTTGTAGCAACTCCTGATTGCCTCGGACGTATAACAAGGGTTCTGGATAGCTCTGGCGTAGGGCTGAGGGATAGCTAGCTTCCGGTAATGTTAGGAATGATGGATTCGTCAGGCTTAGACTTTCATATATTTGTTTGGGACTAATCTTTTGGCGAATATCTTTTGTTCTCTCTAGGAACTGCTGCCAATTTGGTTGGCTATCTGTCTGAGCATTCCAAGCAACAAAAAAAGAACCAAAGTGGTTCCCTATTTTTAATAATAATTTTGGTCCGATGCCGCGGATGCTAGCCCAGGCACAGTAGTAGATTCGTTCCTGCTGGCTATCCGTGCTTTGCAGACCAAGAGGCGGCGCCTCTGACGTCTCGTGTAGCATGTTTGACATTATACTGAACTATGAATAAAATGCAACAGGCCTAAAATCGGGAGGGAGCTGTGATGGAGAGAGAGCAGGCTATTCGGGCGATCATCGCCTTTGGTCAAACGAAATGCCTTCCGTTATCAGCCATAGATTTTCGGCACATGTCCGACAATCAACTGATTGGCGAGGCAAATCTCATTGAACAGCACAATGGCTGGAGTAATGAGATGGAGAGTTTGGCCCAGCAGTTGGCCGGTCCTGAAGCACGTGCCTTACCACGACTGCAGGACGTTTGACACCTGAAGCCCCGCTACGTTGCGACGTGGTGGGGCTTTTGACTTTTCTTTAGTGTCTGTTACATTGAAATCATAGTTGCACCAAGTGTGCGAAACGTACTTTGAAGAGGAGATTCCGGCCTGAAAGGAGGTGATAATTGTGGTTGACTTGAATGTCGAAAGATTCAAGGAGCGGGCTCGGCTGGTCTCTGAGCTTATTCGATATGCACGGTCAAGAGGTTATAATCTCACCGTTCATGACTTCGATGGGTTTAGTGATCAAGTTATCGCCGAGGAGATTCAGTGGATCAACCAAGGCAATTCTTCATCCATGGTTTTTCAAATCGGAGAACAGGTAGCTCGGTCGCGGAGGTAGTGTATGGGTGAGTGGTCTCTTCTTCAAACTAAAACCCCGTTGATTGTCAAAGTGACAGCGACGGGGTTTACCTATTCGCCAATAGTCGTACAGCCTGAAGTACATCCTGACGCCAATCATGAAGTTGGCTGGTCTTTATTTTTAACTGTTCACTGGCGATCGTCCAATGAGGTTGTTGGCTGATGAGACGCTTAATCTGTTCTGGTGTTAGCGACGATGAGAGCTGGAGTTCAATGATAATATCCTCACCGCCAGGCAGATGTCGTGATGTAACCCTTTGTATGCTCGTGCTCTGAGCATAGATTTTCAATTCTTGAATATAGAGTGCATCAAGAATGGCCGGGGAAGGAGTTGATAGCTTTTGTAATTCTTCTTGTAATTCTTCCGTTGTACGAAGCCAAGAAATTTTTTGCCAGAAATGAATTTTCTCTTGAGTGGAAGTGAAGATATATTCATCATCAGAGGGTTTGAATGGTAAATCTATGTCGATGTCACGCCAATGAGCACTCTGACCTGTTCGTAGCTCTTCAACCGCTTCATTTAGTAGCTCCTCAAAAAGATTTAATCCTAGTGTGGTGACGTGACCATGTTGTTTGCGCCCGAGGATATGACCGACACCACGGAGCTCCATATCTCGACTAGCAATCTTGAAGCCAGCTCCGAGATCAGAGTTTGATTCTAACGTTCGCAAGCGATCAAGAGCATCGCCGGCTACTTTCTGCTCTTTGTATAAGAGATAACAATAGGCTTGTACTGATCCGCGTCCTACACGTCCTCGGAGTTGATGTAGCTGACCTAAACCGAAGTTAACACAGTCAGTAATAATAATAGTATTAACGTTAGGTAAATCAAGGCCATTAGCAATGATTGTGGAGCAGACAAGAATATCTATGTCACCTTGGTCAAAGAGATGCATCGTCTGTGCTAATTGTTTATCATCCATTTGGCCGTGAGCAACACCGATACGCGCTTGTGGCAAGAGTTCACGAAGTTGGCTAGCCGCCAAATCAATTGTCTCTACTTTGTTATGTAGATAGTAGGCTTGACCTTGTCGATCGAGCTCACGAGTCAGAGCTTCTTTGACGATGGATTCATTCCACTGGGTAACTTCGGTAACGATTGCTTGACGTCCTACTGGCGGTTCTATCAGTAAGCTAACCCCACGAAGCTGTGACATAGCGAGATGGAGCGTTCGGGGAATTGGTGTCGCTGATAAACTGAGAATGTGGAGGTAGTTTGCAATCTTTTTTAATTTCTCTTTATCTTTAACTCCAAAGTTTTGCTCCTCGTCAATGATAAGCAAGCGGAGATTAGCGAATTTGACGTCAGCTGAGAGCGCACGATGAGTACCAATAACAATATCAATTGTACCGTTACGAATTTTTTTTATTACGTCTTGCTGTTCTTTCTCAGTCTGCCAGCGTGAGAGTAGGCCAATGGAGGCGCCGTATTTTTCTAGCCGCTCCTTGAAGGTATCGTAGTGTTGTTGTGCTAAGAGTGTAGTAGGCGCTATCAAAGCTGTCTGACCTTTATTCAAAGTGACGCGCCATGAAGCGCGGAGTGCTATTTCAGTTTTGCCGAAACCCACATCACCACAGACGAGACGCTCTGTTGGATAGTCTTTAGCCAGATCATCCATGACTTCTTGCAAGGTTCGCAGTTGAGAAGGGGTCTCTTCAAAAGGAAAATCAGACGCTACTGCTGATTCCTCCGTCTGCTGTGACAGAGGCGTAGTGAACGTGAGACGGCGGTGAGCTTCGGTGTTGAGAAGCGCTAGCGCCAGCTGCCACGTTTCAGCTTTGATTTTTTTGACGCCAGCAATCCAGGTAGTATCTGACGAGAGGCGAGAGATTTTTGGACTGCCACCACCGACATATTTGCTGATCTTGCCGGCTTGGTCTGTAGGTAGATAGATCTTGTCGTCATTAGCATAGGAGAGTATGAGGTATTCACGATCTCGTCCGTTGACGGGTATTGTTGTCAGCGCTTCTAGTTTGCCAACGCCATGATCACGATGAACCACAAGATCACCAACTGTGATATCGGTTAGGAAGGCCCGTTTGGTGCGGCTGCTGCTTTCGTTGGTAAAAATCAAATTGTCATTGATGACGATTAGATTGTTAGTCGTATCAATCCAACCGGGAGGTGTTTGAAGAAGGTTTGCATTGAGCGGTATGGTTTGAAAATTTAGAGCATACTGCTTGATTAACGTGTCAGCCCGTTCCGTCTGCTTGGTCAGCCAGTATCCTTGATAGGTGCTTTGTTGTTTTAGTTTCTCAATATTTTCTGCCGCGTTTTGTCCTGTCAGATCAGGCCAGGTTTGATTGAAATTCTGGTCACTGAGACGTTGAAATTGTGTCAGTACTATTTGTTCAGGGGCTCCAATATCTGATTCACTGATGACTGTGACGTTCGCATCTAAATATTCCAAAAGGTTACTGTCACTCTTGGTAGTAGTCACTGGCAGTAGTGTAAATGTCGTGAAATCTGTCAGGACGGTTTGTGTGACGATATCAACCTTGGCTATACGCTCCACTGTAGTGCCGTCGAATTCTAGTCGGAGGATGCTGTCTGCGAGACCGATATCTACGATGTTACCCCGTGTAGCAATCTCTAATGATTTATTGACTGCTCGATTTGGTCTGTAGCCAAGCGCAATAACAGAGTCAACAAACTTCTTGATTACTCTGGTATCACCGCGTGTGAGCGTAAGACTTTTTTTTAGCAGACTTGCTTTTGTCGGTAGAGCAGTAGTCAGATTAGTCTGATGGCAAATGATGACAACCCGCTCATTATTAATGATAGCTGACAGTGCCGGGGAGGCAGACTCGCCCTCAGGCCAGCTCATGATTGGTCGTTGAGTAGCAAAGACGCTACTCCATAAGCGATAGGCGTCAGTGAGGTTTTTGATCTGCCGGTCGCTGTCAGCCATAAGCAAAATCACCCTTCTGTCGGCGAGGAGGGGGGTGGTCGTGAGCCAGTGGCCCACAGCATTATAGTGCAAAAGGCCGTTTACCGAAGTTGTCATACTGGAGCATTGAGTATAGTGTATTGGCGCTGGTTTATCAACCCACAAGAGCTCTTTTGTAGGATACTTGACATTTTAGTAGATATATGATATACTACTATATTACGTATATTATGCGCCTACAGCTGCTTACCAGAGGTTTATTAGCTTATTTTCCCTCCAAAATGAGCTAGCAGCTTCCTTGGTTAGCAGCTGCAGGTGTATAATACAGTCTCGTTCCTGAACAATTTCTAGCATCATGCGTAACCACAACTGGATGTGTGGAGGGCGGAGTGACTGAGGTCAAGAAAGAAAAGAACTGGTTGGTTCTGGCTTTCGGGCTCGTCGCTACAGGGTGTGTGCTTTTTTGTCTGTCGCCGTTTTGGATCGTCAATCGGCTCGAAGCGGAAAGTGTCTCAAAAAGAAAGGGCGGAAACGATGAGAAGTAAGCTGGCTCTGGGTGTCGTCGTGGTACTGTTCTTGGTCGGGCTGATTGGCTCGACCGTGAAGACCGATCGTCGCACGATCCAAACCAACGCCAAGACTCTGCACGCCCAAATCGAGGCGTGCACTGCCACCACTGCGGGTATGACGATTCCGGACGTTCAGACTCTTCGGAACTATCTGAAGTCCTACCATGTCGTCCTCTCGGATGTGAATGGTCGCGTGCCTACGGTGTTTGAATCCCGCGACGATGCCGGCAACGATATCATCGTCAGTCCGGATGATCCTGATCCGGCCTACGGTGATTTCGTTCTGATCCGGCCTACGTCAACCAGCTACGAGCTGCGGTACGTTGGCAAGGATGGGTTTACCTACCCGGCGTTCACACAGTAGGAGGTGAAATGAGTACACCGATCAACAACGGTTGCCCGTTCTGCCCCGAGAACGGGAAAGTGAAGATCCTATTCCAGAACGAGACGGCCTATCTTATTGCCGTTCTGGATTCGGAAGGCAAGGTGATGACGGGGTGTTACTTTATCATCCCGAAGATGCACATCACATCAGTCCGTAATCTTCCCGCTGGCTGGCAGGAGTCAGTCAACCAACTACTCGGGAAGATCCCGGACATCGTTGATGGTCGCCAGCCCTTCAACCTTAGCTATAACGAGGGTGAAGCAGCTGGTCAGCGTGTCGCCCACGTCCATATGTGGGTCATCCTGCGCGACGATGACGAGTCTTTGCCGTCGTACGGTCTCGGCCTGAATGCGCTAATCAACAAGGTCAAGATCAAGGAGTAAACGAACCCACCACGGGTTCGCAAGAATAAGGGACGTAGTTAACCTTCGGGTGCTACGTCCTGTTTTTTTATATCAAAAAACAACTAGTTCAATCTAGCTGTTTTAATTTACTCCGGCTTCGATCCGTTATAATTGGCCGCAGCTTTTTCTAAACCTTCTACGAGGTATGATTCCAGACAGGCAATACCTCTGGTGATGGTGTCGGTGATAATCCTTTTTTGCACTGTCGGGATTCTGGTCAAGACGAATTTTTCTGATGGACCTTTCTGTGGTCCGATACCGAGACGAAGACGAATGAAGTCGGTTGATCCGAGATGCTCGATGACTGACTTGATACCATTATGTCCGCCACTAGAAGTGTTGATAGCCAAGCGCAGTCTGCCGACATCTAAGGCTATATCATCATAGACAATAACGATATTTTTTATCGGGATTTTGTAATAGGTAGCGAGCGCTTTCACCGCTTGGCCGGAATTATTCATATACGTTAGAGGTTTAGCCAAGATTAGCTTTTGGTCACCGAGCTCACAGGTAGCAATTTCCGCGGACTGTTTGACCATTTGCCAGCGGCTACGTGATTGGGTAGCAAGTGTATCAACGAAGAGAAAACCCAGATTATGTCTGGTATTGAGATATTGTTCTTCGGGATTGCCCAAACCAACGATAAGATACGTCTTCATGCGTTTGTAATTTTAGAAACGTAAATTTTAATAGGCGTGCCGGTGAAGCCGAACTTCTCTCTTAGACCTTTTTCCAAATACTTTAGATAGGAAGAGTGTAAATCAGTTTTGTATTTTATCTTCACTTCAAAGGTTGGTGGATTCACACCCATCTGACGGAAATGATAGATATATGGATGGCGTGTGCCACTGCCTTTGGCTGGGCCGTGATTTGTCAGCATGTGCTTGAGGAATTTATCGCAAGCATTGTCATCAATCTTACGTGATCGCTCTTGGTAGACTTGGGTGATGTGATCAAGGAGTTGTCGGCGCTTGGTTTTTTGTTTAGCAGAAAGGAAGAGAAGCGGAGCCCAATGAAGCCACTGGAAAAATCTACGATAAGAATCAGTCAGCTTTTTGTTGGACATGGTGTCTTTCTTCTCTATCAAATCCCACTTATTGCCAACCAACACCACAGAAGCTCCTGTCGCTACAATAATATCACCAAGATGCTTGTCTTGGAAATTGAGTGGCTTGTCTGCTTCTGTCATAAAGACAACGACGTCAGCTCGTTCGATAGAAGCCCGAGCCTGATCCATAGAGATATTTTTGAATTCATCATGACGAAATTTCTCTCGACTAATACCAGCAGTATCGATGAAGGTGAAGCTTTGGTTGTGATATCGCAGCTCGACGTCATGCGAGTCGCGGGTCGTATGTGCCTCAGGGGAGACGATGACACGTTCATCATTAACCAAGGCGTTGATCAAGGACGATTTGCCGACGTTCGGTTTCCCAATGATAGCTACTTTGATTGTTGGTACTTCTTTGACGTCTGACGCTTTGGCTAATTTCATGACTTCATCAAGCAAATCACCAGTACCAGAACCGTTGGCTGCTGAGACGGGGAGTGGATCACCGAGCCCGAATTGTTGGAACTCGGCTGAAGCATGACGCCATTTCAATGAATCGGCTTTATTGGCTACAACTATTACTTGCGCCTTTTGTTTCCGTAGCCACGTAGCGATTTCAGTGTCTTGGGGTGTGATCCCTACCTTGGTATCGACGACAAAGAGAATGAGGTCTGACTCTTTCAAACCTTTGAGAGCTTGTTTGGCAATTTCCCGTTCTATAGGATCCTGTGTGTTGACATCCAAGCCTCCGCTATCAACGAGGATTATCTCTTTACCGCTCCAGCTGACAGTTGTTTCTTTGCGGTCGCGGGTCGTGCCAGATCGAGGAGAAACCAAAGCTTGTCGCGATGAACTAAGGCGATTAAAGAGAGTTGATTTACCGACATTAGCTCGGCCGAGAATGAGGACTTTGGGTAGGGTCATAGGTTGGTTGATAGGTTTTTGAGAGCCAGTAGAGGCAATCATCAACCCTACATGGCTAAGCCTGAGGAGTCAAGGAGAAAATTACTTCCGTCCGGTGTAGTAGAAGCAGTAGAGGTTGGTGTGACTGTCTGAATGATTTCACTGGTTACTGTCGAGGCGGGTTTGTAGTCGGAGCCTAAGATAATGAGAAAGTCTAAATCTTTGATCTGACCTTTATCATCAACGAAGTCCCAAGCCTTAGCTACAGTATAACTCAAAAGCTCAATAGGTACATTCTCCTTGGCTTTGACACCATAGAAATCTTCTAATGCTTGGCGTGTTTTTGGTTTGGCTCCATGAGTATAGTCATAAATAGTTGTTGTTAGGTAGTCTTGGGTATTGGCGTTACCAAATCGCTGCACACTAATGCCTGCTTTGCCTAGCTCATTCATTGATAAGGTTGCGAGTCCTGGAGTTTTTGTTCCATTCTGCAAAATTATTTGACTGTTTTCTCCTGAGATATCTGGACGATCAAAGATATGGCTGAACATAGTTTGTAACTCAAGATAGCTGCCTGTGCGTGGCTGAAGGATATAAGCACCGTCAAGAGCGGAAATTCCACCGACGAGATAATTGCCAGGACCATCGTCTAGGACCTGATGGATAATATCGTTGCTATTAAGATTTTTGAGCATCTGAGCGACCTTCACTGCTTCCCAGGGCTCCATATCAGTGGCAGTGGACTGAGTCAGGAGAGAGAATAGGCTGGTAATCTTTACTGGGTTAATAAGGGTATCAAATGAGGTAAGCTTATCCTTCAAAGCAATCATGATTTTTTGTTGACGTTTTGATCGCGCAAAATCAGAGCCCTCTCCGTTGTTGCCGTGACGTGAGCGAGCATAGCGGAGAGCCGTTAGCCCATCCATTTTTTGTCTGCCGGCTTTGAAGGAGACAGTGTTGACTTTATAGTCTGCCGTCGGGAATTGGTTATCGGTGAAATCTCGTTCGACATCTACTGTGATGCCGCCAACTTCATCGATAATTTTGACGAAACCTTGGAAGTCAACAGTTGCCATATAGTTAATCTCCTGACCAAAGGAGTTGGCAAAAACTTTTTTTACTTGCTCAAAAGCATAGTCTTTACCTTTCTCAGCTGAGAAGGCGTAGACGCTATTAATTTTGCGATAGGTTCCATCGCCAAACGGCACGATTAAATCTCGGGGGATAGAAATAAGAGCAACTTGTCCGGTGCTTGGTTTGACGCTAGCCAAAATAATAGTGTCAGACAGAAATGGTCCTTCATGCCCCGGACCGCCCATACCGAGTAGGACGAAGTTGATACGATCTTGGGCCTCACCTTTTAGCTGATTATTAGAAGAGTCAAAAATATGACTAATTTGTCTAACGATGAAGCCGTTCTGTATGCCACCAAAGAAGTTTTTTGTTCCGTAATTGATGATACCGATCAGACCCCAGACAAAGAATATCAGTAAAATAAAGAGGCAGGAGAAAAACTTGGTTTTCGATCTGCCTGGGCGACGACCACTAGGACGCTGAATATCTAGTTGTTCACTCGATGAAGTGGTTGACGAAGTAAAACTATGGTGTTGTAAATCGCTCATGAATGTCTAAAGGGCATTATACTGAAGATATGACTCCGAGTCAAAAGTGGGCACGTCTGATGCGCTGGTTGGTTATGCGGTCGTATTCTGGTGATATTTTGTGTTTGAACCCAAGTTGCACGTCACTATGCATTCTGGTATAATAGGCATACAAAATTAATAAAAATCAATAAATATGCCAGTTTCATCAAAAAATAGTCAGTCTCCCTCCTCGGTTTCTACAGGGCTGAAAGCCTTCGGCGGTCTCGTGCTAGAAACGGTCAAGGTAGTATTGATCTCTATGGCTATTATCTTGCCGATACGCTATTTTTTGGTGCAGCCATTCTATGTTGAGGGTGCTTCCATGGAACCGACCTTTAGCTCCAATCAGTATTTGCTCGTTGACGAATTAAGCTATCGGTTTGAAGCGCCGCAGCGAGGAGAAGTAGTCGTCTTCCGTTACCCACGAGATCCGAGACAGTTTTTTATCAAACGAGTTATAGGTTTGCCAGGTGAGACCATCGCCATTAAGAAAGGAACGATTTATGTTAATGATCAAGCTATTCGAGAGAACTATCTTGATGAATTCCGAATCGGCGATGCTACTATTGATTCTGTGACATTGGGATCTGATCAATACTGGCTGATGGGTGACAATAGGGCAAATAGTTTAGATTCACGTATTTTTGGCCCAGTGGACAAAAAATTTATTATTGGTAAAGTATGGTTTCGCGGATGGCCAGCAGATAAGTTCAGCTTCTTTCAAGCGCCACAATACTAACTTGATACTCAATTAATTTAACCAGATGCCCAAGAAAACAACCGGAAAAAAAGAAGCTTTCATGAACCTCCGTGGTATGAAGGATATCTTGCCCAGCGAAGAACGATACTGGGATTTTATTTTTAGACGTGTTCAGAGATTGGCACGTGATTATGGATTTCAACGGATTGAAACGCCTGTTTTAGAATCAGCGTCATTGTTTACTCGTTCTGTCGGTACGGAGACTGATATTGTCAGTAAAGAAATGTACGCTTTCGTTGATCAAGGTGGAGAGAAAATAGCGCTGCGCCCAGAGGGTACTGCCGGTGTAGTTCGTTCATATATCGAGCACGGTATGTTGAATCAGCCTCAGCCAGTCAAACTATTCTATTTTGGACCGATGTTCCGTCATGATCGGCCTCAAGCTGGTCGTCAACGTCAGTTCTGGCAATACGGCTTTGAAATCATTGGGGAGCAAAATGCAGTCATGGATGCTCAGCTTATTACCATGAGTTACAAATTTTACGCTGAGTTGGGACTCTCTGTTCAAGTCGAAATCAATAGTGTCGGTTGTCAACAATGTCGCCCTGGCTACCTGAAGGCTTTGACAGCGTATTTGAAGAACGTGAAAAAGGATTTATGCGAGGATTGTCAGGTTCGTATGTTGAAGAATCCGTTACGTGTCTTAGATTGCAAAGAGAAAGGTTGCCAAGAGGCCATAGCTGATGCGCCTCAGATTTTGGATCATCTCTGTACTGAATGTAAGGATCATTTTGTGTTAGTCCTAGAATATTTAGATGAATTGGAAGTGAAATATAATTTAAACGCTAAGATTGTTCGTGGGTTGGACTACTATACTAAAACAGCGTGGGAGTTATTTGAAATGGGCAAGGATGGCCAACAGGATGCCTTGGGAGGTGGTGGACGCTATGATGGTTTGATACAGCAGTTGGGTGGACGGGCCACTCCGGCAGTGGGCTTCGCCTGTGGTATCGAACGAGCTATCGCTCGCTTCAAGACGAATGATATCGCTGTCTCGCCAGTTTTCGCCCCAGATTTGTATATTGCACAGCTCGGTCTAGAAGCACGCAAGAAGTGTTTGAGATTATATGAGACGCTGCTAGCCAAAGGATATACAGCGGCAGAATCCTTCTCCAAATCAAGTCTGAAAGATCAACTGGAACAAGCCAATAAGCTCGGTGTGAAGTATTCCTTGATTATTGGTCAGAAAGAAATGGTAGACGATACGGTTTTGATCCGTGATATGGAAAGCGGTAACCAAGAAGTGGTTGACTTCAATAAAATTCAGGATTATGTGGCCAAGTTATTATCAGCTGAAGTGACGAATGGCAGAGTGGAGGATTAGGAAGTTAAAAGTAAAAAGAGACAACCGTTAGTTGTCTCTTTTTTGTTAATTCAGTAGCAATTTTCTATCGTTGTTATCCGCGTTGACAGAGGGTTTTTTCCAGAGTATAGTAATCAATTCGCCCACGTTCTGTTTGTAATGCCATATACTCCAATGAGAGGAGCTGCTTCATGTCCATTCCTGTTCGGTTTCAAGGTTGGGACTCTGCTCGGTTCACCGCTGCTCTGGCAGCGGGTGAGCTCGACCAAGCGGAAGCTTGGTTGCGTTTCGTTCGTGATAACCGCGAACTGTACCCGAAGTACAACGGGAAGGATTTTGTCCTGGATCATCGCGAGCACGAACTGATCAAGGTCTACCGCGACAAGGGCAAGGCAACCGGCGAGATCGCCTGGTACAGCAAGGCCAAGGCGATCATTGAGTCATCTACCATCGCGGAGAACATCGAGAATCGCCGTAAGCGGTTGGTGGAAATCAGCGGGATTCCGTATGAGGATATCCCGTAGCGAGAGCGGAGGCAGAACTGTACTGAGGTCGTATCCATTCGTGGACGCGGCCTC
>CAYYYA010000012.1:5784-24189 GCA_964475975.1 uncultured Gammaproteobacteria bacterium | reverse complement strand
TGGTAGTAGGAAGTTTAAAACTCAAAAGTCAAAACTGAAAACTACAACTAAAAACTCAAAACTTTTACAGCTTTGAGTTTTTCTTTTGACTTTTGAGTTTTAAGTTTTGACTTTGGTTGTTATTCCCAATGCGTCTCTTCTCTTCGCTCACGTATTGTATCCTGCAAAGCTCGATCACTGATAAATGGTTCTTCATTGAGAACCTTAGTCGCCCAGTCGCGGGCGTTTTTGATTATAGCCGTATCAGACAGTTTGGCCACTTGGAGATCTACGAGACCTGATTGCTGAGTACCGAAGACATCGCCCGCACCGCGTAGTTGCAAATCAATTTCCGCCAGTTCGAAACCGTCATGATGTTCGGTCATGGCTTTCAAACGTTCATTATCTTGTTGGCTAGGATTGGTAGTGAAGAGGAAGCAGTAGGACGGTAAATCATTGCGACCGATGCGCCCGCGAAATTGATGCAGCTGAGACAAGCCGAAGCGTTCAGCACCTTCGATGATCATCATGGTAGCTCCAGGGATATCAATGCCGACTTCCACAACCGAGCTGGCGACGAGAATGGGGAAATCTTTGTTGCGAAAAGCGTGAATAGTCGCTTCTTTGTCAGCGCTGGTCATCTTGCCGTGCAGATAGCTGATTTCTAACTGCGGATAAATTTCTTTTTGTAATTTTTCATATTCTTGCATCACTGACTTGACCTGCAACTTATCACTCGCCTCCACCATAGGACAGACAACGAAGAGTTGTTCGCCTTGTTCGATTCGTTTCAGGATCCAATCGTAGGCTTTGGCACGGTTACTTTCAGATACAACTTTAGTAACGGTGATTTTGCGGTCGGCTGGTTTAGCCTTGATTAGAGAAATATTAAGATCACCATACAGGGTTAGGGCTAGCGTACGCGGAATAGGGGTCGCGGTTAGTGACAGTAAATGTGGTGATAATCCGCGAGGAGCAGCCTGTTTTAATTTTTTTCTTTGTTCCACGCCAAAGCGATGTTGCTCGTCAATAACGGCCAAGGCTAAATCATGATAACTAACTTTTTCTTGGATCAAGCTATGAGTACCGATGACAACGTGTACGTGTCCGTCTGCTATTATTTTCAGAATATTTTTTTTCGTTACTTCCCCAAATTTCCCGTCTTCACCTAGGAGAGCTTGCTTACTGGTCAGCAACGCAACTGGAATCTGCGGTAAGAATTTTAACATCGTATTGAAATGCTGCCGAGCTAAGATCTCTGTAGCTGCCATGACAGCCACCTGATGACCGGCTGAGGCAACGAGGGTCGAGGCAGCTAAGGCTACAACTGTTTTGCCAGAGCCAACATCACCCTGAAGAAGGCGGTTCATAGGGTGACCAAGCGTTAGATCGCGATTAATTTCCATAATCGCTGTTTGCTGATCAGTCGTCAGCTCAAACGGCAGTGAAGCTATAAATGCTTGTACCACAGATTCATTATCCGGTATCGCTCGGGCTTTCTGCTGAATAAGTTCACGATGATTTTGTAATACCCTAATCTGTAACCAGAATAATTCTTCGAACTTCAGACGGCGTTCTGCATCATCAAGCTCAGCCCAGCTATCAGGAAAATGTATTTGATTCAGACTATCAGCTAGATTTGGAAATTGTTCTTCCACGCGAATGATTGATGGCAATTCATCAAGCATACGATCGGCTGCTGGTAAGGCTTCGTGAATTAAGAAACGAAGCTGTTTATGACTCAGTCCTTGGGTTAGTTTATAGAGGGGAGTGATACGTCCGGTATGAATTTGCTCGTCCTTTACTTTTTCATACAGCGGATTATTAAGCTGAAAACCGAGTAGGTGTTTTTTAGCTTTACCACTGAGATATATCTCATCCCCGATAGCCAGAGTTTTAGCCACATACGGCTGTCGAAACCAAACAGCTTGAATACTGCCACTGTCATCTTCAAGTTGCAGCTCTGTCACACTCATACGATGGCGGAACGAGCGCTTGCTCTGGAGTAATGTAACGACGCCTTTGACAGTCACGCGTTCTTCATCGGTGATGTCCGCTATTTTTTTCACTTCAGTCAAATCATCATAGCGGATCGGTAAATACCACAAAAGATCGGCGACTGTTTTGATATTGAGGCGCTTGAGTTTGCCGGCTGCTGACTTGCCGACGCGGGATAGGTCGCTGATGGGAGTGGAGGGGGTCAACATAGGGACATTGTAGCATGGGATTTTAGGTAATATAAAGCTTATATTTAGTAATATATCTAATATAGGCGATGATTAAGGTCTCAGAAGCATTTTACATTTGTCAATTACTTGTATTATACTAAATAAACCCTTTGTTTGTTTGAGGCCGATTATTATTAAAATAAAAAAAGTGCAAAAAAATAATCATTTTATGTATTTTTTTAGAGCTACCACAATATTTTTTGGTGGCTTTTTTCTTTTTTTTGGTGGCATACACCTAGCTCAAGCTGCTGCTATAACGTCGACACAGACTGGTAATTTCGACGATACTGCAACCTGGGTTGGTGGAGCTGTGCCAGGAGACGGGGATACTGCTATCATTGCTGCTGGTCATACCGTCACGGTCACTACGGACACTACGGTAGGCGCAACCAGTGGAACTGCTGCTGGTATAGAGATTCAAGGAACTGATGTAAGTACCTATGGGAGTTTGGTGGTGAATTCAGGAGCGACGTTAACCTTGAAAGGAGTGAATACTGATACGTATCCAGCCTTACTGATTGATCGTTACGCCAAATTTTTACCTGCCAGCGGTTCTACGGTTTTGGTAGATGCGACTTCTGATTATCAGACGGCTATTGTAGTCAACGGCTACCTTGTGGCTGATGGGGTTACTTTTGGTATTCCGACGGATAATATCAGCTGGAGTAATACAAGTGGCAATCAGGTTCTCTCTAATGTCAGCGCTATTGTGATGGATAGTGATAATAATATTTACGCTATCAAAGCGGTCAAAGGTAGCGCCTCTGATGTCGGTCCGATTAGTAACGCTGCTGGTGATGGTTTGGGATCTTTTGGTGATTCGAGTTTCAATATTGTTTCCACAGACACGCTGGCTACTGCCGTTAGTTCATACGATAATCTTACCACTGCCGGCGATTATTATGTCGATCATGCCAAAGGAATTATTTATTATAAATCTGATGAGGTCGTGGTCAGTCTGACTTACAACTATAAATACGGTACTTGGTATAGCTCTGGAATTATTGCTACCAATGCCGTCTCGTACTCATCGGTTTTGATCGACAACTCTACCTTCAACTATTGGGGTAGTAATGATGATACGGTGCAGAGTCATGAATATCTCGGAGGTGCTATCATAGCTACTGATAAATACGCCCTTGGGCTTAGTAATGATGATCGAGCCGTTCGATTCACCGGCAATACCTTTAACTATTGCACACGAGCTATCCAGGTTCATAGTGGGACAGCAGATGCTGATCATAAAATTCAGATAACCGGTAATACTTTTAATAACTGCCGCTACAATAATAGCTATGTCTTTGGCGATGGTCTGATAAATATCGGGTATACTTCGTACATCAATATTTCTAGCAATACCTTTAATACCTTCACCCCAGTATTCAATAGTCTAGGGCGTGGAACCAATGTTGGTTTGGATATCAAGAATAATACGGGTACTGTTATTGATAGTCCAAATTTTCCAGAACATACCTATAACTCCTATTACCAAAACAATACCATAACTGGATTCGGTGGTCTGACCGATAATGGAGGCTTCCAACAGTCCGGTGATTCTAGTAATGGTAGTCTCTACTATCTTGATAATTCAATTGTCCGCGGGAATAGAGCAGTACGACTTGGTTCTTATATGGTGATACAGCGTAATAAGTTCAGTAAGATGTATCATCATGGAATCGTTTTTACTCCGGCTGATGGCTATATTTCAGGTGCGGTGCTAACAAATAATGTTGTTTATTATAGCGATCGAGATATGGGCGGAGGCTGGACACTTGGCTATAATCGCAAGCAGTGGATCGATGACATTATTGTGGCCAATAATACTTTTGATAACGGTATCCGAGGTATTAATTTCAACGATGGAGAAAACACCATAGTATTAGGTACACGGTTGAAAATTTTTAATAACATTATTTCCAATTCAGATCAGGGAATCTATCGCCCGGCGGATGACGGTTCAAATATTACTAAGCTATCGTTAACTCGTCTGGATTATAATGTTGATTATAGTAACGCTACTACGCCTACCAACGTCAAGCAAGCTACCTTCATCATGGATAGCGCAGAGTATAACACCAATGACGCTCGAACTGTTTTAGGAGTTACTTTATTTCAACCATCATACACTTTACCAATGTCGACACCAAAGTCTCTGGTAGCAGTTGTCAGTGGTACGTCGGGTACAAACAAGTCAGTAACGTTATCATGGGCTGGTGGCTCTACGCAGGAACTAGTCCAGTCTCAGGGCACGGCTTCGAGCGGGTCAAGCTCGACCTTGGTTGACTCTGGTAAGAGTTGGACAGATGATGCCTTTCAAGCGATGTACGTCAAAATTATCTCTGGTACTGGCTCTGGACAAGTAGCGATGATAAAAAATAATTCCGCTACTTCGTTGACGATTATCAAAAATAGCGACGATGGCACCTGGACCGCGCCCGATGCTACCAGCGTGTATGTTATTTTTAATTCCGAAGTAACCCTGTCTGATGGTGTAAATAGTGTTCATGCTGGGGTTTATCTACCAGACTTAGTTTTGACAAATGCAACGTATACCGACAGTGGTATTACCATCGTTTCTCACGCTCAAAGTACCAACCCAATCTATACATCTGCTAGTACAGGTAATTTTGAAACCTCAGGATTGGGCAGCGCTAAAAGTAATGGTCTGTCCACCGATGCGCCAACAGTTGATATTACGAATACTGCCAGACCAAGCTCGATCGATATAGGCGCCTATAATTCTACGGTACTATCTACCGCGGCTCTGATAACTTCATTTACTTTTGCTAGTCCCGCGACTACAGGTACGATCAATAATACCGACCATACAGTGGCTTTGACAGTTCCCTATGACACGAGTGTTAGTAGTCTGACGCCAACGATTGCTGTTTCCTCCGGTGCTACCATCAGTCCGACGTCTGGATCAGCACAGAATTTCACAAGTTCTGTCACATATACAGTAACTGCTGAAGACACCGTGACCACGCAAGCATATACCGTTACCGTGACCGTTGCTGCTAATAGTTCTTCCGGAGGTGGCTCATCAAGTGGAGGTGGGGGAGGTGGAGGTGGCTTACCTCTCGGCGCTCTGAATCCTCCTACTGTGCCTTCTGGAGGTTTCGGTATGACTCTTAATAACAATAACCCTGCTACCTCAGAGAGAGTAGTGCCTTTAACTTTCAGTGTTGGGCCAGATGTGAACAGAGTAGCTATCTCTTTCTCCGGTACCTTCAATGACGCTAGTCTAGAGACTTACCAACCTACGCTCCAACTTGATCTTTGCTCTCGATACGGCGGTCGTCTCATTGACCCAGTTTGTCCAGCTGGTAGCTACACCGTCTATGTTAAGTTCTACACCCAGTATGGACAGTCTTCAGAAGTAATTTCTCGTACTATTCAGTTGGTTGCTGCTAGCTCGGTGATTCAACCAACACCTGTTTCAGTTTCGAAACCAAACACCTCTCAAGTTTTTCTTTTCATAAGAGATTTAAAGCTTGGTACGATTGATCCAGAAGTGAAACTACTGCAACAATTTCTCAATACCCATGGTTTCCTCCTTGCTAAACAAGGTGTTGGTTCTCCTGGTAAAGAAACAAATGTATTTGGTCCTTTGACCAAAGCTGCGGTAATCCGTTTTCAGGAAGTATACGCCAAAGAAATTTTAACTCCATTAGGCTTCAAACGTGGCACAGGAATGGTAGCATCTGCTACCAGAGCGAAGTTGAATGAACTGATAGTAAAATAATAGTATAAGAAAACGGGCGCCCCGGTGATGACACAGGGCGCCCGCAAAGTTCGTGGCGGTCAGTAGGGTTCAGCTCCGCCGCCATAGCTGTCATTGGGGCGCGCAGAAGGTTTGGGCCGCGGCTGACTGGGCTGTGCAGCGAGTTGCTGCGGAGGAATCCCATCGCGAAACTTGACGAAGTCCAGCTTCAGGCCCCAGCGTGTGGCTTTGGGCCCGTCACTTATGAAGACCACTTCATCGCCTTTCACAGGCGGACGGCTGGCAGCGATCTGCGGTTCGAAGACTATTTCACCGGCAGGATTCCAGCGGAAACCGCAGAGCCTATCCATGTGACAGAAAAGTTCCCGACCCCGCGAAACGATGAAGCCGAAGCGTCCTTTGGCCTCCGGAGCATCAGGACGAATCATTTTGATCGTACCAAAGCTGACTTCCATTGGTAAACCTTTCTGTTGTTGGGGTGACGGCTTGATTCACGGATAGAACGAACTTTCCTATACTACTCGGATGATATATTTTGTCAACGAAAAGAAAAGCCCCACGAGATGAAGCTACGTTGAGCTTTTCTTCATGGGACTTAAGTTGGTGACCTACTGCGGAGGCCGTTGACTGAGAAGTATCAAGGCTGGTACAGCCAGAGCGAGTCCGACGTACTGCAAGTTTGTCGGTTTCGCGCCTGTCGCCAACCAGTCTATCACTGGCGCCAGAGTGACTTCCATCACGAAGACGGTGACAAGGAAGATGCTGGTTTGAATTTGCTTGTCCGCAGATATTTTTGCGAACAAGTAAATTGCCAATCCATTGGCGAGGCCGACAAGGAGTAGGATGATCAGGCCTTTTGCGGAAATCGTGGAAACGGAAGAGATGTCTTTGTACGACGTCGCCAGCACCACAACCATGGCCACGGCAACGATGATGACTGCCACCAAACCTGGCTTGATGCCAAGTGGCTTTGC
Source organism: uncultured Gammaproteobacteria bacterium (assembly GCA_964475975.1). GTDB lineage: Bacteria > Patescibacteriota > Patescibacteriia > UBA1558 > 2-01-FULL-52-15 > CAYYYA01. The sequence continues at coordinate 17,284 of CAYYYA010000012.1, read as the reverse complement.
CAGGTTGGGCCAGCCGACGTAAGCGGCCGCGATGAATACTGCTAGTCCGAAGACCTTGGGATTCACGATGTTATCCTCCAGTTTGTAGATCGTTGGCTAAACAGAGAGCAGGACTGTATCTGTTAGTTAAATCAAGGTGCTGTAGAACTTAGAACATAAAAAAATAGCATAAAATTTTTAAAATGTCAATGGTAACAAAAAACAGCAGGAAGGCTGTTTTGAAATATTATATTTTCGATGTTGTGTTACCCTGCGCATAAAGCTTCGGGTGACTACCCTTCAATGACTTTCAGTCAGTACGGCTGACCAAAGGCCACCCGTAGCTCGCTCCGCGAGCGAAGGGTGGCGGAGAGTGAGGGATTCGAACCCCCGGTACTTTCGTACAACGGTTTTCAAGACCGCCGCAATAGACCACTCTGCCAACTCTCCATTGATAATCGATTTGAGTGCCCACCTTCGCCAAGGCTTCGGTGGACTATCCTTCTCTGATCTTATCGATCAGTACGTATGGCTACGCCATCCGTAGCTCGCTCAGCGAGCGAAGGATGGCGGAGAGGGCGGGATTCGAACCCGCGGTCCGTTTTACCGGACAACACGTTAGCAGTGTGTCGCTTTCGACCACTCAGCCACCTCTCCATTCTTTTGAGACTTTTGATATTAATAAGACCCTTGAATGGGTCAAATTTTCTTTCAAAATCTTTGTTACAATACTATAGAATAAGCTCCTTGTCAAAAGTCTGTTAACAGAGAGAACGCACCTGTGCTATACTTATCGTATGGAACAATTAGAAAATAAAAATTCACTAACCCCAGCAGTCCATGCCCCATCGATAGGAGAGGCCTTAGCAAGCTGGGAGTATCCTGAATTTATACAGTTTGATCGTGGTCGCCTCTGGTATGTAATTGCAGGTCTTATTACGATTGGATTAGCTGCCTTTGCAGTGTGGGATAAGAATTGGCTATTTTTAATAATTATAGTTTTTTCAGTATTAATTTTTGCTTTAGCCAATATTCGTCAGCCGGAGAGATTGCACGTGATTATTACTGACAAGGGAGTCATGTTGAGAGACAAATTTTTACCTTACCAAGACATTAGAAATTTTTGGATTATTTATCAGCCCCCAATGGTCAAGAGTCTGTATATTGAGCCAAGGAGTTTTTTTATTCCGCGCCTCCATATACATATGGAAGAGCAGAATCCGGTAGATATCCGAGAAATGCTGTTGCAATTTTTAGAGGAAGATTTTAGTAAAGAAGAAGAGCCCCAAAGTGAACTCTTCGGCAGATTATTGAAATTATAATTTATACGTCTTGACTCTAGCGGATAATCATAGTATAAAGTGTGAGTCCGCTTTTATTTTTGTTACGACGTGTGCCTGTAGCTCAGCTGGATAGAGCATCAGCTTGCGGAGCTGGAGGTCAGAGGTTCAAATCCTCTCAGGCACACCATAATGTAGTCTCGCATTGGGCACGTGGTGAAATTGGTATACACGTACGCTTCAGGTGCGTATGGAGCAATCCGTGAGAGTTCGAGTCTCTCCGTGCCCACCACGGCAATTTGAGTAAGTAAATTTTATGAAAGGATTTCTCAACTTCATTCGTGAACAAGGGGTAGTAGGATTAGCTGTTGGTTTTATCCTTGGTGGCGCTGTTTCCAAATTCGTTAGCGCTATTGTTACAGACATCATCAACCCACTACTAAGCTTTGCACTAGGATCAACTGCTGGGCTAAAGACGGCCTACTGGCAACTAGGAGAATCGAAGATTATGTGGGGAGATTTAATTAGCGTCTTTATCGATTTTGTAATCATCGCTTTAGTTGTCTACTTCGGTGTCAAACTGATTGGATTGGATAGGTTGGATAAGAAGAAGGAATAACCCAAAGTCAAAACTAAAAAGTCAAAGGTCAAAGGAAAAACTCTAAAGCTTAAAAGTTTTAGAGTTTTTGGTTGTAGTTTTAACTTTTGACTTTTGAGTTTTTACTTCCTATTTCCCCAGTGCCAGCTTGGTTTCTCGCCAGTTTGATAACAGATGATAATAAGTAGTGCGGTTAAGATGAATACACGAGGTATGAAATTAATCATGACTTCAAAATCTGAAGCCTTGATATATTGCAATAGCAACGCATAGATTACTATTACTACGATATAGGTGGTGAAAATCGCCCAGCCTTGCCACGCGGTAGGAGTCCAGCCCCAACCGTGACGACGTGTCTTGAACCAATGATATTTTTTCATTGTTGTTATTGTAAGTTATTTTGTAATTTTCGTAAATTCAATAAAAGAATTTTGTTGACAAAATAGAATATTTATTATAAATATAGGTCTCGCATGTTCTTCTAAAATGCTATTTAACAAGGAGGTTTCGTTGAGCCAAGCGTCAGCGCCACTACTGGCAGGCTGGCAATGGCTCTACGAGTTCATTGCTACCTTTCCAGGGGTTAGATCTGTGGGTATGGGTCAGGTATGGAGCGCGCCACCACCACGTGAAATCCCCGAGGTAGTCTTCACGGAATACTATACCACTACTCGGCTCGTGTGTTTTACTGGACACCAACTTCAGCTGATGACCATTGGTTTTACGACCAGCGGTCAGCAGAAAGGCTTCCGACTGAAGCTAGCTGAGAGCCTAGTAGATCACAGCGTAGAAATCCGCGAAGTCCTTCATCGTGGAGAATCTGTAGAAGATCAGCTCGATGATGTCGAGCCTGATTTTGGCGACTTCGATGAAGTCGATCCTGAGGAATTCGAGGGAGGTGAGGCAATGACCAATCCTGTTTGGACGCATCCTAAGCTGGAAGACGGTAGGCAGGCGTGGCTTCCTAGCTCATTAGCCTTCATTCAGTGGCTCCTGAAGACCTACACACAGATTCATCGTGTGACAGTTGGGTCTATCAAGGCCTATGACGGTATCTACCAGGTTCCCGAGTTCAGATACAACGCCAAACAACAGCGCATGGAGATCTGGTTTTATGAAGGCGAGCAGTATCAAGAATTTTTTGTTACTGCTAGCCATACTCATGAGCTGGAGCAATCACTTCTGAAAGCAATTCAGAGAGGTGAGTGCCCTCTGCCACCGAAGCCAGGTAATCTACCAGTAACTCCCGCAACGCTTGGCGGTAGAAGTCCCGCGATTCCTGAAGTTCCAACGGAACGGTCAGTCGCTCAACTGCCTGTGGTGAATCTCACCAACAAGCAAGCCGATGCTTATGAGTTGCTGACTCATCTGCATCAGTCGTCGAATCCTTTTCCTGCGACCATAATCCTGGCCGAGCACTACAAGAGCGCTGCCGGTGGCAGTATGGAGAGACAGCTGGCTACTGCTACCGCGAGCAATAGGGTGATGGAGCTTCAACGCAAGGAACTTCTCGTCGTTGATGGCACGCTGGGTAGTAGCAGGACTAAGCTGTATAGGCGAGTGTCTGCCACTATTCAACGGGTATCGGCTAAAAGGGGCCAGAGTGAACCTATTCAGAGGGTCAGCTCGACTCCACATACCCCAAAAATCACCAGTGATCCTGTTGCACCTGAGGTGCGGTCACATGACAATGGTACTGCGCTGTCTGGCTTTCCGATGGTTGCACCTGAAGTCGTACTTGAACCACCAGCGGTAGAGCCTCTGATCTCTGAACCGTTCACACCTGCTGAACCGGCACGTGATTCGGCGCCAGCGTTTGCTGAGAGTCTCAGCGCTGAAGTGCTGGAGGATGGCGGGATTCTTTCTGGCTACAGTCTGGACGGACTCATGGCGCTGATGACTGTCGCCATCAACAGACTCCGCGCTCTTGGTTGGGAGGTAGAGCCGGTTCGAATCTCCAGGAAGATTGGCTAGAGACACGTGTAGATGTAATTTCGCCGCGTTCGACCAAGGTCGAACGCGGTTTTTATGTACTTGATACTTTTCTTGCCTACCGCTACACTAGCCATATACTATGACCCAGATAGAAGAAATAAAATCTCGTTTAGATATCGTAGAGGTAGTAAAAGACTATATTCCCCTCAAGCAAGCGGGGGGTAATTGGCGGGCGAATTGTCCTTTTCATCAGGAGAAATCCCCGTCCTTTATGGTCTCGAAGGACAAGCAGATTTGGCATTGCTTTGGTTGTAATGATGGGGGTGATGTTATTACCTTTGTGCAGAAATATGAAAGTCTAGATTTCATAGGGGCGTTGCGTTTATTAGCAGATAAAGCCGGCATCGTACTTGAGCAAAGCGCAGCAGTCGGTCCGTCGACTGAGGAAAAAAATGATCTTTGGAATATTAATAAAGCAGCTAGAGATTTTTGGCATCGACGGTTACTGGCTCAGACGCCCGAAGCAGAGAAAACAAGAGATTATCTGACTAAGCGAGGAGTTCTACCAGAAACAATACAACAATGGGGTCTTGGCTTATCTGGTTCTGGCTGGGATGAGTTGCATACATTTCTTGCAGCTCAAGGGTTTAAAGATGACTTGCTTGTCCGCTCAGGATTAGTAAGTCGTAAAGAAGATCGCTATTTTGATCGTTTCCGTGAACGTTTGATGTTTCCAATATGTGATGTTCAAAGTAAAGTAGTAGGCTTTACGGCGCGCACATTGGCTAAGATAGTTTTTGGTGTTGATGAATTTGGTGGTAAGTATATCAATTCTCCTCAAACCCCAATTTATAACAAGAGTCTACTGCTTTACGGATTTGATTTTGCAAAACTTGATATCAAGAAGAAAGATTATGTTATTGTAGTTGAGGGTAATATGGATGTAATAATGTCGCACCAAATGGGTATTAAGAATGTAGTAGCGGTTTCAGGAACAGCTCTCACAGGTGAGCAGTTACGATTAATTAAACGGTTTACCAATAATATCATATTAGCTTTTGATTCTGATGCGGCTGGTTCACAAGCACTCTATAAAAGTGGTGTCATGAGCGCTAACGACTTTGATATGAATGTCAAAGCATTGGTGTTAGCTGGTGCTAAGGACCCAGCGGATATTATTTTGCAAAATCCAGATGAATGGAAAGAAAATATCAAAAAAAGTGTACCAATAATAGACTTCTATTTTGATGAGATTTTAAAGCGAGTTGACCTAAATCGTGCAGATCATAAGAAAATAGCGATTAAGAAGCTGTTAGAGATCATGTCGCCAATCAAGAATGCCGTTGAACGTCATCATTACCTACATCGTTTATCAGAGCGTTTGGATATATCAGTTCAGCTATTAGATGAGCAACTGAAGAAAGTAGCCTCGGCAAGTCCAGATCGATTAGAGTCTCAGTCAAGCGCTCCTCAAGCAACTGTCGATCCTGGTAATAGATTGGCACGTGGCTTCTTGGCTATCATTGCGGCTTGGCCAGAAGGCCTATCAGAAGCTATCAACAAGGTTGAGCCTGAGGTATTACCTGAGATCTGGCAGGACCTTTACAAACAGCTTATTATATATTACACTAAGAACCAATCAACAGATTTTCAAGCCTTTACAACAAGCCTAAACGAAGCACAATCCCGTCTTTGGAGTGAGGTGGTTCATATTGCTGGTGATCAATATAGCGATTTAAGTGCTAAGGATCTTAATCTGGAGTTGCAGAATGTTGTACCTCGGTTGAAGGTTCGGTGGCTGAAAGAAAAAATGCGCTTGCTATCTCAAGCAATTGAAGCAGCAGAAGCGACAGGAGATAAAGTTCAGCTCGATAAGCTGACCTTAGAGTTTACCCAAGTGAGTTCACATTTAGCTAGCTATCTTTTATAAGAAACATGCCAACTAAAAAAAAGACTAAGGTGAAGAAAGTCGTCAAAAAACCGACCAAAAAATCTCAGCGACGACCAGCAGTTAAACGTGCCCCTAAACCCCGTAAAGCTAAAATAGCTACGGGTATTTCAGTTACGCCAAAAAAGAAAATTGGCTGGGATCAGCAGGCTGTGGATTTATTACTGCAAAAAGGCCGAAGTAGAGGATTCGTGACAGAGGAAGAGACACAGCGCATCTTCCCTGAGCTCGAGCACTACGTGGATGTTTTCGAAGATTTCTTGGATAAACTTGAGGATGGTGGGGCGCAGATGATAACAGTTGAGGGTGGTATTCTTGATCTTACTAATAATGATCGTTCAGAAAAAATTCTGACCTCAGCAGGACTTGGTAGCGATAAGAAACGCTCTGATTTAACCGATATTTCAGCCGACTCAATTCAAATGTATTTGAGAGAGATTGGTAAAGTGCCATTATTATCGTCTGATGAAGAAATTCTCTACGCCAAGCGTAAAGAAAAGGGCGACATGGAAGCACGGCGTAAATTGGTAGAATCAAACTTACGTTTAGTAGTTAGTATTGCTAAGAAATTTACCGGACGTTCACTGACGCTACTTGATTTGATTCAAGAGGGAAACATTGGTTTGTTCCGCGCCGTTGATAAATTTGATTATCGTAAAGGCTATAAATTCTCTACCTATGCTACCTGGTGGATCCGCCAAGCTGTGACTCGTGCTTTAGCTGATCAATCTCGTACTATTCGTATACCAGTTCATATGGTAGAGACCATCAATCGATTCCAACAAGTTCAGCGTCGTTTGATACAAGATCTTGGTCGTGAGCCATTGCCAGAGGAGATTGCTTCAGAGATGGGCGAAGAGTTGGATAAGATTCGCCATATCATCAAAATTTCTCAAGAAACAGTATCACTGGAGACATCAGTAGGCGACGAAGGAGATGAGGATAGTACCTTGCAGGATTTCATTGAAGACACCAAGACTATCACGCCTGATCGGGTGGCTTCATTGCAACTATTGAAAAATCACGTCTCTAGCATTATTCGCGATTTGAGTCCTCGTGAACAGCGAATTTTGGAAATGCGTTTTGGATTGCATGATGGTATCGCTCATACGCTGGAAGAAGTAGGTACTGAATTCGGTGTCACTCGCGAGCGTATCCGTCAGATTGAAGCTAAGGCTCTGGAGAAGATCCAGCAGCATGGCAGTATGAGTAAACTGAAGGATTACTAGCTTTTGACTTTTTTTCTAATTAGAGGTATAAAATAGCAGTTAACTATTGTACCAATGGTTAACTGCTATTATTTAACGCGGGGTAGAGCAGTCAGGCAGCTCGCTAGGCCCATAACCTAGAGGTCGCCGGTTCAAATCCGGCCCCCGCTACCATTCGACTCGTCGTACTGTCACATGCCCTAATATCTTATGAAAAAAAATTGGTGGGTTTATATCATACGATGTAAAGATAGAACGTTGTATACGGGTTGTACTAATAATCTTGAGCAACGAATTCAAAAACATAACGAAGGTAAGGGAGCAAAATATACAAAATCACGACGACCCGTAAGATTACAGTATTTTGAAAAAGTTAAAACTCACTCGCAAGCACTGAAGCGCGAGATGGAGATAAAAAAAATTTCCAGAGAAAAGAAAGAACAATTGATCGCGGTACAGATGAAGGCTTAGCAAACGAGGCGATGCCTTGTACCGTGATGGTATATGGCGACGTAGCTCAGTTAGTTAGAGCGTGGGACTCATAAGCCCGAGGTCAGTGGTGCAATTCCACTCGTCGCTACCATTTTAAAGATAAGGATACTACTGTATCTTTTTTTTATTTTCCAGAAATTGTTTCAGGATGCTCCTGTGGCAGATTTCATCCTGCTTAGCGTGTCCAAGCAATGTAATAGTCTGTTTCTCCGCTTGGTCACTCATTGTTTTAAGCAGAGACTGTAAGCCTGCATCTTCTAAATGCGCAGTATAGTTTGCGACAAATGTCTGCCAATCGTATCGTTCGGTCCCCCAATTGATAATAAGCTCTAACGGGCTACCTAATTCTGGCAACCATAGATCCATATCAGGATAACCTGACTTAGGGAGATAGCTACTAATGAAGAGACGTAAACCATCTGTTGCTTCTTTGGGTTCAGAGATTGATTTTGTTTGAATCATCATGGATGTCAGGCAGAGTATGTTTGATAATACTGGCCATAGATAGAAGTACGGCTATGGTTGCTAGGAGTGTGGCAATGAGTCTACTCGTAGGGGTAACCGGTGCTAGGAAAAATAACAGGACGAGGATGACTTGGGTGGTCATCTTATATTTGCCAAAGATATTGGCACCGAGAGCTTTCTTGACGCCTCTCCGATCTAATATCGGTTTTATAATAACACTAATGACAATCAGTAATAATTCTAAGCCGAGTATTAAACCGATGAGAGGTAATGAGATAAAGTATAAGCCAAGGATACAAACGACAGGTAGTACCATAACTTTATCAGCGAAAGGATCAAGAAGTTTGCCGATAGTTGTGACACGGTTCGTGGCTCGGGCAAGGGGGCCATCGATGAAATCTAGGAGGGCTGAAAATAAGAAAACAAGCAGAGCTGCCATCTTCTGTTGATGAAGAAGCAGAAAGATAATGGGCGCAGCTAAGAGCAATCTTAATACGCTAAGCTGCATAGGGGTTATCCAGCTGGGGAAGTATTTAACTACTTTTTGTGTTAGTCGTTCCTTGGTTTGGTAGAAGCTCATATAAATAGTTGAATCAGTCTGATAATGATTAATGTATAGAAACCAGCTAGTAGATCATCAGCAATGATTCCATAGCTACCTGATAATTTTTCACTTCGTTTAATACCCAGTGGTTTGACGATATCAAAGAGTCGAAATAATAGGCATGTCAGCAGGAAGTAGCCAAACGATAAAGGAATAAGCCAGACCAAAAGTAGGCTAGCTATCATCTCATCGCTGATTATGTAATGGGGGTCTGTCTCAGGGAGAGTTCTGCTGTAGTAATGAGTGCAGATAGCTAAGATTATTACAATGATAATCAGTAACCAGCCACTCAAGCTATCAGTAGTACGTGCTATGTAACCGAATAGGAAAATAATAACGGTAGCGATAGTCCCTGAGGCGGGCAGATATCCTATGGGTCCTAGTGTTGAGCAGAAGCGCAAGATATTATGCATGTGGTTTTAATACTTGGAGGGTGTGTCTCAGTACTTTGACGGTAATGGGACCATCAGGACATTCAAAATAATCGCCATCTATTTGGGGGTAGGTAGTTCCTTGCGACTGTATAATGAATTCTGAACCATGGCTAATGATGAGGTGTTTATGAGGTTTCTGATGGAAAAAGTAAAAAAAGGTTGCCTCGAAGAAACTCCAGAAATTTTTGTTTGTAGCTACGGTTAGTTCAAATTTTCCGTCTTGCAAATCTGTCAGACGTCGAGGGCTTAAACCAAATAAACGAGAGGTATTGACGATAAATAAACTATTGCCCTCATGATGGAACACTTCTCCATCAACCGTGAAATGATAGGAGTGGCGCGGTAGAGAACGATCCAAAAAGAAGGAGAAGATATAACTCATGAAGCCAAAATGTCTTTTCAGTGACTGCTGTGCGCCGAGGATTCGTTCAGCAACATAGCCAATGCAGAAAGCATCAAGGAAATAATGTTCGTTGTTAATCAGACCAATATCAATCCGCTGAGGTGTTGATTTTGGGATAAGCTTTATCGCCTGACGCACCTTACGGGGTAGACCTAAACTTTGCGCTAGCATGTTCGCGGTGCCGATAGGAATAATAGCAATAGGTATATCAAATTTATTTTTAAGCAAAAAGGTGGCTACCTGGCGAATTGTACCATCACCTCCAGCAACAATAACAAAATCATAATGAAAGTGTTCATGTAAATGTCGGTCAGTCAGAAAATGTTCATAGTTTTTGAACTCAAGATTATAGTCTCGGCGATTTAATCCTGTTTTGATGAGGAAAGCGAGGCGACTGTGGCGTCTGCGACCTGAGGAGAGATTATAAATGACTAATACTTTTTTCATCTTACCACCAGACTTTTTTAATTTTTAACAAGTAGCCTACAACATTACTCAGTGGATGCATAATAAGAGTAATGATGATTGCTACCCATAGTCTATTACTATGCCAGGGAAAAAGCCACCAGGTAATAATGATAAAACCCGCAAGAAAATCCAACTGATCAAAAACTGGCCAAGCTTGACCTGAGGTAATGTGAACTTGGCGCTTCACTAAACTTTTTAGCATATCACCGAGCAAAGCCCCAAGCCCTGCTAAGAGGCCGAAAATAAACCAGTTAATCTGAAAGAAGTTGATAGGGCTGAGCGTTCTCACCCAACCTAACTGGTAGAGCATTGCTTGCAAGCCGGCGGTCAGGATCGCAGCCATAGTGCCTACCAGCAAACCGCGCCAGGTTTTGCCTGCGCCAAAAATTGGCTGACCAAATATTTTTTTATCATTATCAATAGGTTTGTTTAAGTTCGGCCAGAAGTCGAGACGACCAGCAATAACAGGAGCCATATTGGCAATATAGGCGGGGAGGAGTAGATAGATGGTGGACAGTATCAGTTCAATCATAGTTTTTTTATGGCTTCCAAAGTTTGTTGAGCTGTTTTTTCCCAAGTAAAAGTTTGAGCCCATGATATACCACGCGCAGTTAGCTCCTGTCGGACTGTGGTATCTTCAGCTGCTTGACGTATAGCTTCAACTGTAGCGGGTAGATTGTCAGCGTCTACAACCAAGGCGTGATTGTGACAAATTTCTGGCAGCGATCCGGCGTCGTTGATTACCACTGGTGTACCACAAGCCATTGCTTCTAGTGGGCCGAAACCAAAGCCTTCATATTTTGCTAAATGAACATAGGCACGTGCTCCTCGCAAATAAGCAAATTTTTCTGCTTCAGAAACCCAGCCTGTGCGTAGAACATCGGATGTTAGATTTCTTTGCTTGATGAGCTCTTCAGCTTCAGACCAACCGCGACTGGGATTGCCGATTAGTATCAAACTATAGTCATGACCCCAACCTGATTTTTTGACTTCATCAAATACCTCAATTAATCTCGCAATATTTTTTTTACTTTCGAGTCTACCAACATACAATAAATATTTTTCTGGTGCCTTAGGATTTATGGTCGTGGGCTTGTTAAGCTCATCCCAGTTCAAACCTAAATGAGTAACAACAATGTTAGTTGGATCGTAGTGATAGAATTTAATAATTTCACGTTTAGAAAATTCCGACACGGTGATAATTTTTCGACAGAACCATTTCGCCCAGTAGCTAGCAAATCTCAGATAGAGACGACTTTTTTGGGATAGATCGTTTTTATAAACCTCATAAGCTACATCGTGGATAGTGGTAATAGTTTTCTTAGCGGAAATAATAGGAATGATTGATGCAGGAATGAAAAGTACATCAGGCGGATTGAAGAGCATTTCCAATGATAATCGTACCTGAGTCCAGAGGTAGACCAGTGGCCAACGCATTATTCGGTATTCGACATTTGGGCCGAGGTTTTGTAATGCTGGTTCTGGGTCAGAGTTAAAATAAAGTCGAAAGGTTATCTCTGGTGCTTGAGCTATCATTTCCTTAATTAAAAAAAAGCAATACCATTCTACGCCGGTTTTGTGGGGTTTATTTGCTCGCGTGGCATCAATACCAATAATCATAGTAGGAGTATAGCTAGTATAGCAAAAAAAGCCAGTTTTTACAGCTTTTTATGATTGACAAATAAT
>CAYYYA010000012.1:0-5684 GCA_964475975.1 uncultured Gammaproteobacteria bacterium | reverse complement strand
TGCCGCCGTGGTGAAATTGGTATACACGAAGGACTCAAAATCCTTTGGGGGCAACTCCGTGTCGGTTCGAGTCCGACCGGCGGCACCATTATATGATCTAAAAACATCCCCGCATGGGGGATGTTTTTTGTTAGCTTTATTTAACCGTTATATTGATAGTTCGTTCAGAATAATTCCCAGCCAGATCATAGACGCGTACGGTCACAGGATAGGTACCTTTGCGCGGATAGGAGAGATAGACAGGATTGCGTGCTGGTAGGAAGAGTCCGGTTTCAGATTTGAGATAGAAGTTTTTTTCTAAGCCACTGGTGTCGTCTTGAGCTTCGACTTGAAGCGGTACTGACTCACCTCGTTTTATTACCGCTGATTTAATTTTGATCGTCAGATTGGAAGGCGCAGAGTCATCAATCATTATTTTTTTGCTGACCGCAGGCAGGTGAGGATTATTGGCTGGTTGTAAATGAGCATAATAAACTCCATTGCTTGGCGCTATGACTGTGGTTGAGGTTGCAGTAGTACTGCTAGCTGTAGCACTGTCAAAGGTAGGACTTTGATCGAAGGAGAAAAGATAGTCTTCGCCCTTTGGATTATTCCACGATAGTGAGATGGTACGATCCTGATACCATTGTTCGCTATTGGGATGAGTGTAGGAGAATATCGGCTGTGAATTATCAGAGCTATTGGTTTCTAATACCTCATAGGAGCCGTTAGATACAGTGCGTAATACATTAGTAGCCAGACCATCATTAGCCAATACCAGAGAGCTGTCATTGAAGCCGATGTTAACCATACCAGCCTGAATAGGGTGTATCTTCAGATTTGCGATGACGCCATTATCCTTGGCGAAACCTGGGGTCGGTATCAGGCAGGTCAAATGTATTTCTCCTGTTTGATTATTGAAGGATTTTTCTAAGAACATTTCTGAACGGCAGATAGAGGTGGAGGTATCAATATCATCGATCTGAATAATAGTAGGATCAAAAGTGAGATTAGCTTCAATGGCGTTGATAGCTTCACCGCCGGAGGATAAGGTGATGGATATCTGTTGGTCAAATTTTTTATCAAAAACTGCCGAGCCGGGGCTGACAAACAATCGGCTATTGTACAGTGGGTAGGGAGCAAGATTGAGACTCTGATGCCTACGGCTAACCTGATGGAGAATGATAATAAAGGAAGAGGCGTAGAAGACAACACAGATAACCACCGCTGCAGATTGGAAGTATCGTCCAAATAATTTTTGGCGATGATTGATTAATAACAAGGATCCAAAGAGCAAAAGCGTCAGAAGTGCGGAGATGAGAGCAACTTCCGTGCCGTGATAATGCGGCGCAAAAACAATTATTTTTGCTTTATTGAAGTTGACATTGGGCAGACTGACGGTCTCGGCTATATAATATTTATCATTGATTTTAATATGAAAATGCTTTTTGGTATTTTGACCAGATGAGGTCAGGGCTTTATCTCGGAAGTTTTGGTCAATAATCTTTTTTATCTCTTGATCTTGGAAGCTGTCTCCGAGTATTCCCGACTGGTCATTATAGAACGCCACTTCGCTATCGGCCGGTAAGTATTTGTTGCGGAAGCTGGTGGCAAAGGTGTCATCAAGCTCGTGGCCGGCGAAGACAGCCCCAATGATAGCCTGATTCTGAAATAACGGAATTCCAGTCAAGATACGGGTATTGCCATAGACATTGGTAGTATAGCTATTGACGGTTGTTCCTTGGCTGACGATCTGTCCCCAAGGAGTTGAGAGGAAAATATTGTCGCCGCGGCGGGTGAGGTTGGCTGCTCTCGCTAAGATCGTACCATCAGCATTGACGATCTGCAGCACATTGAGATCTTTTTGTTTGATTTCCGCGTTGATGAACGCTACCAAACCGTAGGGATCCTCGGAAGCAATTATCTTTGGTAGATCATTTTCTTGAACTATGGCTCTGGTTGTCGCCTCATTATCTAGGATAGCCTGATTGAGCCCGACTTCTGCTTGAGCTGTTAGCTTCTCTACTTGTTGTTCATACAGAGGTGTGGCCAGATTGTACAATTTTGGTATTGACCAAAATGAAACCAAAAAAAACAAAACCAGAACGCAGGTGATCAGAAGGTTTGTATCGAGTCGTTTGATCTTTTTTTGTTTTTTTCGCATCGTCAACGAAGAATAAAATGTATCTATAGTATAGCTCATATTTTTCGGAGATGCTATACTTTGTCTATCATTAATTTATAACAATGGATATTAATCTTCTTATACTCATAGCTCTCATAGCGGCCAATTTTTGCGCCGTCTTGGCTTTGTCGAGGTTCGGTAAAGTCTGGAGTATTTTTCTGCTACCACTGCTGCTCATATTAGGGGCAATTTTTTCCAGCAAGTGGCTGTTATTTTTTAGCGTCAATATTAATGTTGGAAATGTCTTCTACGCTACTACATTTATTATATTACATATCCTCATTGAGCAAGGGAAAAAGAAAGAGGCTATCCGAGCTATTTGGGCTAGTGCCGGTTTATTCGCCTATTTTGGTATTGTCACATATTTAGCGATCAAATTAAGTCCCATGGCAGGAGGCATGACGACTAATGATGCCTTGAGGGTCGTATTTGCGACGACGATTCGTGGCACCTTGGCTAGTCTCTTTGCCTTCATTTTAGCCCAGTATACCAATATCTGGATCTATGATTATCTCTACCGTAAGCATAAAGGCAAGAAGGTGCTCATCCGCTCTAGTGCAGCTATCATCATAGGGCAGTTGGTCGACAGTATCCTGTTCTTCTCGGTTGCTTTTTATGAAGTATTGCCGTTGCCGGTCTTATTCACCGCGGCGCTGACCGGCTTCGCCGTCAAATCTATTATCGGACTTCTCGGTTCTCCGCTGCTGTACGTGGAGCGTAGATTGCGGGAGTAAAGAGTATAAACAAAAAGACCACCATATGGTGGTCTTTTTTTAGTTTCAGCATATTTGTAGCTCTAGCTTTGGGCTGAAGGGAGGATTACTTTATCAACGACTGCACCGTTGTCATCAAGCGTGTAGCAGTGCACTTCACCGGTGGCTATTTCTACACCGACGACCTCTTCTTCGCTGAGGTTCTCGAGATGTTTGACCAGAGCCCGCAGTGAATTGCCGTGTGCCACTATGAGGACATTGCGGGAGCTTATCAGATCTGACTTGATATGTTCTTCGTAGTAAGGTTTGACGCGCTCATAGACGTCTTTCAGAGTCTCTCCTTCCGGAATAGGGGTGTCCCAACCTCGACGAATGCTCTGAAAAGCTTCCTCACCGATCTCTTCTTTGACTTGCCATTTATTTTTACCAGTATGAATACCATAATGACGTTCCATAATGGCAGGATGTTCTTGAATATCAAGTTCAGGTAATTCCAGAACTTGTTGAATGTGGTTGAGCGTTTGGCGGGTGCGTTTCAACGGAGAGACGTGAGCACGGTGGATCACTTCCTGACGCAGGGCGTGTCCGGCTCGTCGTGCTTCTTCTTCGCCCTCTGGTGTGAGTTCAACATCAGTGTGTCCAGTCCAGAGCCCCAGATCGTTCCACGTTGATTTGCCGTGACGCACCAAAAAAAGTTTTGCCATAATAGATTCTGTTAGCTCTTGGTTATACGTCCGCTGAATACTGCTTTGTCTCCTAATAATTCTTCTATGCGGAGTAGCTCGTTGTATTTTGCTACGCGATCAGTCCGTGATAGTGATCCTGTTTTGATCTGTCCGCAGCCCAGTCCGACAGCGATATGAGCGATGGAAGTATCCTCTGTCTCGCCGGAGCGGTGGGAGATGACTGCTTTCCAGCCCGCAGCCTGTGCCATGGTGACGGCGGCAATGGTTTCTGACAGTGTGCCGATCTGATTAACCTTGACCAAAATTGCGTTGGCGGCTTTTTCTTCTATACCACGTTGCAAGAAGCGTACATTCGTCACCAACAAATCATCACCGACGATTTGTTTGCTGGCGCCGAGGCGGGCTGTCAGCTTGGACCAGTTGGCCCAGTCGTCTTCTGCCAGACCATCTTCGATAGAGTAGACCGGATAGGTCGTTGTCAGCTGTTCGTAGAAGCTGATCATCTCGTCAGCTGATTTTTTCGTCTTCTCCGTGGCGAGTACATACGAACCGTCTTGGTACAGCTCGGTGGCCGCCACGTCCAGAGCAAAGACAATATCTTCGCCAGTTTTGTAGCCGGCATTTGCTACTGCTTCGCTGATCAGCGCTAGTGCTTCCGCATTACCATCGTGTACTGCTGGCGCATAGCCGCCCTCATCACCGACCGTAGTGCTGTAGCCTTTCTGTGCGAGTAGCTTACCAAGCGCGTGAAAGATCTCTGCTGACATTTGTAGTGCTTGTTTGAACGAGGTGGCACCGACCGGCATGATCATAAACTCCTGAATATCAGTAGAGCCGGCAGCGTGTTTGCCTCCATTGATAATATTGCAGAGCGGCAAAGGAAGAGACATGACGGGGTGATTTGCCAAGGCATTGATATGTTGGAATAAAGGAATACCTTGAGCCGCAGCAGCTGCTTTGGCAGCGGCCAAGGAGACAGCTAAGATCGCATTGGCTCCTAGTTTTTCTTTATTGTCTGTGCCATCAAGCTTAATCAGTAGATCATCAATGTTTTTTTGGTCACTGACGTCAGCTCCTTGTAAGGCTTGAGCGATTGGTCCGTTGACATTAGCAACTGCCTGAAGCACACCTTTGCCATTATAGCGTTTCGGGTCCTTGTCTCGGAGCTCGTGGGCTTCATGAGAGCCAGTGGAAGCGCCAGAAGGTACAGCGGCTCTACCGATAGTGCCGTTGTCTAGGATTACGTCGGCTTCTAGAGTAGGGTTGCCTCGGGAGTCGAGGATCTCTCTGGCATGGATGCTTTGGATTTTCATACAATTTCTATGAAATTAGGCTATCTATTAATTAGGTCAAATTATTATAGCACAACCACAAATGCCCGAAGATTTGATAAAACCTCTCTTAAATGGGTTGTTTTTTCAGGACAGATAATTGGCATTGACTAAACTAGTCGGCTTATTGTAGAATCTAAATCTGTTTAGCCAGAGGCTGACAAATCCCGAGGAAACTGATACATTGTCATAGAGCTGGAACACCTCGGTCCCTCATTTGTCCGCGACTGTAATGTTAGCGGGGTGTGGCGCAGCTGGTAGCGCGCACGCATGGGGTGCGTGAGGTCGCCCGTTCAAGTCGGGTCACCCCGACCATTCGACTTCGCCACGTCTGACGTGGCTTCGCTCGTGGTCTGTGACCATCATATATGTATTCCGCGGTAGCTCAGTGGTACCCGCCCGCCATCGCAAGCATGAGCTTGCTCAGGCGTTGCGGGCGGGGAGCAGTTTCCCCGCATTAAAAAATATTATCATGTTTTATACGTACGTTTTAAGAAGCGTGTTAGATAATAATTTATATATTGGATATACAGATGATTTAACAAAAAGGATTCAAGCTCATGATAAAGGATTAGTTCAGGCAACGAAAAATAGACGTCCTTTGAAATTAGTGTATTATGAAGCTTGTGACTCCAAAGAAAAAGCATTACTACGAGAAAAATATTTTAAAACTGGGTTTGGTAGGCGTTATTTAAAAAGTAGAATATAATCTATTCCGCGGTAGCTCAGTGGTAGAGCAGTTGACTGTTAATCAATTGGTCGTCGGTTCGAACCCGACCCGCGGAGCCAC
>CAYYYA010000011.1:21453-25271 GCA_964475975.1 uncultured Gammaproteobacteria bacterium | reverse complement strand
TCTAAAACTGCAAAACCGTCTTCATCTCCTTAACCTCCTCATGCTTACCCATGATAACTTTTTCAATATTAAAGGTTCCGTATTTGGGCGCTTCAATGAAGCCCTCCATGGCCGCCTCGGCCAGCCAACCTGAATCCAACAAGTCAAATAACCATTCCTCAACAAACTCCGGATCTAGCTGATCAGTACCGGCACCGATAGTGTCAACCCAAATCCGATTAAACTTTTCCTGTGAACCGATAGGCTCCGACATAATCAGAGGGATACCCAATGCTACATAGAAGCTCAATTCGCTCGGCTTAGTCCAAAGAATATCTGTTGTGCGTAAAATTTTATCAAACTTATTGAAATAGGCGTATTTATCCGGAGCGCTGATGATAATAATATCTTTTTCTTTCAGAGCTTGAGACAGACCAGCCTTATGAGCTGCTTCCTGAAAATAACGAGCTACTTCATTATGAATACCGGCCACCAGAACCAACCGGATGCGACCCTGCCTTATTTTGTGTCGTAAGCCAAACATAATAGCAGCACCAAGCTCACGCTGTGCCCCTGCTCCACCAACGGCGAAGGTCAAAGTTAATGGATGATTACTCTGACGTGGTAAATGAGCTGGCTTGATATATTGCTGAAAGACTCCCTGATATTGTTTCCAGTATAAGCCTTTGGTGTCTAGATTCTTGATACGATGACGGATATCTTCATGCAATAAACCTAAATGTTCGTCACCTAGATTGTCCAGTGGCAAAGGAAACCCCGTGAGGAAAATCCTCTCAGCCGGCACGCCATACAGCCGCAGACGCTCAACTACCCGATAGCTCGGTGCTAAATAATTAATAGCGCTTTGGTTTGGGCGAGCAGAGACCCACGCACGGCTGATATCCGTATCAGTCGCCAGACAATAAATATCCCCCGGATAATGAAAAGCGTCAGCCATCAGTGCTGGCACGAAGAACGAGGTAATAAGCGGAACTGGATTCTCTGCTAATTTCGCGATCAGATGTTTGCCCCACTTTTTTTTGCGAACGAGATAATCTATCTGCCGTACCTGCGCATTGGGTCGCGATAAATCCCTATGAGGATAAAATGACGGGATAGACTGCAGGCGATCATACAAATCAAAAATTGAATTTCCAATCAACGGTACTGCCTTGAAGCGGGAAATGAATTCATAAAACTGCCTACCCTCATGCCACCAGCGGCGATCTTCTTTCGGTATTCCTGGATAATTGTTGGCATTGATAATACGACCGCCAGATAAATACTTTAAAGGAAAGGCGGCACGTTGATGGCCGTACCCCATATCAGCTGCTACAACCCAAGCTAATTTCTTTTTTCGTTTCATCGTAACGTCGTCAAATACTCCCAAACCGCTAATAAGAAATAAGCTGGGATTATAACTGAAAAGAAGAGAAGACTATTAAATAATTTCCATCGTAAACGACTACTCTGCAGCTCCCAGATAAAACTAAAGACCAATAGCAACAGAGCCACTATTGGCCAATCAAATAATAATCGAGATAAGCAAGCGAGTACCAGGAGAACCGTGGAGCGATAAATATAGTTTTTGTTTTTTTTATTCATGACCAAAGTCATATCAGATTGAACGCGTAGATTGTTAATATTATAACAAAAAAACCGCCTGAGCGGTAGAGCTATTTGATTCTCGAAAAATTTCGCTAGGACTTTAGAGCTTTATAAAATGTCACCTCAGCCCAAATTTTATCAAGACCAGCAATTTTATGAGCGGCTACTATATGAGCGCCATCAGCTACAAAACCTTCGAATTTATTTCTAAATGGAATAGCATGTACGATAATTGGAGTTTCTTCACTCTTAAATGTGCCTGCACTCAAAGCGGTGACTATAGAAGCTACATCTGGATTATCAGCTTGAAGTGGAACGAAGCCGTAACTATAGCGTTCAAATTGTCGCTCAACCGTACCACAGAGCGAGCTCAATGAAACCAACTGCTTACTACGTTTCAGCGGTTTAAATAACTTTTTGAAATCAGGAAAAACTTCCGATAATGAATACATCGGTATATCCTGAGCCATAAGTTCCTCAGAGCTTAATTCTAGGTCTTTTCCAGGATTTGCCACATATTCTGCCATGGCAGCCTGTGTCATCTGGTCATCAAGAAATAAGCGTAATTTCTCTGTGTCTATTGGTTCTTGCAACATAGTAGTATGCTACCTTATTTGGAAATAATGTCAAAACGACTACTTCCAGCTGCCTACCGTCATATTGATCCCAAAATGACTCCAACCATAAGGAGTGAAGCTTCGTACGACTGAGGTACGATTTAGATCTGAACCTAAAGAAAATATTTGAATTTTCTGACGGGCCCCTGAATAGGTCGAGGTAATGACTTCAGCTTGATTATCAAACCCATCGATATCACCACTAACAACTTGCAACCCACCTGTGAAACCATGACCATCAGCATCAAATTGTTTCATAACTTCTAGAGTTGAGGATAATATAAATACGGTGGCTGACTGCTGACCTTCGGTCATAGTTGCAATAATCTGTCCTTCAGCTCCCTTAAGCGTAGCTATACTTAGGGAGACGCCAACGGTTTGACTTACAGTGGTAAATATCTGAGTTTTTTTCAAAACTAATTTACCGCTTTCAAGGGCAAATAGATTGATAAATGGTTGACCGTTGCTGGCGGGCGCAGCTGCTAGCAGAGCTTTGCCGCTCGTATCAAGCATACCGGCTGCAATCGTGACACCGCCTCGGAATTCACGCTCAAAAGCAGAAACCTCCGCTATTATTTCCCCTGTTGGTTTAAAAACCCTAACTAAAGGTCCGGTACCGCTGGCTGGAGCAGTGATTAATTCTTCTGAACCATCGCCATCTAGATCCGCCGCAGCAAGATTCACCCCTCCACGGAAATTCTCTGGATACGCTAAGAATGATCCTAATTTCTTGCCGGTTTGATCAAAAACTTTTACCTCTGGTTTACCACCTCTTCCTTGAGCTACAGCAATTTCTTCAATGCCGTCATTATTAGTATCAATAAGAGCTACACTACCACCGAAACGTTGAAACGATGAAAAGGCTTGAAACTGTGATAGCAGTCGACCTTCAGAATCAAAGACACGCACTAAACTAGGTCCGCCTGTACTTGGTATTGTCACAATACGCTGAATCGCATTAACGGTAAACTGGATGGTTACAGGAGTTGCGTCCTCGTTATTCGCCTCGTCGACAGCACTAATCACTAATCGCTGTGGACCATTCTTTAAATGACGGAGAATCAACGATGTGCCTACAGCGAACTGTTTTTCTGCCCCATTCAGACTATATTTGAATCGTAGCTTACTAGAGGAGGATTGATTATCTTTTCCTTGAAGCTGCATCGTGATCCAATTCTGTGAAATTACTGTCGGTACACTGACAGGATTTGTTTCAGGGGCTGCGGTGTCGACGAGATTTTGTTGGCAATCCCTTTTTTCATTGGTTGTTCCTGATGTACAGCGATTGGCATCACTACAAGTTCGAGTCTGTTTTCCATCCTGACAACCAGACCAATCATTACAGAGAACATTTGGCGTGCAGGCAGAATTACAACTCTGTGTAGTAAGAGGCTTATTAGCAGTAGTTCCGCAATTATGGGAGTCTGTGCAGGTTTTAGTCTGTTGACCATTGACGCAGGCAGACCAACCGCTACAGGTCCAACTCTCAGTACAACTTGATGGAGGTGTCACTGTACCACAGCTTTGCGTGGTAGCCGGCTTATTCGCCGTAGTTCCACAATTATGGGAGTCCGTGCAGGTTTTAGTCTGTTGACCATTGACGCAGGCAGACCA
>CAYYYA010000011.1:17450-21353 GCA_964475975.1 uncultured Gammaproteobacteria bacterium | reverse complement strand
CCGCTACAGGTCCAAGCTTCAATGCAAGCGCTCGAGCCGCAGCTCTGTGTTAATCCTGGTTTATTTGCCGTAGTTCCGCAGGTATTCAAATCCCAGCACTGCCTACTCTGCTGATTGGCGCTGCAGGCGTTCCAATCACTACAGTACCAGTCTTCAGTACAGTGAGCTACTACAGCTGCGGGTATCAAAATAGCACCATCGTTATTTTTTAATGTGATTGATGTAATTGGCGTCGTGTCTACAGTACCATCATCTTTGAGCTGATAGTAAGTACCCCCAAGTGCGTGAGTCGTAGCAGAGCTACTATCTGTGAAACCGCAATACTCTCTAAATTTGGTCAGAACGAGAGCCTTAGAGTAGACACGTGCAAAGATATAATAATTCTTCTGAATCGCATGACCTTGAGCATTCTTACAGTTGGAGTCATTGGTAAATGTGCGAGCATCATTGGTAGTAGATGGGTCTACTCCAGAAGCAAATAAATAATGCTCTGTCGTACCGCTGGTTGAAGCAGCTCCAAAAACATCTGTCTTGCCTGCTGGTATTGTCGCAGGTCTGCCAATGTTGTAGTTCAATAATGGAGCCCAGGCAAAATCAGTGATAGACGTATGGTTGGTATCAGGATTTGCACCATATGGTTGATCCTCCGACGTCGCGTCATAAAAATTATATATGAGGTTTTTATTGTTCAGTAAATAATAATAACTTGTGAGAAATCTACGCGATCTTGGCAACTCGCTGCTGGCGTAATTATAAGCTCCTAAAATAAAACGATAGTTACCTTGTAAACTTTCTTGGAGTATTGTTTTGGAACGTACATAGTCATCATATGTATGCGCTCTGCCTGCCCCGCCCATCGGCGCGCCTATTGAATTTTCGTAGGCATCCCAAATTTGGAAATAATTAATAGCATTTAAAGTCTGGAAACCGGTATGTGCCCAGCTATAAACCAAATAATCCGCTGTGGTGATATTATTTACAATTAATTCTTTTTTTTGTCCAAAGTAATTGGACACGTATGTCCTCAAGTTGGCTTCTTGATTAAAGACCTCTTGCACACGTGGGTGTGAGCCCGCGTGAGCTGAGTCAGTGGGAATATTGGCATATACGTCACTATACTCAAGATTAGAATTAACTGAATTGAAATACGCAATATCAGAGAACAGATAATCACTCGTAACGCCGCCATACGTCATAAGGTTGAGGGTCTTATTTTGCGTATAATTGAGCCAATCTGAACTTCTGAAATTCATCCATCGCCATCCGGGAAGATAGGGATCATTAACCCGCGCTGCTTGGGTAGAAGTAGCGCGCGCAAAATGATCAGTAGCCGAGGTAGAACAACCAGGACTATTAACATCCCAGCCTGTTGGTCTGTTACTCGGATCGTATCCAGGACGACAAACATACCCCTCTGTTCGAGTGGGCATCTGTGTGTCTTCTATAAAATGCAGATAGGCTGACTCAGCATTGCTGCACGTATGGGTCGAGCAATATGTTGGGTAGCCGCTCTTTACTTCTGACGTTGTGAACGTTTGTAAATTGACGTAGGACGCTATGCGCGTCAAAGGCGAAATCTGCTTAATCGGCGCTCTCTGGTGAGCATGACTTCCCGTGATGTCAAAATGCTGAGCTGCCCAGCTCAGATCATTGTATGAAGGACAACTATTAATATTGCTTCCTGGATCGCCCACACAATATGGGATAAATTGATTAAAGGTTTTGATTTGAGGCAAGTGAGTACAGCTGCCATCAAGCCAAGGAAAGAACCCAACGGGACAACCACAAGCCTTATTATCTTCTACTATCTGACCGTTAACGCATTTCTTTGATTTATCACCGTCTGATCCGGTACGAACATAGACACACTGACCATCCGCAGTACCATCATTACAACTCACACTAGCAATATGCAAAACGTCAGTGGTCGCCGGCACAGGATTTAACTGCAGACCTAAAATTCCAGCTGCGGAAATAGCCAAAATTGAACCCCCGAGATAGAGAATCTTATGACGATGGTGCCAGTGACGTTCTATCAAAGCTGCCCCAGCTACTACTACAATAAAGCCGCCTACGATTTCCCAGAGGGTTTTTGATCTTTTTTTATTGAAAGGGAAAATTCGTTTCATTTGATTATTCTACCATGAATACTTGGAGGTCAACACAGTTTTATTACCAATTACCAATAACAGCATTAATCCCAAATCGACTCCAGCCATAAGGATTAAAGCTTCGTACTACTGAATTCTGACTAAAAGCGCTACCCGGTGAAAAAATTTGAATCTTTTGCCTGGTATTACTATAAGCCGAAACCATAATTTCAGCTTGGTTGTCAAATTTCTCTGCATCCCCAGCTGCAACTCTCAGCCCACCGATAAAATTACTTGTTCCTGCTGCAAATTCCTTGAGAGGCGACAAATCTGAGGATAAAACAAATACTGTAGGCTCCTGCTTACCTTCTGTAAAGCTGGCTATGAGCTGCTGGTCTTTTCCATTGATAGAACCAACTGCTAGAGAGACACCGACAAGCTGACTCGTATGCCCTATTTCTGTGGTCGTCTTCAGAATGAGTTTGCCATTTTCCAAAGCAAACAATCTAACGATCGACTGACCGTTGCTAGCAGGCGCAACTGCTAAAAGAGCGTGACCGCTCAAATCTGTTAAACCAGTAGCAACTGTCACTCCACCGGTAAATCCAGTGTCAAAAGCCGAAGTCTCAGCTATCAACTCTCCCGTAGGGGTAAATATTCGTAATAATGGGCCCGTGCCGCTCGCTGGAGCTGTTATAATCTCGTTAATACCGTCACCATTCATATCTGCTGCAGCAAGATTCACCCCTCCACGGAACCTCTCAGGATAGGCCATGAAGGAGGATTGAAATTTACCAGCCTGATCAAAAAATTTAACTTCTGGTTTACCACCACGTCCCGGTGCGACTGCTATTTCTTCTGGTCCATCGTTATTAATATCAATCAACGCTATACTACCTCCCAAATGTCGGTAAGCAGGAAAAGCATGAAATTGTGATAATAAATTGCCGAGATAATCAAAAATCCTAATGAGACTTGGCCCGCCGGTGCTTGGGATTGTGATTATTCTTTGAATAGATTTCACATTCAATTGAGCTACTGTTGGCGTTGCGTCCTCATTATTAGCCTCGTCTAACGCTGAGACTTGCAATGTATTAGCACCGTTGCGTAGATTGCGAATGATGACTGTCGATCCGGTTAATATTTTCTTTGGCCCGCCGTTTAAGCTATAGCTGAAACGCAATTTTGCTGAAGCTGTTTGATTATCCTGACCAGAAAGACTCAGCTTTACCCAATTTTTATTTATGACTGTTGGTACGGTAATAACACCGGTAGTCGGCGCGCTGGTGTCTACTCTGTCTTCCTGACAGCTACGTTTTTCATTTTTAATATTATTAGCGCTACAATGATTCAAGTCTGTACAAGTTCTTGTTTCTTCATTATTTAGACATGAGGACCAATCATTACAAGCCCAATTTTCAGTACACCTTGTGCCTGGTGTTGGAGTTGGATTTGGAGTAACGGTACAGCTTTGAACTATTGCCGGTTTATTCACTGTAGTACCGCAATTCGAACTGTCAGTACAGGAACGTGTTTGTTGATTGTTGCTACATGATGACCAAGCTGAGCATCCCCAGTGCTCTACACAAGGCGCAGCTGATGTTGTACCAGATACTACATTCGAGACAGATGAGCTATTGAGTGACTCATCACTTGTCTTCAGAGCAAAATAATACGTGGTGCCTGCAGACAGACCACTGACGGTCATTGATTGTGCTGATCCGGCTATAGCAGGTGCTGGTTCACCGGTGACTGAAACAGCCGACGCAAAGTTAGCAGCAGTGATAACTGAGGTGGAATACCGTAGGTCATA
>CAYYYA010000011.1:8638-17350 GCA_964475975.1 uncultured Gammaproteobacteria bacterium | reverse complement strand
GTTAAACAAAGCTACTGTTAATTCTGAGGTAGAATAGCGAATATCATACTGACTCGCAGTACCGATGTCACCATCATCACCGGGCGCAGTCCATTGAAGAGTAATAGAGGTAGCAGTTGTATTGATTGTTGATAAGGTCACAGGTGAAGGCGGCACTACATCAGAAGCAACTAAAGTGGTCGCTGATGCGATATTTGATATAGTTGAAGTATTTGGCACCTCGTCGCTGGTTTTCAAAGCAAAATAATAGGTAGTTGAAGGATTAAAGCCTGAGAGTGTCAGCGATTCGCTCGTACCGGCAACGGCTGGCGGCTGAACTCCGGAAACTGTAGTAGCATTATTAAAATTAGCAGCCGTTATTGGTGACGTAGAATAACGAACATCATAACTTGTTGCGGTACCTACCGCGTCATCATCTCCCGGTGCTGTCCATTGTAATGTAATAGCAGCAGCAGTAGCCGAGCCAGCGGATAGATCGGAGACCGCAACCGGAGCCACCGAATCTACTTGCACACAGCTCTGGACCAAAGATGGCATAAGCGTGGTTGTGCCGCAGCTATTCAAATCCACGCAGGTACGCGACTGCTGACTATTAATGCAAGCGCCCCAAGCACTGCATGACCAGCTCTCCTGACATGAAGAAACAGTAGCGTCTAATGACTTGACTGTTATGTCATCAAGCCGAATGTGTCCACCGCTGTAAATTCTGAAGCCTACCTGACCCGTAGTATATGCTTCGTTACTATTATCAATACATGTTGCGTATTTGATACCATCAAACCAACTTTCAAAAACATTACCGACGGCTCGAATTTTAAAATCAATATAACGATCGCCTCTTAAAAAATTCTCATCATTAACCTGACAGATTACCGCTGAGTTTTGAGACGTGCGGACTAACTGAACATACCCGGTACTACTCTCCGCACCAGGATCAAGCTGAATGCGAAAATTATAGCTACCGGCGGAGAGGTTTGGATTATTAGGATCTTTTCTAAATGTAAAATGCAAAATACTAGCAGAGTTGTGATCCGACATAATCTTGAACTTACCGCTATATTCAAAATCGGCTACGTCTATACCAGTTTGCATACCTCGGGCATCGGAACTAGCATTGACGTCATAGACCTTTGAACCATTATCATCAACGATACTCCAGCTACCACCTGAAGTCGACCAATTCTGAGCTATGCTATCTTCGAAATTTTCTGTGTATACGGCAGTAGTAAAACGCGGATCATTATGAACTACCCCTTGGAGCCTAAAGGCTCTTCCTCCACCAGCTGGTAATGTCAGCGTCACTGGTACTTGTGAGCCATTTGAGTTATACGATTGGACAGCGCCAGTAACCAAATTTGTCAGGGTAATCGTGTTCGCTGATTTTAAACTAAGATTAATCTGAGCTGAAGAAGAAATGTTTCTATTTACTAAAACCAAATAATAATCTCCATTGCTGGCTGCGGTAGCAAAAATACCCGTCTCCACCCTCGGCAAGCCAACGCTCACCGTAGATGAAACTGAAGCTACCAATCCCGTAGTTGGAACATGTAAATCATCAAAAGTAATGATGTGCTTCAACTGAGTAAAAATATTTAACTGGGAAAAATCGGAATTCACTTGCTGCACAGCACTATAGAGCGGCTCATGCGGAGATCGATCTGCACCTGTAGTTGTTTCAAAGCCCGGATTAAATTTTGCCACTAAATTACGCTGTGTTGGGTCTGCTGTCTCCACTAACGAAAGATCATCGAACCAGACACTGCCGTTCGTAGCCGAAGCAATCAAAGGCCCGAAGGACCATTTGCCAGAGGTTGCGGGAGTAGTAAAAGTTTTAGAAACTTCTACCCAGTCTGTAACTCCGCTAACAGCACTATTCGCGCTGAAGGCTGGTCCGGTAGCAGTTAACTGAACGGTAGCATCGCCTGAAATCTTTACCCAACCTTTTAAGGTATAGCTTGTGTTTGTTTTGAGAGCTGGAAAATTAATATTCCATGGATTCTTACTGTTAGCAGTCGGATTGAGACGGAGATTATAATAATTAAAAACAGGGCCTGAAAAATCTATCCGCGCAGCATAGCCACCACTATGTTTGGTAGAGCTATCGGTAGCAAGATTGACGTTTGCAAAGCCAGTGACGTTCTGATATTTAGAATCGAGGTAAATCAAACCTCCATGCATCGCTGGTAGCCAATTGGCAAAATTCTGTGAGTAAGCTGGTGCTTGATTATCCCAGACTAATCCACCATCGGTACTGTACGGAAACCACTCTATCCCCTGACCACCATGCGCTAACATTAGATAGGAGTACATGTTTGTCTCAGCGGCGGTGATGACGTCTCCCTCCCAGAAGTTAGCAGCTAACGAATAGTTTACAGGGATCTGATAATTCTCAGTACAGAGGTAGTCCTCATCAAAATTGTAAATCGTCCGGTCAATCATGTCCTGATATTCTTGGCTCGTCTCGTCGACAACAGGATTGGCATCACGGAAGGTAGAGAAGCCAGAATTATGTAAATGAGTGGGCAGGCCTTCACGGCAGAAGCGTAACTTCGAGGCGCTGGCAGTAGACGAGAAGAATTCATGATTTGGATCATACTGTCTATACAGAGCCATAACCTGAGCGAAGCGTGCGTACATACTCTCCTTCAAAGCAGCTGTCGACCCCCAACCTTCTGGTTCGTTACCGGTATACCAACCCGCTAATCCAGGGTGTGATCCATAGAGTTGGACCAGTCGTTTGATGTGGGTATCAAGTATGGCTGTGTTGTATACATTTTTGCTGATATACCACCAAGAAATCTCATCATCTAAATTAACTTTCATTCCCACAGAAGCAGCCCAATCCAGCAGAGCAACAATATTGGGATCAGCTGGCGTAGAAGCGCCGTATAATGGCAAGACTCCCCAGATAACGTTGGAAGTTCCACTATCTCTGATAATATTCGAATCTACAGAGCTATTTGGCCAACCAACAGGAACATTAGTCTGCAAAGCACTGCATGGAGCTTCCGGATAGCACACTCGCATCGGATACCACAAATAGCTATGAAGCTGTTGCTGAGTAGCAGCCATTCGAACGGGATTATTATATTGACTTGGTATCGCCAATACATCAGTTGAAGCAATTGGCAACGCCTGTAATCCCACAATGGTGAATCCCGATAGTCCTATCAAAAAACCACCAAAATAAGCTATCGTACGATGATGATATCTGTGTCTATTAATAAACTCGCGTATACGGCTAAAGACAAAAAAACCACCTATGACGCGATGCCATGATGGTTTACGTTTTCTCAAGAAAGGTAATCTGAAGTTCATTCAAAAAACTAGGACTTATTAACTGCCATGACGTAGTTCGCTAAGGAAACTAAGATACTAAAAATAATTGCCCACCACAAACCGTCTACCGTGAAGCCTGATACAAGCTGCGTCAACAGCAGCACCATCAACCCGTTGATAACCAGACTAAAAAGACCCAAGGTAACAATTGTTATTGGTAAAGTAAGTAACAACAAAATCGGTCGTAGGAGAAGATTAAGAAGAGCTAAAACCAAAGCAGCAACCATAGCTACCCAGAAACTCCCAACACTAACTCCAGGCAAGATATAAGCCACTGCCATGATAATAAGCGCTCTAACTAGCCAGCGGATAATAACCATGTTGCTATTTTTTATTAGATTTTTTCTTGCCACGAGCTGCCATAGCCGCGACAAGGGCCAAGGCTGCAGCAGTCGCCGCCAGCTGCTTCTTAGTCTTTGGGTCGAGCGCGTCGAAGCGTTTCTTGGCTCCAGAAATAACTGATTCTGCCTGTTTTACTAAGTCAGCCGCTTGTTGTTTAAGCTTATCAGACTCAGAAACAGCATTCTGTTTACTAACCATTTTCTTGCTAACAATTTTTTTCTTTTTCATGGTTATATTATACCAAAAAATAGCAGAAAAAAACAGGGTAGGAGCTATCACTCTCTACCCCGTTTTAATCTAGCTACAGGTTAGTTAAATTTCAGACTTTTTACTACATCTTCGAACATGCTTTCTGTTAC
Organism: uncultured Gammaproteobacteria bacterium; assembly: GCA_964475975.1. Taxonomy (GTDB): domain Bacteria; phylum Patescibacteriota; class Patescibacteriia; order UBA1558; family 2-01-FULL-52-15; genus CAYYYA01. The sequence continues at coordinate 13,310 of CAYYYA010000011.1, read as the reverse complement.
TTCATCATTTTGTTTACCCATATATGTAAACCGGAAGGTTTTGCCGTTGCGAGTAAACTGATATTCAATAACTCGTTGGTCATTTCTCATGCCGTCATAACGCTTGCCATCGATCTCGGCCACTTTCGTATCAGCCGCTGTTAGATCTTTCACTGTATCTTGATAATCAGATAGAGACTTACTGGAGACAGCCAAAACTATCTGACCAAGATTGTCGCTGCCGACAGCGCCGAGCTTAACCGGATCAGTGATGAATAAATCATCGTTAGTAGTATCAGTGGCTTGAATTTGTGATTTGATCAGATGTCGCCACTGCCAGGTGCGAGGACGCATCAAGGTATAGCCCACCGCTTTGTTTTCATATGGTACCAAAGTATCCTTGGTCGTCACAGACGGTGTAGTTGTGGCTGTTTCAACTGGCGGTGTATTGGTATTAGTATTGATATTAGCGTTGGTATTGGTATCTACGGTCTGATTGCAGGCTGTCAGCACCAACAGACTCAACAGAGGTATGAGATAGAGTTTTTTCATAGTCAGAAGGCCAAAAGGCGATTAATTGATTAATATAAGCTCATTATACGGCAGCGCGTCTCCTGCGTCTAGCCAGCGAAACCACCAGCCTGAATATTCCACAGTTTCTTGTAAATACCCTTTTTAGACAGCAGCTCCTCGTGGGTACCGCTATCTACCACTTTACCAGCTTCAATAACAATAATCCTGTCCATCATCATGATAGTAGACAAACGATGAGCGATAACAATGGTAGTTTTATCTTTCATTAATTCTGCTAAAGCTGCTTGAATCAGTTGCTCTGATTCTGAATCCAAGCTCGAGGTCGCCTCATCGAGAACCAAAATAGGTGCGTTCTTGAGAATTGCTCGCGCTATAGCTACCCGCTGACGCTCACCACCAGACAATTTAATACCGCGCTCACCGACAAAGGTGTTGTATCCTTCTGTTGTTTGTTTGATGAATTCGTGACAACGAGCTTTTTTGGCTGCAGAGATCACTTCCGCATCAGTAGCATCTCTGCGGCCGTAGCGGATATTGTCCATCAATGTCCGATGAAACAAAATAGGCTCCTGTGGCACAAGGGCAATATGCTGACGTAGACTTTCTTGCGTGACATCGGCAATGTTCTGCCCATCGATCAGAATCTGACCACCGGCAATATCATGAAAACGGAACAACAATTTGGTAATGGTTGTTTTGCCGGCACCGGAAGCACCAACCAAGGCTATCTTCTCATGCGGCTTGATATCCAGATTGAAATCTTTCAATACTGCTCTGGTCGATTGGAAATAGAAGGAAACTTTATTGAACTCAATGTGCCCAGATTTGACCGTCAGCTTCTTAGCTTTGAGCTTATCCTGCACTTCATACGGCAACTCCAAAATCTCCACCATCTCGCCGGCGTCTGCCATGCTTTCGAAGACGTTTCTAAACGATCGCCCGATATTCCATAGACGACTCGACACAGCACCCAAATAGCTATCGATCAAAACCAAATCACCAACAGTCAAGACACCCTTAGACCAAAGATAGATACCCCAGATAACTAAACTAAAGTTAAAAAATATCATGATAACGTGTTGGATAGCATATACAATTTCTCCCCTATTCCAACCTTTGATTTGTAAGGCTTTCCACTTGCCTTGTATCTCGGCGTATCTGCTTTGCTCTTGGCGAACACCGTTGAACAATTTGATATTCAAATTGTTTGTCAGTGAATCTGATAATTGACCAGTCGCCTCAGAATCTACCGCTACTCTCTGAATATCAATCTTCATCTTCCATAAAGACGCAATATAGTTAAAAACTATAAACAGACAAAACCACAGGAAAAACGCTAAAGCAATGAATGGAAATCTGAGTGACAATCCAATAACAGAACCAATAATAATAACGACAATCGGAATGAAACTAAATTGGATTTCATCTGCTAGTCGTTCGAAAGCTCGACTAATTCTTCCGACCTTCCGGACGAGTGAACCGGTAAAATTGTCAGAATAAAACTTATAGGAATGGCCCAAAAGATAATTAAAGCTGGTTTGCTGCAGATCGGACATGACGTTAGTCTGCCAAAAAGAAGTAAAGAAACCAACAAGACGCCAACAGATCCATCGAATAATAGCCAAGAAAATTAAAATAGAGACAAAAGTCCAGACAAGACTCGGCACTCCATTTGCTGGTTGGTTGGTAGATAATTGATCAATAAGTTGCTTGAAGTACCAAGGTCCGACTGCATCCAGACCTACAGCCACGATCGTTGCGGTCATAATAGTAAAAGCTGACCAAGGATATTTCATCGCGTGGCGCCAAAAGACTTTGAGAATAGTTTTCTTGGAAACCGTTAATTTTTTTTCTGTCATAAAAAATAATTATAGCTTATCTCTAGCTATAATGAAATAAATGTAAGTAAATTCTTATAGCGTTATGAGATCTTGTACTTGAATTGAATCACCGTCAATGACGATGGGCGTAATAGATCCTTTAGTTGGATACTGGTGTGCCGCCAGTACCTTACGTATCTTAACCATATCATGCACTGCTGGTAGATTTTCTCCTAATAATGCCAACTTAAGAAATAGTCCTGGGTCGCCATGGGTCACAATAATAATATTACCCTGTTCTTCCTTAACTTTCTCTTGCCAGAAATGTATCATGCGCTGTTGTACATCATATGGTAGCTCACCACCAAGCTCAGCCTGAAAGCTAAAAGGTCTATCGTCATACTGTTCCCAGTCCTTCAAAAGCATACCCTGCATCATACTAAGATCCTCTAACAACCGCTGATCATTGATGATCGGCACATGGATAACATCGTTTATTAAATTACTCGTCTGACGGCAACGCAAAACAGCACTAGAGAAAATCTTACTAATAGACTTGTCCTGAAACCATTGGCCGAGACGCTGGGCATGAGCAACACCTTCTGCAGATAGCGGTACAGGAAGTCGACCATGAAAAATCTGCTGAGGATTCTCATAGTCGGTATGACGGACTAAATAGAAGGTCTTAATCATGAGGCTAATGATAGCGGATTTCTAATGAATACTCAACTGTAAAGAACGGCCGCTCCAACGGAGCGGCCGCATACTGCCAAGATTCTTCTTGAGAAGCCTAGAGCAAAACCTTATAGGTGTTGGTCATGGCTTCCGAAAAGGTCACGAAGATGATGTGCTGAATGGTACTATCCGGATGTTCCAGAAGGTACGAACGCACCGCGTCGACGGCGATGGTAGCCGCTTCACCCGCAGGATAGCCGAAGATTCCAGTTGAGATTGCGGGGAAAGCGACAGACTGGAGCCGATACTGATCGGCGAGACGCAGGCTACTTTCGTAGCATGACCAGAGTAGCCGCGCCTCCTCTCCATTCTCCTCGCCGTATATAGGACCGACGGTGTGAATCACGTGCCGAGCCTTCAGACGGTGTCCGCCGGTAATTTTTGCCTGGCCGGTAAGACATCCGTTCAAAGCTATGCATTCCTCCAGTAGTCCAGGTCCAGCGGCCCGATGAATCGCACCGTCTACTCCGCCTCCCCCCAGTAATGACTCGTTGGCAGCGTTAACGATGGCATCAACATCAACCTCGGTAATATCCCCCTGAATAACCTCTAGGTTCTTCACGTGTCCTCCTTCGGTAAAGGGTCAAAGGAGGTTATAGCATAATTATGCTATAAATCAAGGGTATAATTGACATAATTGCCGACTTTAGTTATACTCTGACAGTAAATTTACCTGAAACCTTTGCCGACGTAGCTCAGTTGGTAGAGCGCATCCATGGTAAGGATGAGGTCACCAGTTCAATTCTGGTCGTCGGCTCCATCCCGCTGAGCGGGACTCCACCGAGGTTTAAAGGAGTTCAGGTAAAAGTATTAATTAGAATAGCTACATATCTATGTCACAGGAAACATTGGTCGGTCTAGAATGCTCTGTTTGCCATCGTATCAACTATCATACGACCCGTAATCAGAAAAAAATCAAAGAACGACTGTTGATGAGTAAGTTCTGCAAATTCTGCAAGAAGCACACAGAACATAAAGAAACGAAAGTCTAAAATAAATAACCCCGCCTGACGCGGGGTTATTTATTTTAGTAGAGAAATTAGACTAAGCCGTGATTCTGAAAGCACGTAGCATACTTCTTATCGTCGATTAGTATGTGAGTAATAAGCCAGTCTGCAGCAAACTCTGCTAAATCTTCAGATATTTTTTTAAGGTCTGAGTCTGGTGATTCTAATTTTTTAGTAAAATCCTTAACTTTTATAAAATAATTACTATGAGCAGCACAATGAGGTTTAGCTCCCTCATATTTTAGCTCTTCAAAAAACTTTTCTTCAGTACAAAAATGAAACTTGGCGTACTGATTTAAATCGTTTATCACTTCGCGTAATTTGTCAGAACTTGCATCGGATAACTCTGAAAGCTCGTGCAAAGAATTCATGAGTTTAAAAAAATACTGATGCTGCTCATCAATACTCTTAACTCCGACACTATACTCGGGCTTCCAATCGAATTTTTTTGATGTCTTAATAGACATGAAATTTTATTTAATTACTATGAGATAATTATAGCATCGGCAGCTAAAACCTTCAAACCTCATACTAATTAAATCTGGCAGGAGCTGAGGGAATCGAACCCACGACATCGGTTTTGGAGACCGAAGTTAT
>CAYYYA010000011.1:0-8538 GCA_964475975.1 uncultured Gammaproteobacteria bacterium | reverse complement strand
TGGCAGGAGCTGAGGGAATCGAACCCACGACATCGGTTTTGGAGACCGAAGTTATACCACTTAACTAAGCTCCTATCAAAGACGCAAGATGCACGTTGGGGAATAATCGTGGTGGGCCGGGTAGGGTTCGAACCTACGAAGGCGCAAGGCCAGCAGATTTACAGTCTGCCCCGTTTGACCGCTTCGGTACCGACCCACGAATGATGGATATATTTGTTGTAAAAGATGGAGCCGAGAACAGGATTCGAACCTGCGACCCGCAGTTTACAAAACTGCTGCTCTACCAACTGAGCTATCTCGGCATGTTTGGGTATTATAACGTTTCGATCTTTTTTCTCAAAACGTCAATTTTGTTATTATCTGGATTGACTTCTAACAGTCGATCTAGATAGTCATTGGCTTGCTCGCGGTCTTGCAAAAGTATACTGATTTCAACCAAAAAGTCAAGAATTTTAGGATTGTTAGGAGCTAAAATCAGTGATTTCTTGGCTGCTTCTAGAGCTTTATCTGGCTCATCTAGCTCTTTGTAAATGTCAGCCAATTGGAGATAATAAACGTAATTATTCTCATCTAAAGAAATAGATTGCAAATAATCTTCCTCTGCTTCTTTCAGATTGCCGCGTTCGGCTGAAATCTGCGCTAAACCTTGATACACTTTAGGATCTTCATGATGTGTCAGACGCAAGAGGTATTCCAATGTTTCTTTGGCATGATCTAGCTCCCGTTTACCCTGATATGCCTGAACTAATAAAAAATACGTTTCTCGATGATGATCGTTGAGAGCTAAGGCATCGATCAAAACTTCTTCCGCTTTACCATATTCTTCTTGATCCAAATACGTCTTAGCATTATTAAGAAGGTCCTCAAGAGCCTTACTCTTCTTCACTTCTGATGACAAATCGCGATGAGTTATACGTTTGTACTCACGCTCTAACTGAAGTAAACGATCACGCCATGACTGCATCAAACTATTTAAACTAAGCCTCTGCCAACCAAAAAACTTCTGAAAAGCTGTCAGTTGCTGTAAAATATCTCGCTTCAATTTTGCCTCGAGAATTTTATTCTTAACAGCAGCATCCCGCACACCTGGTACACGATCAATATTGATATTAGAAAGCTGAGGTAATTTACGAATTACTAAGTATATCAAATACCCCGCACTGCCAATAATGATAATAATCAATAAATAATCAAGAAGCATAGTTAAGCTTGGTTGTGACTACCGAATAAACGGATGACCGCTTGTGCACGTGCCTGCATCGGTGCATAGCTCGCAGCGAAAATTGCCCGTGGATCAATATGCTTCGCTAAAGCTTTATTCTGCACAGCTTGGCGTAATCCTGCTAACAGAGCTATACGCAAATCTGTGTCGACATTGATAATACAGATACCAGCTTTGATAGCTTGCTTGATAGCTTTTGGGTCATTACCTGAGCCTCCGTGTAATACCAGCGGTACTGATACTTCATGGGCAATCTGGCGAATCCGACTAACATCGATATGCTCCACTCCTTTGAACGAACCGTGAATCGTACCCACCGACACAGCCAAGGTATCAATACCTGTCTCCGCTACAAATTCTTTGGCCTGCTTGGGATCTGTCATCATTGTGGTATAGTCTAGACCCTTTTTTAATTGGACCAATCCTTCTTTACCCAAGATAGCACCCAGCTCGCCTTGAACAGACGCTTTTGTCCTGCGTGCCGCTATGACTGCAGTCCGTGTCAGGACAATATTACGTTTAAATGACTCGGCTGAGGCGTCCATATGGACAGAGGTATAGCCAAGCGACAAACAACGCTTCACGACTGACAGATGCTTACCATGATCAAGATGAATAACCGTCGGAATAGAACGACCGATTGTCTCTGCTGTAGTTTTGATAATCTGATAGAGTGACGTATCTCCGGCGTAACTAAGTGCCCCCTCACTGGTCTGGATAATGACAGGGGATTTTTCGGCCACAGCAGCTCTGATGACCGCTTGAGCCATTTCTAAATTAGAGACGTTGAAGGCTGGGATGGCATAGCCTTTTTTCTGAGCCTTACGAGCTAAGGAACGTAAATCGCTAATCATTGTGCTGCTTTGATTAATGAATAAAATTCTTCTTCATTCAAACTAGCGTTACCGACTAATACTCCGTCTATTAACTTGAAGTCCAAAAATTCTTTAATATTATCGGCGTTGACACTACCACCGTAGATAATGCGACACTGGTCACGTACTTGCTCAAGAGGTAACACATCAATTAACGCCTGACGGATAACTTTGCTCATACGCTCAGCCTCTGCCGGCTCTATGGCCTGACCGGTTCCGATAACCCAGACAGGCTCATACGCTACTATCAGCTGAGCTTCAGGCTTAAGTGTTAAGCCGTTTAAACCTTCCATTACTTGAGTCATGACTGCCAAATCCTGATGCTGCTCTCTTCGTTCTTCGATAGCTTCACCCACGCACACTATTGGTATCAAACCGGCATCTAAAGCTGCGTGAACTTTACGATTAATCATTTCATTGTCCTCGTTCAGATACTTCCTACGCTCTGAATGTCCGATGATAGTATAGCGACAACCCAACTGCTGCAAACTTTGAGCAGAAATCTCCCCCGTGAAAGCACCGTGCTGTTGCCAGAAAACATCTTGCGCTCCAAGGGCCATGGCGCTATCGCCAAGCACTTCCGCTACTGGATATAACGAGTCGAAGCTAGGACAGAGGATAATATCAAAATCTCTTGTCAGACTAACAGAAATTTTCTTCTTAAAAACACCAGCTAAAGTTTTAGCTTCATCTGGTAACAAATTCATCTTCCAATTCGCGATGATTAAGGGCTTTGTCATATAGATAACCTACAATATTTTCACTACTTCGTCCATGTCCGCTATGTAGCTAAGGGCCAATGATAATTACGCCAGATCCAATAGCTTAACATTTTCACATCTTGAAAACGATCGTTCTCTGTAGCGCTTCCAAGACTAACTGTAATAATCGTATGACCACCATCTTGCACCTCTGCTACAAGACAATGTCCTGCTTTTTCAATATAACCTGTTTTCGCAGCTGTCACCTGTAAGAAACCTTTGGCAATCTTATTAGTTGAGCGTAGATGGTGTTGCTGGCCTGTGACAGCAGTAAAGTCATAGCTAGCAAGGCTAGCAAGTGAGCGTATCTCCGGCCGAGCGAAAGCTTTCTGAGCTAACAAAGCTACCTCTAACGCCGTAGACTGATTCTTCGATGATAAACCGGTTGGATCATCAAAATAACTTTGAGTCAAACCTAAAGTCCTTGCCTCTTGATTCATTCTTTTAACGAAATCAGCTTGTGATAATCCAGTAGCACGAGCAAGTATCAGGGCGGCATTATTATCTGACGGAATCAAAGCTGAGGCTAGAACGTCTTTTAGCTTCACCTTCTCTCCTATTTCAAACGATTTCTTGCTCTCTGGGGCTTGATCATCAGCGATAACTTCTATAACAGTGTCGAGATCGGGCTTCGTCTGCAAGAAAACTAAAGTAGTCATGAGCTTAGTAATACTACCGATAGCTCGCTGCTCGTCCTTATTTTTTTCCCAAAGGACAGCTTGGCTGGCAGTATCCACAACCACTGCAGCTTGCGATGTCACAGCCACGCCCAAGGAATCATTTACCTCTTTCGTAGGTGTTGATTTTTGTAATGACGGTACGACCGATAGCACCAAACCACTGGAAGTCGAGGTAGCGGGCATGGCGGGCTGAATGACAATATGGTAGGCCTGAGTCAATGGCTGCTGTATCAATGTTGTCAGACTAGCGATAGTTGCAACGAGTTGCCAAAAAATATTCATACCGTGAAATCTTTTGCGTTAAGTATACGATGAGTACCAGGTTTCAAGCGCTCTAATCTGATAGGCCCATGAGCCACACGCTTCAAGGTCATAGCCTCATAATTTAACGAGCCGAGCATACGGCGAACCTGCCTATTCCAACCCTGATGTAATTTGATAACAATTCTACGGGCGCCAACTTTACGGATGGAATCAACCTTGGCTAAACCTTCGGTCAATGTGATGCCTGTCAACATTTTGGTACTGTCTGCCTCATCGAAGGGACGATTAAGCTCTACTTCATATTCTTTGATCACGGCGAATTTTGGATGACTCAAACGATAAGCCAAATCACCATCATTGGTCAGTATCATCAAACCCTCCGAATCTTTATCCAACCGGCCAACAGGATAAACGGTTGGCCTAACAGGTACGAGATTGGTCACTACCTTATCAGAGTGTTGATCGCGACTGGCTGAGAGATAACCGACAGGCTTATAAAGAGCATAATACACTTTCTTCTCGCTTTCGAGCTTACGGCCAGCATAGCTGATGACGTCATTGTGTTCATCAATCTGCTGCGCTACATCGCGATGGATCTTGCCGTTGACAGTCACCTTACCAGCCCTGATATAGTCTTCAGCTTGCCTGCGACTAGCAACTCCAGCCAAAGCGAGGTATTTTGCCAAGCGCATCATTGTGATTCTGTCGCCAAATCCTTCTCTTCTGCTTCAGCAATGGCAGCTTGAACCTGCTGATCACTGTGAAGTGTCTCGTAGTCGGGCAATTCTTCTACTTTATGCACTCCCAAGAATCGTAAAAAATCCATCGTCAGGCTATAGGTAGTCGTCAGTCCGCCTTTGATTTCTTTAGCCTCTATCAGACCTCTGATCAATAAATTACGTAAAATGAGACTGCAGTTGATACCACGAATCTGCTCGAGAGCTTCTTTGGTAATTGGCTGACGATAAGCAATGATTGTTAGCGTCTCCATACTAGGACGGCTAAGCTCGCCGGTGGTCTCTGCTTGCAGGAAATTTTTGACAGTCGTGACATTATCAGGATTCGTCACCAACTGAATTTGCTTATTATTAAGCAACACCTGAATACCACTATCTGATGTATTGTATTTTTCTTGCAACTTTTCACCAGCAGCTTCTATCTGCTCTATCTCTACGTCTAACAACTTTGCCAATTCTTTATATGATAAAGGTTTAGCAGTTACTAATAATAAACTTTCTATTTGGCTGATAATTTTATTCATTGAGTTTTGGTTCTATTAGTGGTTGACTTCTAATACTAATGTCAGCAAATAACTCAGACTGGTCAACAGAAATAATTCGTTGCTTGACTAATTCTAACATAGCCAAGAAACTGACAATAGTATCCACTTTATTCTCTTTGTCTATAAATCGACTAAAACTAAATTCCATCTTCTCCTGTAATAGTTCGCGGAAATGACTAATACGCTCTTTGATACTAACTGCTCGAGCCATCAGAACCTTTGGTAGTCGCGCAATCTCAGTCAAACGTCCGATGATGGTACGCATGATAGCTGGGAAATCTTCGGCTGTCACACTTGGCGGTGGCGTAAATTCTGGAGCAAACTTTGGTCGCATCGGCTGCGTACGAATGAAACCGAAGTGTTGTTTGCCAAGCATCTTCTCCAATACCTTACTGGCTTGATAAAACTGCTGATACATCTTCAGCTGATGCGCCAAATCGCCAGCATCTTCTTCATCTACGATATCCAGATTTGGCAGCAAATATTTAGATTTGAGATAAATCAATTTGGAAGCGACGAGCAAAAAATCAGCCACTTCCTCTGGCATGACGTGTTCTAACTGTTCGACGTGCTTCAGATATTGGTCAGTAACCTTGGCTAATGAGACTGTAGTTATATCCAACTCTTCTTGCTCGATCAATTGCAATAGCAAGTCTAAAGGACCTTCGAATTGTTCGAGCTTAATAGAGTGCATGATAAACTATTTTAGTGGTAAGGCTGGAATTTTAAGTACAGGCATTAAAACCGTGAAGCACGTTCGACCTTCACCATGAATATAAAAGTTTGGACTAATCTCAGGCGCCTCCCCTCTGTAGTTCTGATCAGACCCAACCTTATCGAATGAAGCACAAAGTTTATAATCTCTATCTCCAATACTATATTCGTAAGGCTGAGCAGTCACCGGATCAACAAAACCCGTCAAATTACCGTCTGTAGAATATAAAGCGGCTAAACTCGCTGGCATCATTTTTTGACTTTGAGCGTATGAGTCAATCAGATAGCTAATATTTTGTAGATTATTAGAACGTATCATGTCCATCTGCTGTTCGCGAGCTGTCTGAGGTGAACCGGCCAGCATGAAGCCGCCGACCAGTACGATAGCGACCGCGAGACAAACAACGATGACGAGTATTTTATTATTTAGTCGAGGCATCATTTTTTTCTTCCTTTCGTAAGTCAGTTAGATAATAATAGAAGATCACACCGGCGATGACTAAGACGGTAATAAACTTCAAGGCAAATCTGGTGGTGATATCGCCTTCCAATAATCTATTCAGCAAGGCAATCAAATCGCCGATGATAATACCAGCGGCGATGAACAGTGTCAGATAGGTCAACCATTTACGCACACGAGAGCCGCGAGCTTCAGGATTCTTGGCTGCACTTTTGTTCAGGGCGATAGAGAGCCAGAGATAGATCGGGAAAGCAATGATCAAAGAAGCAAGGCTGAAACGAATCGCGCTGGCATTAACCGTGGCATCATAGACATAGCCTGCTTGGCGCACAGCATCAGGAAAATTCTTGTTGATGAACTGATAAATCAAGGCGCCAAAGTTGTAAGCACTGATATACAACGTGATAAACGTCAGTAGGTACAAGAAAGCCTCACGAGCTGACAAATAAGGTTTGCGTTTCGGCACTGCTATTGGATAATCAATATCTGCGTAATGATTGAGTGCCGTATCGACTTCAGCTGCTTGCCAGTTGGCCTGCAACAAGACGTCGCGGATTTTATCTTTCGCCAGACCTTTATCCAGCGAGTCTTTGATAAATGAGTGTAATTCTGATTCCATAGGTTAGCTTTTAGCTTATTAGGTTGGTAGCTTCTTAGGAAAGCTCCTGATCGATTTTATTTTCTGAACTATAAAATTAACAAAACACGCGTAAACGTACATTTCGATAAATACCAAACTGTAAAGCAGTACTAAAGTTGGATAAAACCATACGGTATCGCTCGTAGATGAGAGAAAATGGTTAAAAAAATACCAAAAATTAAAAAAAATGTTAACAATAAAATTTCCATACCAATTGGGAATAATATCGAGGCCAATAAACGTATAGATTAACATAGCAACAAATAAGCCAAAACAGATACCTGTAATTTTAGTAGGGGCAAAAAAATGCTGAATTTTCTGTTTTATCGACATCCAATATTCTTAATTCTTATTTCTTAGATAGACTACTTTTTAGGTTTAATTTCCAAATGACCCATAGAATAATATAGAAAAATGCTAACCAAAGGATAAAGTCCAAAATCCAGCCAATAAAAGTCGGCTCTGTAGCAAATCCTTCAGTAAATAACCAGTAACTATCTTGAAGACCTACCAGATCGGAGAAAATAAATACGGGAGCAGTAGCTGCAAGACTTCCAAATATGGCAATAAGCGCAAGTATAAATTTGAACCAATTATCAAACCCCAATCCTAAACTAATCAAATAGTAACTTAAGGTTCCAAAAACTGTAATGCCAGCTGAAAAGTACAAACTTAGAATAAATACTTTTTTCATCTATCCGCGTCGTTTAGCTGTCTTCTTTTTCGCTTTCGGCTTTGATTTTTTACTCTTGGTCTTAACTTTTGACTTTTTAGTTGTCTTTTTGACTTTTGCCTTTTGAGTTTTAACTTTCTTTATCTTTCTCTTCACGCCAACAATCTCTACCCGTGGTTCCTCAACCTTCAGCCAATCCGCCATCTTCATCTTGATACTTTCTGATACACTACCACCGCTTAAGACAGCTTTTTTGATCTTCTTAATATCTTTATCAACAATATGCGGTAGTTTATGTAGTTTAGCAAAGGCTGTGACGTTTCCTGGTTTGATACCGAGTTTCTTAGCAAGTACCTTTTCATTCGGAATACCGATAGTCTTCACGCTACCGCCCATCTTCTTGATAGCTTTTTTCAATTGAACAAAATCAACATTCTTGGTAGCTGGTAGTGAAACGAGATAAAATTGTTTATCAGCTTCGATGACCAATGTTTTAACGATATCGTCTAACTTGGTCTTCAATGTAGCTGCAACATCATGGGCAGTGAAGACAGTTTTGTGCTTCAATACTTCATAATCAATACCCCATTCGTCGAGCATTTTGATCAGTTTTTTATTTGTCATAGAGTTTTTAAATTATCTAAATAGTTTAGGCTGGTCACTCAGCAATTTTCGGGCAATTTTCTCGCCGTGATAGGTCAACTGAACGGTGGAAGTATACCATTTTTTGGCTGTTTTGACACCTTGAGCTTTCAGTAAATCCTTCTGCACCAGACGATCGATGCTTTTACCAATATCCTTCAAAGCTGTCTCTTCTAAGACCTTCTTTTGCTGATAAAAGGCCAAAAAATCTTCCTTGGCAATACTGGGCTTACCATAGCAGGATTTGAGGATATGAACCTGTAGGGCGGACAATTTCATAGCTATCTATAGCCTAATCCAAATACGCACTCATGGCTACTTGACA
>CAYYYA010000010.1:18330-26846 GCA_964475975.1 uncultured Gammaproteobacteria bacterium | reverse complement strand
AAATTTAGATAAAAATCTAACTAAGGCACAAACAAAATGAATAAAATAATCAACTATTTCAAAGCTTCTCGGCTGGAATTGATGAAGGTCGTTTGGCCAAGCCGCAAGCAAACGGTCCAGTATACTATCGAAGTGATTGTTGTTTCCGCTATTGTGGCCATTTTCTTGGGCGGAGTGGACTATATTTTAACTTTTGCCTTACAAACAGTTTTGAAATAATATGCCAAAACAAGTCTTACAGCAGGGTAAACGGTGGTATGTGTTGCATACCTATTCTGGCTATGAAGAAAATGTTGCCCGCAATTTGAAACAGCGTATCGAGTCTATGGATATGGAAGATAAGATTTTTGATGTCTTGATTCCAACTGAGACCAAGATTAAAATCAAAAACGGAAAACGCAAAACAGTACGAGAGAAAATTTTTCCAGGTTACGTTTTGATTAGTATGATCGTGACTGATGCTTCGTGGTACGTCGTACGTAATACCCCAAATGTTACTGGTTTCATCGGATCCGGTACGACACCGACCCCAATCTCTGATGAGGAGATTAAAGGTCTGCAACAGCGTATGGGTGTAGAGGAGCCAGAGTATAAGATTGATGTGGCTGTAAACACCATGGTCAAAATCATCGACGGACCGTTCAAAAATTACGAAGGTAAGGTTAGCGAGATTGATGGAGCTCGTGGCAAAGTTAAAGTTCTGATTTCCGTCTTCGGTCGAGAAACTCCAGTAGAATTAGATTATTTACAGGTGAAGAAGTTATAGGGGTACGGCGTAATTCGTAATACGTAATATGGCAGCATCGCTATTACGAATTACGTATTACGAATATTTAAATACAAACTAGAAAGATCCGCTTCTAATCAATCTAGCTCGTAGTCAGATTAATATATCATTTACTATCTATGGCAAAAGCAATTAAAGCAAAAATCAAACTGCAGGTCGCCGGTGGTGCTGCGAATCCAGCTCCTCCAGTCGGTACTGCTCTTGGACCTCAAGGTGTTAATATTCAAGACTTTTGTGCCCGCTTTAACGAGGCAACTCGTGATAAGATGGGTACAACCGTTCCGGTAGAGATCACTATCTATGAGGACCGTTCGTTCGACTTTATCATGAAGACTCCTCCAGCTTCAGAGCTTTTGAAAAAAGCTGCTGGTGTTGAGAAGGGCTCTGGTAAACCATTGCAGGAGAAAGTCGGCTCTGTGACCAAAGATCAGGTACGTCAGATTGCCGAAGTCAAAATGCCCGATCTGAATGCTAATGACATTGAAGCTGCAATGAAGATCATCGAAGGTACTGCGCGACAGATGGGATTGACCGTTAAATAAAGATTAAAGTTGCAAGTTGTAAGTAGGCATCGCGCATTTACTTACAACCTACAACTTTCAACTTAAAACTAATTAAAGTGGGACTGCGTCTGACGCGGGTTTGTACCACACAAATACAACAACTATGAAAATCAGCAAGCGCCTGAAAGAGGCAAAGAGTAAAGTGGATCCGAAGAAAGTTTACACAGTAGATGAGGCTTTAGTTCTCATGAAAGAAACTTCTAAGGTCAAATTTGACGCTTCGGTGGAAGTTCACGCTAAGCTTGGTATTGATCCCAAGCAAAGCGATCAGCTCGTTCGCGCTATGGTTGGATTGCCACACGGTAGTGGTAAGAAAGTACGTATTGCTGCTTTCGTCGGCGATGAGCACGTGACTGAAGCTAAGAAAGCTGGCGCAGATATCGTTGGTAATAAGGATGTGATTGAAGAAATCAAGAAAACCAGCAAGTGTGATTTCGATGTAGCTATTGCTACGCCAGATATGATGAAAGAATTAGCTGGTATTGCCCGTATTCTCGGTCAGAAAGGTCTGATGCCAAATCCTAAGACTGGTACCATCACGACTAAAGTGACTCAGACTATCACCGAGTTGAAGCAAGGTAAGATCTCTTTCAAGAACGATTCTTTCGGTAATATCCACGTGATCATCGGTAAGGTCAGCTTCACTCCGGAACAGCTGAAGGAGAATTATGAAGCTTTCGTCACGGCCTTGAAGGCTGCTAAGCCAGAAGCTAAGCTCAAAGCTAACTATCTCCAAGCTCTCTATCTATCAACCTCCATGGGACCTTCGGTTAAAGTGAGTCTTTAATCACGTATAAAGTTTTAAATGGATAAAGCGCGTTCCCTCCGGGAACGCGCTTTTGTTTGTGTCGATGCGGAGCTGTCAGAGGGGTTGACCACAGTCTCCGCAGTAGGTCTTGCCGGCATCTATGACCTGTTCGTGGCGTTGTTCACAGCCATTGAGCACCGTGGCATTAGGATTGATCACTGCGCCACAATCCATGCAGTAACGGCTGTTGTACAGCCTTTTCGTAACCGGACTGAGATGATTGCAGACTGGATTTCTTTTGGGACAGCCGTCACCATTATCGGGCAATCCAGTATCACCATCGGACATGGGGACCTCCATTCGAGCCTTATGAATGACTAACTGGGAACAAAATTGCTTATTTTATACTACGTATTTTATGTCTGGTCAAGGCATTGGAGTCGCAGTCTTTTTTTGCTAGAATACAACCAGTTTGCCGTTATAATTAACAGCCACAACAATGACACCATATCGTCCATCTTGGGATGACTACTTCATGGCCATGACTCGTATCGTGGCGACACGCAGTTCCTGCGATCGTTTGTCAGTAGGCGCTATTTTGGTCAAGCAGAATCGTATCATAGCCACAGGATATAACGGGGCGCCTTCTGGTAGACCTAATTGTTTGGAGGTAGGACATCTCTTGGAAGAGGGTCATTGTGTCAGAACCATTCACGCAGAGCATAATGCTATTCTGCAGGTTGCTGTCTTGCAGGGTTCAAGTACCGAAGGTGGCACGCTCTATGCTACTTACAATCCTTGCATTCACTGCGCTAAATATATCGTCACCGCCGGTATCAAGCGTGTCGTAGTAGGTAAAATTTACCGCGGAACTCAAGCGCTAGATTACCTGAAAGAAGCTGGCATTGAAGTTGATATGTATGAGCGTAATCCAGAATGGGAGCAGAGTTTATCTCAGCTCTTTAGCCATGATATCGAAGATAAGAAAGCCGCCGAGGGCGATGTAACACTAACCAATGGCTAAAATTATTTTAGGTTTTACCGGACAATTAGCGTGTGGTAAAGGCACCGTGGCTTCGTATATGACTGAGAAATATGGGGCGAGTAACTATCGTTTTTCTACGGTGCTTCGTGATGTCTTGCAGCGTCTCTATATTCCACACAATCGTGCTAATATGCAAGACCTGTCAACGATACTGCGTCAGCGCTTTGGTGAGGACCTATTGGCGAAAGTAATGGCAGAAGATGTACGTAACGATCAACAGGCTGTCATCGCAGTCGAGGGCATACGTCGTATGGCAGACATCGTTCATTTACGTACCATCCCTGAGTTTAAGCTCATCGCTATTGAAGCCGATGAGAAAATTCGCTATCAACGATTGATCAGCAGAGGGGAGAATCCTGATGACGCTTCTAAGACGTGGGAAGAATTTTTGCACGATCATTTAGCAGAGACAGAGCTGTCGATCCCAGAGGTGATGGCGACTGCTGATTTTGTTATAAACAATAACGGGACGGTTGATGATCTGCATCAGCAAATCGACAGTATTATCAGACAACTACAACATGGAAGTTAAATTTAAAAAATTGTACCCAGAAGCTCGACTGCCAGAATATGCGCACGAGGACGATGCAGGCGCTGATTTGTTTTGTATACACGACGTCATTTTACAGCCTAACGAACGGCAAACTATTCCTCTTGGTTTGGCGGCAGAGTTTTCAGCTGATTATGTTGCCTTATTTCATGATAAGAGCGGTCTCGCTAGTAAACGGGGTTTAACTTGCTTAGCGGGTGTCATCGATGCTAGCTATCGTGGTGAGTGGGCTGTAGTTATATATAATACATCAACCGAATCTCAGACACTGAAAGCAGGAGACAAAGTAGCGCAAGTGTTATTTCAAAAAATTGAACATCCACAGTTCGTGGAAAGCTTAGCATTAACTGATACAATTCGAGCCGAGGGCGGGTTTGGCTCGACTGGTCAATAATCGTATGTCATTATTTACTTCAGAAGAAAAAGAAATATTAAAAAAATACGTCACCGATACGGATGGTGATATTTTTTGTGTGACGAACCTAATGGGAATGGT
Source organism: uncultured Gammaproteobacteria bacterium (assembly GCA_964475975.1). Taxonomy (GTDB): domain Bacteria; phylum Patescibacteriota; class Patescibacteriia; order UBA1558; family 2-01-FULL-52-15; genus CAYYYA01. Next base: position 22,657 of record CAYYYA010000010.1, on the reverse strand, counting down.
GGGCTCAGTCTATGCTCGTTACAGTCGAGCCAAAGGAGGTTTTCGAGAGGTGTTGCTCAAGGAGTTTGTCAAAGAGGGGTTAGTTGATGTCCAGCATGCATCTGAGCTTATCGAACGTGTACTGATCGCCTACGGTGATGATTCTGTCGGAGAGCTCGAAGGAGCTCATCTCTCAGTCGAAAATATTTCTATCCTCGCTACTAAAGAGATCGAAGATCGCCGTATCGGCGGATCACCGATTGAGCAATCAACTCGCTATGTGTTCTATGATCAGAAAGATGAGGCGGGACACTTTCGTTATTATCGAGATCCTTTGATCATGGCTTCTGCGGTCGGTTCAGAATACGAGCAGACGTTGGATTTTGTCTTCCAGACGTACTGCGATTTGATTGAGCCCATGAAAGCCTACTATCAAGGATTGAAGCCGATCGAAGAGGCTGAGTACGATGTTTTAGGGAAAGGAGAGAAGCAACGATTAGCTGATCTGACAGAGGAGAAGGATAAAAAGGCTTTCACCATCACCTATAATTCTGACATTCGCACCAAGGCCTGTGATTCTCTCCGTAGTATCTTACCCTTGGCAACGCTGACGAACGTTGGACTTTTTGGTAATGGCAGATTTTTCCAAGGAGTACTGTCGCATTTAATGACAACAGCATTACCAGAAGCACAGAGTCTAGCTGAGCGTGCCAAGAAACAGCTTGATCAAGTCATCCCGCACTATGTCAAACGTGCACAAAAAAGCGAGTACAGAATAGCGGTACGACAGAAGATGCAAACACTAGCTGAAAATATTCTAACTACAGTCGAGCCGCAGTCAGAGGAGGCGGTGGTTTTGATGGGTCACGGCGAGCTGGAAATAACAGAAGATATTAATACGCTTGTATTCAATCAGACATTGATAACTCCAGAACAATTAACAGAACTCATGCAGCGTGAACGAGATTATTTGACCTATGGTTTGATGTTATACGAGTACAGTCGCCATCCATTACGACAGCTCATTAAAACAATACGACAGTTGCCAGTAGAGACACAAGAAAAGATTCGTCACGCTTACATTGGAGATCGCGCTACCAGACGTGATCGTCCCTATCGAGCCCTCGAGAGCGGCTATATGTATACCTTTGATCTGATTACTGATTTTGGGACCTACAAGGATTTAGAGCGGCATCGTATGACGAGTCAGCTGCGTCAGAGATTTAGTCCACGTTTAGGATTTATCGTGCCTGATGATGTAGCTAGAGCAGGTTATGCTGATAAACTGATGGCCTGCCACGAGAAAGTGGCTGCGCTCTATGAGAAACTGTTAGCTGATTTCCCTGATCAGGCATCATACGTGACTCTGCATGGACATAAAGTCCGATGGGTTATTGCCTTCAATGAACGTGAAGCTTATCATTTGTTAGAGCTTCGAACTACACCTCAAGGTCATCCACAGTATCGTAAGGTCTGCCAGTTGCTGCACAAAGAAATTGCCAAAGCATCGACTTGGCGCTCTGAAGGAATGAAGTTTGTCGACCACGGCGATTATTTCTGGAGCAGAGGAGATGCAGAGGCGAAACAGAGAGTGAAGGAAAAGTTGTTAGATGAGAAAACGCAACAACAGGAAAATAAGAATTAAGTATTTATTGACTGGTTTTTGCGAGACCGGCAACAAGCGGGCGAAGCAATCTAGTCAATCAGTTCTACCCACGCTTCTTATCAAATATTAACTAGATTGCCACGTCCTGAGTACAGGACTCGCAATAACCAATTTACACAAACCATGTCCAACTCAAGTATCCGTGTCATCTCAGGCTGCATGTTCTCTGGTAAGACCAGTAGACTGCTGTGGTATCTGAAACGAGCACAAATAGCTGATCGTAAAGTTATATTATTCAAACCAAAATTAGACAACAGATACAGCGAGACAGATGTGGTCACGCATGATAATAACCGTTTGGCTTCTATCGTTATTGAAGATCCGGAGCATATATTGGCCGCGGCAGCAGACTATGAGGTTGTTGGTATTGATGAGATTCATTTTTTCCCCGCAGAGAAGCTGACCGAGATTGCTGAGCAGCTGGCTGCTGCTGGTAAGGAAGTGATCACAGCAGGATTGGACCTCGACGCTGAAGACAAAGCTTTTGAAGCGACCAAAGAGCTGATGGGCATCGCCGAGCATATAGAAAAATTACAGGCCATCTGTGCTGATTGTCTGAAGGATAATGCTACACGTACCTACCGTAAGTCCCAATCAAAGGCCCGTTTCGAAGTTGGAGGTAAAGAGGCTTATTTGCCATTATGTCGTCTATGCAACGCCAAACGCAAAGCAGTATGACAGGCAAGCTGATAGTGCTCTATGGTATTAATAATTTAGGCAAAAGTACCCAAGCACGATTATTGGTTGATAGATTGAAGCAGCAGGGTTTGCAGTCTGCTTATTTAAAGTACGGCTTATACGATTTGGAGCCATCCGGACCGCTCTTGAACGAATACTTACGGCACGGCAATCCTCACGGTCTCAGTGCACGAGAATTTCAATTGATTCACGTATTGAATCGCACGCAATATCAGCAGCAGTTGCAAGAACAGCTTGCTGCGGGGCATTGGATAGTTGGGGAGGATTACCTCGGTACTGGAATCAGTTGGGGAATCGGAGCTGGTATTGATCGTGCTTTTTTAGAAAGAGTGAATAGTCATTTATTACAGCCCGATATTGCCTTTTTATTTCAGGGTAAACGATTTCTCGAAGCGCGGGAGCATAATCACAAACATGAAACAGATGATGAGCTAATGGCCCGGGTAGCCGTAGCCCACGAGGAGCTTGGACGAGATTACAATTGGCTTCCTATTAACGCTAATGATACAATTGATAATATCCATGAGGAAATTTGGCGTCTTATCACTGAGCGTTTTCAATTTTAAAAATAATGGAATTAGAACCAATCATCGGACTAGAAATTCACCTGCAGCTCAAAACTAAGAGTAAGATGTTTTGTAGTTGTGCTAATGGTGACCAAGGTAACGGTATTGATCCGAATACCAATGTGTGTCCGGTCTGCCTTGGTCATCCAGGAACATTGCCAGTGATAAATCGAGTAGCCGTTGAGCAAGGTATGAAGTTAGCTTTGGCGCTCAATGCCTATGTTAATCGTAAGTCAAAATTTGATCGCAAAAATTATTTTTATCCCGATTTGCCGAAAGGCTATCAGATTACTCAGTTCGACGAACCATTAGCCACCGATGGTCATATTATCCTCCAGGTGGAGGGCAGAGAGCATCGCTTCGGCATTGAGCGCCTTCATCTCGAGGAGGATGCTGGTAAGAATATTCATCAAGGTGAGAAGACGTTGGTCAACTTCAACCGAGCAGGTGTGCCACTGGTAGAAATGGTTACCAAGCCTGATTTTCGCAGTCCGGCTGAAGCCAAGAAGTTTTTGCAAGAAATTCGTTTGATTGCTCGGTATCTCGGTGTCAGCGAAGCGGATATGGAAAAAGGCCAAATGCGTTGTGACGCTAATATTTCCTTACGGCCTGTTGGTGATATCAAGTTTTATCCTAAAACTGAAGTGAAGAATATGAACTCCTTCCGTTCGGTAGAACGAGCCTTGGCTTTTGAGATTGATCGTCAGACAGAGCTTTGGCGTGAAGGCAAGCAGCCTACGGAATCCACCACGCGTGGTTGGAATGATGAAGAGGAAGTTACTCTGCTACAGCGCAGCAAGGAGGAGAGTAATGATTATCGCTATTTCCCTGAACCAGACTTACCATTGGTAGAGATTAGCTCAGATGAAGTAGAGGAGGTCAAGAATGCTTTGCCAGAATTACCACATGCCAAACGAACGAGATTTCAAACAGAATACTTCCTGAGTTATGCTGACGCTGAAGTATTATCAGCTGATAAAGAAGTGGCAGCTTATTTTGAAAACACAGTCAGTGAATTAAAAAACTGGCTAGAATCTTCAGGTGAAGTTGATGGTAGTGTTGAGGAGATGTGGCAGAAATCCGGCAAGAAGCTAGCTCGTCTAGCCTTCTCGTGGATTACAACGGAGTTATTTAAACATTTAAATTCTGGTAATTTTGATTTTTCTGAAGTTAAAATAACCTCAGAAGATTTAGCTGAATTTATCATTATGGTCTATCAGGGTAAGATCAACAGTTCTGCGGCTCAGCTTATCTTCAATGAAATGATGCAGACTGGAGAAGATCCTCACGCTATTGCCGAACGATTAGATTTACATCAAGATAATGACGAAGGTTCGCTTGAATCGCTGGTTCAGCAGATTATTTCCGAGCAACCGGAAATGGTAGCACAATATAAAGCTGGCAAGGAAACCTTACT
>CAYYYA010000010.1:8638-18230 GCA_964475975.1 uncultured Gammaproteobacteria bacterium | reverse complement strand
TCCCAACCATACTTAGCTGAGAGTTTTTTTACTTCTTGTTCTAATCCACGGTCGAGCATTTCAAAGACACGTTTATTTATTGTCTGATAGAGTTTCTCTCGTTCGACTTCAATACCAATAACACAGTAGTCATGTTTTGGTTCAGCCGTACGTTTATTGGCAATCATACTTTGTCCGCTGACTTCAGCGAATTCAATGGCGCGGATTAACTTCAATCGATTATTTTGGTAAATTAGCTGACTGCCTTCTGGATCAAATTTTTTCAGACGGAACGTCAGTTCGTCAGTAGTTAGCTTCTCTAGCTCTTTACGCAATCCTGGCTGCGGAGCTACATCAGGTATTTGATAATTTTCAATGACCGCTGATAGATATAGGCCTGTGCCACCGACCAGAAACGGTAATTTTTCTTTAGTAATAATACTATCAATAGCTTCAAATGCTTGTTTTTGATAATCAGGCAAATAGACTTGCTCAGTTGGCTTGGAAATATTAATCAGGTAATGGGGGATTTGAGCTAGCTCTTCGGCTGATTCTTTATTTGTACCAATATTAAACTCACGATAGACATGTCGTGAGTCTGCGGATACTATTTCGCCGTCGAATTTGATAGCGAGATTAAGAGCAAGTTGTGATTTACCAGAAGCAGTCGGTCCGAGGATTACGATAACTTTAGGTTTCGGTAGTAGTTTAGTCATTATTTAAAATTAACAGAAATCTTAGGCGTTTTGGTTCTGATCCGACGCTGTACTTGCTGCGAGAGTGAGGCACGTTTTTTTCGTAGCTTATCTTTCAAGAGCTGACGTTTTTCTGCTTTGGTTGGCATATTAGATATTATAGCAGGTATTGCGGTTGTTGCTACTCAATATTAGTTATTGACCAAAATGCTTAAATGTTTTAGGCTATAAAACGCTATTGTTCATCGGTCGTTGACCGTCTTTCACGTCCCGCAGATAGGAGGTCATTCTTGTCCTTGTCTGAGATCTGGTACGGAGAAGGAGACGTTGAAACTGTGACCGAAGTCGGCGAAATCTGGGAGGTGTCTTCCGACGGGCGAGGTGGGCCGTATTTGGTCATCGCTCATCGCGGGATTCAGTTGGCCCAGTATCTAGAGCTTCGTGCTGGCGAGCTTTTTTTTAAGCCCCACGATCACCCGCGGCGTTTTTACTGGCTGGTCCTCAACGAGGATCGTAAGTCAGCGTCGCTGCCCGATGTGGTCTTCATTCCGGAAGGGGTCAATCAGGGCGAGGTCTTCAATGGCCTGTGTGCCAAACTGAAAGCCGCAGCCTAGAAGACGAGCGTTCGCCTCCATACAGACAGAAGACCCTTGGACTCAGAAGAGTTCAAGGGTCGCATTATTTTTATCAACTACAGCGATAAATCAAGCAAGCGCTCTGAGATAATTTTTTGAACTGCAACTTGAAACAGCTCCGCTTTGATCATTGTTTGTTTCTCTTGACCACGGACACGCACTTGTAGGTCAGCACCGTCAGCTTCTTTTTGTCCGAAGGCAATTTGATACGGTATTTTCAACGCGCTGGCTTTACGTATTTTATTACCAAGAGTTTCAGCATTTGTGTCTACATCCGCACGGATACCAAGCTGTCTCCAGTCTGCTGCTAATTTTTCTGCTGCTGGATTGAAAGTGTCACTAACGGGCAGGAGTATGACTTGAACAGGGGAGAGCCAAGCGGGGAAGTTGCCGGCATAATGTTCTATTAAGACACCCATGAAGCGCTCGGTCGATCCCATGACGGCCACATGGATCATTACTGGGCGCTCATCCTCATTTTTTTCATTAGTGAAGGCCAGTTGGAAACGTTCTGGTTGATTGAAATCAACTTGGATAGTCGCTAGCTGCCACTCCCGTCCCAATGAGTCAACTCCCATGAAATCAAGCTTTGGTCCGTAGAAGGCTGCTTCTCCTTCGCCAACTTCAAATGCTCTTCCTTTGGCTTTGAGCATAGCTTGAAGCTCATTCTCCATTCTGCTCCAAACTTCTGAACTTCCTAGATATTTTTCTGGCTGTTTTGGATCATGAGTTGAGAGGCGAACTTTCAAATCCATACCGATAACTGAATAAAGCGTAGTGATTAAGCTATAAGCAATATCAAATTCTTGTTGGATCTGATCGACGCGGCAGAAAACATGTGAATCATCCTGAGTAATTGATCGGACGCGGGTTAGACCTTGGAGTTGGCCGGTGTTCTCATCACGGTAGATAGTAGTCGTTTCAGCATACCGTACCGGCATCTCTCGGTAGCTGCGTTTGCCAGCGGCGAAAATTTGCGCATGATGGGGGCAGTTCATCGGTTTGAGGACAAAGCCGCTTTCTGTTTTCTTACTTTTCACATGAAAAAGATCGTCTTCAAATTTATCCCAATGCCCCGAAGTCTTGTACAAGTCAGTTTTGGCGATATGAGGAATCCAAACTTTTTGGAAACCCTGTTCTTCCCGCAGATTGCCGATGTAGCTTTCGAGCTCTCGGCGGATAATAGTGCCGCGCGGTGTGAACAGCGGCAGCCCGGAACCAACGAGTTCTGAAAAGACAAAAAGATCTAATTCTTTACCAATCTTACGATGATCGCGCTTCTTGGCTTCCTCCTGCATATCGAGATAGTGCTGTAATTCTTCGGCTGTCGGGAAAGCAGTGCCGTAGATACGTGTCAGCATGGTGTTATTCTCATCACCACGCCAGTAGGCACCGGCGACAGACAGGAGCTTGAAGTGTTGCATCTCTTTCTCCGGATGGTCGCAATGTCCGCCGCGGCAGAGATCCCAATAATTTCCTGATTTATAGAAGGTTAAGACCTGACCTTCCTGACTAAATTGATCGATGAGCTCATGTTTGTATTCATTATGAGGATACTCTTTTTTTGCTTCCTCAGCGCTAAGCTCATGGCGCTCGAAGCTGGTCCAGCTTGGCAAAAGCTCTCTCATCTTTTTTTCAATTGCTGGGAAATCTGATTCGGATATTGGTTTTTTGAATTCGAAATCAAAATAAAAACCATTATCGATAGCAGGACCGATTGTGCGCTTGGTGTCTGGCCAGAGCTCCATGACAGCTGCTGCTAGGAGATGAGCGACGGAGTGACGGAGATTGTTTAGTTGTTCCTTGTTGTCCATATAATTAAAAAAACCAAAGCTAATTAGCTTCGGGACCCTTCGGCAAGCTCAGGGTGGTTCCACCCGAATTCTACCAAAACCTTGACGCGAGTCAGGGGTAGCACTCATGAGGGCAGTTTAGTTCATGGGAAAGCTCCTGTTTTCAGGAGATAGCTAGGTGGTAACTAGCTCAATCACTGCACTATGTATCATAGAGCGGAGATTGTATGTTGTCAAATGAAAAATGCTTACGAAAATTTGGAATTTGTGTTATAATTTTTTCAAGAATGGGGCTTTTTTTACCCTGTAAATTTTAAGTTAAAATGAAAAAAAAGGTACATAACCCTGAGAAAGAAGAAATAATAAAAGCGGGTAGGTTTAATTCATTTTTGCGTCAGGTGCATCATCGGTTGGTGAAGCAACATTGGCTCTACTCTCGATGGGGAATTGGGTTGCTTATCTTGCTTATTGTCTTGGTTTTTTCCTTTCCCTCAGGTCTCGGGGTCAAAGCTGCAGAATCGCGGGTGTACCCTAGCTACTGTCTCGGTGGCTGGCAGAATCCACAAAACGCTGGAGGACAGCCGAGCTTGGATCAACAAGCGCCGGCTTCTGATTTTGATAGCGCTAATTCTGCTGTTTTGAAAGACACATTGGCTGATATGTTTTGCGGCTATTTTCAATCTGAAACACATGATAATCCTCCTACCAAAGCAGTATTGATGTTCTCTTGGAATATTGATGCTACTGATCAGATTCAGCCGATAGTGCCAGATCCGCAACCAGATAGTATCCCAGCTCCAGAGCCAGCAGAGTCAACACCTGAAGCGCCTATCGCGACCCCACCAGAGCCAACTGATCTTGGGGCGCCTGTTCAGGCTCAATTCGCTCATTCAGAGCCGCTACAGCTGGCTGCAACGGACGAAAATCCCACGCCTGCACCTGAGATCGTACCAGAACCAACTCCTGCTCCAGAGCCGATCCAGATTGAGCCGCTACCGGTTATCGAACCGACTCCAGAGCCTACGCCCGAGCCTATTACCATCGATCCAGCGCCAGCTCCCAGCATTGAAGCTCCACATGATAGCGGCTTTCTTGAGGTTGAATACAGCTTTGACGGTTTGAACTGGAAATCTCTGGGTTGGGTCACTATGAATAATTGGCGCAGTTTCCAGCCGGCTATCCCAGTTACCTCTTGGGAGCAGATTAATTCTTTGCAAGTCGTGCTATCTGCTCGATCAACCTTTGATCAGCAGCCAACAGTTACACTTGACGGCATGTGGTTGGAGACCCAATACAATCCTACATTTGTTGAAGCTATTGAGGATCTCGGCGATCAAACAAATGAATTTTTGTCGGATTTAGTTAATACTACAGGAGATTCATTGACTGAGTTGAATGACGCTTTGACTCCAGGAGATCAGGAGGCTCAAGTCCCGAACGATCAAGCGACGGAAGTCTTGCCTAGCGATGAAGCTGTTGCACCAGCTCCTGCTCCCATCGAACCACCAGCACCCTCACTTATAGCCAAGCGACATTTATTGTTTTCATCAGCTGGTACTGCTATTCCGACTACCGCCATCTTACCGTGGTATAGTCGTGAAGATCTGAAAGTCCTGAAGCTGGATGAAAAAGCGCCTCAAACTATCTCCCAAGCTCCTGCGATTGAGGCTTCGGTTTCTGGCAAATCAATGATTATCAGCGGCAGCTGCACAGCTGATCGCTATGTAGTTCTCTTGTATAAGAATGCTGATGATTATCGCCAAAATCCCGGCGCCTACGCCGTCAATATTGCCAAACCCTGCGTTGGAGGCGCCTTTCAGTTTGATTTAATCACTATTCCTGATACCTTATCGGTGGGTACGTATTATCTGATGATTGGCGCTCAAGGAGCAGAGGGTCCATGGAAGCCTGCCAGCGCTCTAGTGCCCATTACCATCGGCTCTAAGATTGAAGAAGAACAACAATAATTCTATGAAATTGACAGCCAAAAGCATCCATCACGCCAACATGGTTTTTGTCCTGCCGACTGATACCAACATCAAGCTGGATCCGCAAGAAGTTTTTGGTCACTTTACTACCGAGCAAAATCAAGGCTGTAGTTATGTCGATGATCCGGTGATGGGCCTGCGGGTATTTCAGTTTCCCAAGCTGCAGCTGAAGATTATTCAGGAGAAAAATCGTCTCCGCTTCGAGGACAGTTCTGGAGTTGATCTGAACAAATCATTTTTGGCTTCTGATGGCTTCCGTCTGTATCAAGCGATAGCCAAAGGCAGTCCGTCAGATTCCTATGGATTCAATTATGACGTCATGGTCAGGACTGATGAGGTGATCCCGCAGCAGCATATTCTGGCAAATTTTGTTTCGTCCGCTACTATTGATGACGTGGCTGATTTTGGCTGGCAATTCACGATCCGTAAGCCCAACGGCCGAGAACAGCAGACATACTTTTTCAAAGTCGTGTCACCAATTGAGATTGGGCTGCATTTCAACAGTCATTTCGTCGGACATCCAAGCTCTTCAGCTAGTCTGACAGAAGCTTTTGCCGAGTCTTTTGATCGTGTCGATACCATTTTTCAGCAGCTGAATTTCTAACATGTCCATAACCAAGCGGGGTGTAAAATTTACCGGCAAAAGGCAGCGTTCGCGTTTGCTATGGGCGGTTTTATTCCTCGTTGAGGGTGTTTTATCTATTTTCGTCTACGTCAGTCTGGCAGCACATGTCATCTGGCCGGATGGCTCGCAGGCAGCTACCGGTGTGGCCAGTGTTTTGTCTTATGAAGGCAGACTGACTGATGCCAGTGGTAATCCATTAGGCGGGACTGGTACTGATTATTGTTTTAAATTTTCTATCTACGACGGACCCGATATTACCGGCGGTACGAAGCTCTGGCCAACCGGTTCTCCTACAGGCAGCAGCATTACCGTTACAGACGGTGTTTTCAACGCTTTAATCGGCAGCGCAGACACCTTGGATTATGATTTCTACAGTAATGATACAGTATATCTGAACGTCGAAGCAGCTACCAAGGTAGGCGCCAGCTGTACCAACGGTGATGAAACGTATGAGACTTTAGGGCCACGTCAGCGTATCGCTGCAACGGGCTATGCTATTTCAGCTGCCAATGTTTACAGTACCTTATTGAAAACTGATATTACTAACGGCAAGGTGCAGATCGGTACAGGTACCGGTGTCAGCAGCCCGAAATTCTTAGCTCTGGACGTCAAAAATAGCGGCTCTGATACCATCGGTGGAGCTTGTACTACTTCGGGTACACTGTGGTACAACACGACTAATAGCCGTGCTCTTGTTTGTGATAACGGCAGTATTCAAGAGATTGGCAATCTAGGAACTATCGTGGGCATCAAAGAAGCGAGCGCCGGCTCGGCTATTTCCTCCGGTACCGTGGTCTGGTCAGGTATCAACGGGGTAAGCATTAGCCAAAATGCTCAGACGATGAGTATCTCCGGACTCAATGCTTTCGGCGTGTCTAATATTGGAAATACGGTTGGGGATACTGGAGCGCAAACAGGTACTATCGTATTTTCGGGACAGAACGGTATCACCTTATCTCAAATTACTGGCGCCGGCGGGGTACATACCATCGGCATTAGCGCCGGCGGTGGAGCAGCGCCGACACTAGACTACTATTTGAATCGTCCGGGCGCAGGCGCTGCCTCTGTCAACCAGGCATTTTCCAACGCTACGATGGCTATCTTCCCGCTTAATGGTGGCGAGGCTTTCCCCGGTAATATAACTGCCAATACGATACGGCTGATGTTATCAGGTAACGTCACTGCTACTGCCAGCTCATCGTCCAATACCCAGAGTTATAGCATAGGCTTCTACACCATGAATGCTAGTACACTGTCATTAGCCTTTAGTGCTTCTAGCTCATTTGCTGTCGGTGCAGCGACATCCAATAGTGCTGTCAGTCACGGTCCGCGTTTCTTGACCTTTCATTCAAGTCAGTTTAATGTTCAGCCTACCTTCAGTCAGACGCCGTATTGGGTCGCAGTCTGGCAGCGGTCATCAAATTTCGCTGCTCAAGCTTCATGGATAGGTCATCGTCAAGGAACATCAAATCAAATTTCTGGTACATGGGGTGTGTCAGCTGCAACTGCTAATAGTTTCAAATGGTTTCCTTATTGGGGACACTACGGCACTTCTTTTTCTACTGCTATGCCTTCGAGTATCACTAAGGCGCAGATTGTCGGTGCCAGTGCCTGGGCCGGATTTTCCCCTTATATTTTGTTCAACAATTACGAAACGAATTTCTAACCAATGTCAATAGTACCGATCAAAAATCTAGCTGTCGAACGAGGTGGGCTTCTCAATGAGGTTGGAGTCAACTCAATTCTCCAAGGTAATAGCTACAAGGATGTTTCTACAGTTATTATTATTCCGACACGGGGAATGATTCATTGTAAAGTCGTGTCCGCCTGGTGGTCATTGATCACACCTATGAATCAGAAGAGTACCAAGGTCTTTGCTGTTGGTATGGAAGTAGGGGATGCTTATAATAATATGATCGCTCAGATTTTGGCTAATCCAGAATTATCGAAATGGAAATATATCCTGACCATGGAGGAAGATAATTTACCGCCGCCGGATGGTTTATTGAAACTATATGAATCGATGAACGACTATGATGTAGTTGGCGGTTTGTATTGGACTAAGGGTGAACATGGTCAGCCGATGATCTATGGCGAGGGTAAGACGGATGATCTGCATTTTCGTCCGCAACCACCGCAAGTAGAGATCCAGCCCTGCGACGGCTTGGGCATGGGCTTCACATTATTTAAGATGGATATTTTCCGTGATTCTCGGGTGCCGCAACCATGGTTTCGGACGTTGAATGAGTATGATCCTCAGGAAGGGATAAAAATGTATACACAAGATCTGTATTTTTTTGAAAATATTCGTAAACTCGGTTACCGAGTTGCCTGTGATACGCGAGTCAAGGTGGGTCATCTTGATCCTCAGTCGGAGGTCGTATGGTAAAGTGGAAAACAGTAATTATTCTCATAATAATAATTGCTACAGCAGCGAGTTTTTTTACTTTTTTGGTAGTAAGAAAGCGCACTCAACCGACGGAGCAGTTAATAACACATGAAAACAGTGATACTCAGGTACTCCTTAATCCTACGGTGATAAGCAAACAGGCTAGTCACTATATCATTAACTTTCAACCCCTTCGTAGTCAGTTCGATGAGATCCAAAAGAAATATCCCCAACACACCTATATCTATTTTTCCTACCTCAATAATGCAGCTTGGGTCGGCGTGAACGAACGGGAGTTATTTACTGGTGCTAGTACTGTGAAAGTGCCTTTGGCGATGACGTTGTTGCGGTCGGTAGAGCAGGGTTTGATTGATTTGAGTGCTACCTATAGTCTGGAGCAACAGGATTTAAATGAGGATTTCGGAGATCTCTATAAAGTCGGGGCTGGTAAGAATTATTCATTGGAGGAATTAATGACGTATATGTTGCAGGACTCAGATAATACCGCTGCTAACGCTGTTATGAAATCTCTCAACCGTATTGGTCTTAGTAGTCCACTGGACGAAGTGTATCAGGCTATGGGTTGGGACTATAATGTATTTGGCGAGCAACCTAAGTATGACAAAATCACTGTCAAACTGTTGTCAAATATGTTCTTGGCCTTGTATAATGCCACCTTTATTAACCCTGAACATTCGCAGATGATTCTTGATAAATTGACTCATACCAGATTCAATGAAAAGATAGTCGCCGGTATTCCAGACGGCATTGTGGTGGCACATAAAGTTGGTATCGCGCCGAACCAAGAAACATTTGTTGACTGTGGAATTGTCTACGCGCCCCGCCGACCCTACATTATATGCCTCGGCTCTAATGGTGGTGATGAAGAGAAGGCAACCGCCTTTATGAAAGAGGTCTCGGTAGCAACTTATCAGTATGTAATCAATAATTAACAGTATGGGTATTAAGCTGGATATCGCCTGCGGACAGAATAAAAGACTGGGGTTCAAAGGTGTGGATATATTTCCCGGGCCTGAGGTGGATTTTGTTTGGGATTTGGAGAAATTCCCTTGGGAGCCATTTGCGGATAACTCAGTTGAGGAAGCCTATGCGGCACATTATGTCGAACACACCAAAGATCTGATGAAATTCATGGATGAGGTGTGGCGTATCTGCCAGCACGGCGCTAAGGTTACTTTTTTGGCACCGTATTACACTTCAATGCGTGCCACAGGAGATCCTACACATACCCGCAGCATATCAGAATTCACCTGGCTCTATTATCAAAAGACTTGGCGTGAGCGGGAAAAGCTAGATCATTATCCTATCAAGTGTAATTTTGAGGTGACTAATATGACAGCTTATTTTAACGATCCCTGGGACAAAAAATCAGAAGAAGCTCGCCGGTTTGCCCAGCAACACTATTGGAACGTGGTTTCTGATATTGTAGTTGAGCTCAAAGTTATCAAAGATGCCAAATAAAAATGT
>CAYYYA010000010.1:0-8538 GCA_964475975.1 uncultured Gammaproteobacteria bacterium | reverse complement strand
TGGGAGCAATCACTTTCAACTTTCAACTTACAACTAGCAACTTCCACCTACTACCTAATCCGTGCTGACCAAGGAGCCGAAGGAAGCTGGTATAACCCTTATTAAAAATTTTTATAAAAACAAACATATGGCCAAAAAAATATTTTCTCTGGCATCGTTTAGAGAGCAGGCAATAGGGATTCAGGTTACCGTGATTTGTCTCGCTCTTATTGTTATTCTTTTATGTGCAGGTCCTGGACTATATATCCGTCTTCAGACATTAGGTTTGACCTATTCCAATACCTATATAGCAGTGTATCTGGATAATAATCAGGTGCTTTATGGACATCTGCGTGGTCTGACCAGCAGTACCATGAAATTGACTGATGTGTATTATATCCAGTCAGTGACGGTCGGTGATACTACGACAAGCAATCTCATCAAACGTGGTACCCAAGAAGTTTCTGCACCGGAGAATTTTCTGATGATTGATAGAGCCAAGATTTCCTATTGGGAAGCGGTGGGTCCAAAAGCGCAAGTGATGACCATCATTCATCCAACTAAATAACTGTACTGTGAAGCAGTGTTTGTTATTAGCTTTGATTATAGTGTATGTCTGTAGCTGGTATAGTATCCCAGTGGCTCAGGCTTATTTTGCTACCTCGACCAGCTTTGGTGTCCAGCATCAGTTGAACAGCATCGGCGGGACTTCAACCTCCACGACATTCAAACTTTTTCACGCTGGCGGCCAGACGGCCAATACCAGCGCTACCTCGACCAGCTTCTATGACTTGGCTGGCATTTTGAAATTTTTATTTGAGCCAACCAAACCGCAGTACGAGCAGATTCACTATCACTGGCGCAATGATGACGGTTCAGAAGCGGCGGCCACTTCAGCTACCAGCGGTACTCAGGATACATTACTAGCCAATCTAGCCACACTGACGACCAAGCGTCTGCGTGTGGAAATTACTAATTCTGGTGGTACGCGGCTGGCCTATGCAGCGCAGCAGTTTCGTTTAGAGTACGGACTGCTGTCCAGCACTTGCTCAGCGATCAGTAGTTGGACTGATGTCGGCGCTGGAGGCGGGGATTGGGATATGGCGAACTCCACTAACCTGACGGATGGTAATAACACAACTAACATTGCTACCGGTATCGGCGGTATGACCGATGCTAATAAAACTTTTTTGACTTCCAATGCTGCTATCAAAGATACTTCCAGCCAAGTGGCTAGCCTGTCGCTACCGAGTGATTCGTTTGTTGAGCTGGAATACAGTCTACAGGCTACGGCTTCAGCTACTGGCGGCGGGACGTATTGTTTTCGTGTGACCAATACTAGCTCCGCCACGAACTACACGTATACTATCTATCCACAAGTATCTATCGCTGGTGGGCAGACATTGAGCTTCTCGGTCTCGGATAATACCATTGGCTTCGGCGCCCTAAGCGCCAGCGCCTCACGCTATGCCACCGGTGATACGGTTGGCTCTGCCACGGAGACAGAAGCGCATCAGCTCATAGCTGCTACCAGTGCTAGTAGTGGCTATATCATCACTGTGCAGGGAGCAACGCTGACTTCAGGCGGCAACACGGTGACGGCCATCGGCGCTAGCAATACCGCTCCAGCAGTTGGTTTTGAGCAGTTTGGTCTACGGGCGACGGCGAGCGGCGGTTCAGGTTCAGTGACTGCACCGTATGCGGCCTCCGGCTTTGCCTATGATGCCACTGCCAATACTTCCAGCCAAGTAGCTTCTGTTTCTGGTTCATCGGCCGCCACCACATATTCCATCAGATATTTGGCTAATATTACTAATACGACCGAAGCAGGAGACTATCAAGGAACGTACACCTACACTGCCTCGGCTACCTTTTAGGTTAGAATATAATTATTGGTGCATACGTTATTTTATGGTATAATTATCTCGAAAAAGGACTGTGTATAATTTTTAACGCTAGCCAAAAATGAAATTGAAACAAAATCGAAGAATCACTGCTCGTATTCTCTTGGTGTCAATTATGGTCTGGGCCTTTCACCTGTACGTACCGACTATTCCTGTGGCACACGCTGCTGCGCTGACGGCTTTGTCTGACACGATGTCAAGCTCCAAGGTTTCTACTGCCTCCAGCCATGTATTGAAATTCACGACACCGACCGGTGCCAATCAGAATACCGATGATATTGTTATTACCTTTCCCGCAGACTTCAACTTCACCAGTAAAACCATCGGTACAGTTACCTTTACCCACGGTGCTTCTACTGGTTTAGAAACAACGGAAACATTGGCGGCTTCGCCCTCTGCTACCGCTTGGGGCGCTGTTTTCTCCGGTACACAGAATAGAGTATTGACTCTTACAGCTCCCTCGGATGGTACAGGTGCTGCTGTTTTAGCGCCAAGCGATAAAGTAATTATCACCTATAACAGCACCAACTCAATCAACGCTTCAACCAACAATACGCAGTATGACATCACTATTGCAGGATCTTTCGGTGATACTGGTACAATCTCTGTATATTTGATTACTGACGACCAAGTCGCTGTCTCTGCTACGGTCAATCAGTCTCTTAGCTTCAGTGTCAGCGATAATACCATTGGGTTCGGTACATTGACTGCTTCTAACGCTCGCTATGCAACTGGTGATACCAACGGCGATACTTCTGAACAGACTGCTCATAATATCGTTGCTGCTACTAATTCCGCTAGCGGCTATGTCATTACTGTCAAAGGAGCTACGCTGACTTCAGGACTTAACTCAATTGATGCTATCGGTGCTTCCAATACGGCTTCCTCTGCAGGAAGTGAGCAATTTGGTGTCAGATTTGCTGCCAGTGGAGGCGCAGGTACGGTCACTGCACCGTATGCCGCTTCAGGCTTTGCTTATGCTGCCGATGGCAGTACTTCAAGTCAGATTGCTTCTGCCAGCGGCGCTTCAGCTAATACAACCTATTCAGCCCGCTACCTTGCTAATATTACTTCTACGACAGAAGCTGGGTCGTATACTGCTACCTTGACCTATACCGGTACGGCGACTTTCTAGTGGTGTTATTTGACGATTTAATACTTACCCTTTGATCGATGTATAAAAAATCTCCACAGACCATTATTGTAGCCGGTGTGGTGGTTTTTTTATTAATCGCCGGCGGCTATATTCTTAAACCACAGACTGCGAAAGCTGTTTCTGTTTCACCTGTTCGTCTAGAGATCACGGGTGATCCTGGTACGACAGTGCACAGTGAGTTTGTGGTGACAAATGACGAAGCTGGTGAAAAAACCTTTTATTCTACCTTTGAAAATTTCGAAGCCCAAGGCGAAACCGGTACGCCAAACTTCATTCCAGCCAAAGACGGTTTGGCTACGTGGATTACTGCTCCAGGATCAATCACGCTGAAACCAGGGGAGAAGCAGACGGTGCCTTTCAGCATCACTATTCCAAGTAACGCTGAAGCAGGTGGTAATTTTGCCGCTATTTTCCTCGGGACAACTCCACCAGAGAAGCAAGGACAGGTACAGGTGGCTATCGGCGGTCGTATCGGTATTCTAGTACTGTTGAAAGTCTCCGGTCCTGTATCCGAAAAGGGAGGGTTGTTAGAATTTTTCGCCGAAGGCAAAAAAAGCGTTTTCTCTTCAGAGCCGGTGAATCTGTATTATCGTTTTCAGAATAACGGCGGTGACAGGATTAAGCCAACTGGCTCTGTCGTAGTCCGCAATATGTTTGGTCTTACATCAGCTACCCTGTCAGCGAATCCATCAGAGGGTAATATATTGCCTGATAGTATTCGTAAGTTTAATGTTGTCTGGGGTCAGGCCTTGCCCGAGTCGGCCCATCAGGGTTTTTGGTCGCAGGTCGGAAGAGAGTTACAGCATTTCCATTTTGGTCGCTATACCGCCAATATTGTTTTGAGCTATGGTGCTACTAATCAAACAGTTAGCCAGACTCTGGTCTTCTGGCTGATACCATGGCAACTGCTCAGCCTGATTCTTATCTTGGCTGTAGCCGCTTACTTTATCTTTGGTACTGGTCTGAAACGGTATAACCGCTGGATTATTAAACGAGCTAAAGTTGCTGCTCGATCACGATGAGGCATGAGCGGAGAAAAACCATATATCATTCCCGTTATCATGGGACTGTTGCTACTGGCACTCGCACCAGTAGTTTTGGCTTTAGATATAACTTCTGATCTTCAGATTTCTATCAGTGCGAATGTTGAATCTCCTGGTGGTTCTACGCCACCTCCACGTGGTGGTGGAGGAGGAGGCGGTGGCGGTACCTTACCACCATTGCCGGCGCAGACTTCTGTGACCTTTGCTGGACGAGCTTTTCCCTTGAGTCGTATTACAATCCTGAAAGACGGTCAGATTGCAGTCACTACCATAGCGGGTCCTGATGCTAAATTCTATGTCGCCCTGACAGGACTGGCATCTGGTAACTATTTGTTTTCTCTCTATGGTCAGGATAATGACAGCCGGCGCACATCGTCTTTCTCTTTTCCGATTTTCGTCACTTCAGGAGTGATCACTAATATTTCTGATATATTTATCGCGCCGACATTAGATGTGGATAAGTCACAGGTCAAACGCGGTGATACCATTACGCTTTTTGGTCAGACCGTACCTGATAGCAACATTAATATTCGTTTGCATTCTGATCAGGAAATTGTACTGACAGCACACAGTGATCCTATCGGTGCCTATGTCTATAGCTATGACACGAGTCCATTGGAAGTCGGTCAGCACACTGCTCAAGCCAAGACCAGTGTCGAGGCGCAAGTTAGTCCTGATAGTGCGGCAGTCGGCTTCGCAGTCGGTACCAAGACTGTGACCAAAGAAGCGGATGAAAAGAAAGAGCGCAGCGATATCAACGGCGACGGTAGGATAAATATCGTTGACTTTTCCGTTTCAGCTTATTGGTATAAGCGTCCGAATCCGCCAAAAAGTATTGATCTCAATGACGACGGCAAAGTTGATCTGACCGATTTTAGTATTATGGCTTATTATTGGACAGGATGATATGAAGAAAATTTTAACCATCATGATAATCGCCGGCAGTATTTGCTGGCTTAGTGGAATTGGACAGTCAGTTACAGCAGCTGAATTGTTTTGGCGTCTGCCGGCATCAACGGTCAATCTGCAGCACACCTTCGTTGCTGATGTCATGCTGGATACGGAGGACCAAAGTATAAATGCTATTGAGGGAACTATTCATCTGACCGGCAATTCACTTAAACTGGAGAAGATTATTAATGCTAATTCGGTAGTTGCGCTCTGGGTGACACCTCCGTCGATACCCGCCCAAGGCCACGACATACCCTTCGCTGGTATGATTCCAACGGGATACTCTGGTCGTCAGGCTATTGTGTTCTCTCTGGTCCTGACAGGGGCTTCAGGCGGTAGCGAGACATTGTCGGTAGATGCCGTCAAAGCCTACGCCAATGACGGTCAAGGAACTTCAGTACCGGTGACGGTACGCACTGCAATCATAGATGTTAATCCTTTGATTACCGAGTCGCCATCCTCAATTCTGAATTTCCATGATGATACGGAGCAGCCGGAGGATTTCACGCCGATTGTTTCCCGAGATAGAACGTTGTACAACAATGCTTGGTTTGTGGTTTTTAGCGCCCAAGACAAGCAGTCTGGAGTTTCACGTTATGAAATCCAAGAAGTCAGCGGTTCGGCCAGCAATCCTCGGTCAGAGGCGTGGATTCCAGCAACTAGTCCGTATCAGCTGCACGATCAAAATTTGCACAGCACGATTTTTATTCGGGCAATTGATAACGCTGGCAATGCCCGTGTCGTTTCTCTACCGCCGTCCTCTCTCGTACCGTATTCTTGGCTCTGGATCTATAGTATACTTATAGTAATTATCGCAGCATTGATATTTATATGGTGGCGCAAAAAAAGAACAATCTAATGCTACCGCGAACCATCAGACGATCGTGCTTGGTACTGATGGCCGTTTTGATTATCGGTTGGCAGATAGCGGGCATCCAGCAAGCAACAGCCGCTTCCTTGTCCGTTTCTCCGAAAACAGCTGAATACAAAGTTGGTTCCACTTTCAAGTTATCGATATATGCTTCCAGTCCTGATCAAGCGTTAAATACCGTTGCTGGTTCGTTGACTTTCCCACCTACGTTACTTGAGGTTACGAGTTTGTCCAAAGAAGGATCAGTCTTTGGATTATGGATCCGTGAGCCGAGTTTTTCCAATACTGCTGGTAATGTAGCTTTTGAAAGTGTGGTTTTAAATCCGGGTTATATCGGTAATGGAGGTAAGGTTTTGACGGTCAATTTCAAAGTCAAAGCAGCCGGTACGGCTGCTTTGGGGATTTCCGGAGCTTCTATTCTGGCCAACGACGGCCTCGGCACCAATATACTAACAGGCGTTTCCGGAGCTTCTTTATCTTTGATAGCTGCCGATGCTACGCCTCCGCCAGCACCTACAGATCCCAATGCCGGATCAAAAGTAGATCAACCGGTAGTTGTTGACCCGAAAGCTCCAGCGCCAGCTGCTATAACGTCTTCAACTCATGCTGATTCTAATGCTTGGTATCAGAGTACTTCAGCGACGTTTAGTTGGAATCTGCCTGCCGATGCAACGGGTGTTAGCTATCTGGTGGATGAACAACCAACGACAAACCCGAAAGAGCTTTCTCTGGGACTGGTGCGATCAGCTTCGGTAGATAACATCACCGACGGTGTTCATTATTTCCATTTGCGTATTAGCAACAAGGCTGGCTGGAGCGCCACCAGTCATTTCCGTTTTCAGGTAGATACCACACCACCGACCAGTAGTGCATCATTAGAACCGCCGGTATTTATAGATTATCCTACCACTCTGAAAGTAGGCGACCTACTGAAGATCACTGGTAATAGTTATCCTAATACCAAAGTTACGTTGTATGTACAGGATCCTGATGGCAATGTGACCGATGATTATGTCAAAACCGATGCTCAAGGTGATTTCACCATGGTCTGGTCCAAAGGTCTGGCTCACGGTGCCTATCGCTATTGGGCTATCACTCAGCAGTCTGACGGTGCCAAAAGTCCAGAAACAGATCGAGTAACTGTAGTAGTGACCGATATGCAGCTAGCTCAGGCTACAATCTTCGGCCTGAATGCCTTGTTGCTTTTAATGATTATGCTTGGCATGATACTGCTGCTTCTGGTGATCATCTGGTATCTCAATCATCATTTCCGGCACTATCATCAAGCAGCAGAAGCTCGCTCAACCAGCGTGAAACCGGCAGTAGATAATAGGACCATACGTCAGTGGCAAGAACATATGAAAGAAGAGCTCACTACCTTGGAGCGTGCCAAAGCTAAACGACCACTAACCAAAGAAGAGGAGCAGGTTCTCGCTCAATTGATCAAAGATTTGGCTTCGGATTAATATCAATAATAAAAAACATCTTCATAGTCAGAAGATGTTTTTTATTATTGATTGTTACTCTTGATGATGATGTGATCTTCTAAGCTTGGTACGCGTGTAACCCAGAAAGGGGAGAGTGTCACGTGGGCTCCTGGTAAGCCTTGGTTAGCGAGATACTGTTCTGCTTCAGCTGCGGTCATACCACGGAGGGTCTTAGGGTTAATAAAATCTTTGATGAATGCTCCCGTTGTGACGTTCGCTTCGAGATGCACTTTGACCTCGGCTGTTTCTGTTGAGGTACTGATAGCAGTCAGCGCATAGCTAAAAGAGGAATCGTTTGAAGTCACCACAGAGACATTATCCGGCAACTGTTCTTTGAGCTTGGTTTTGGTCAAGGTTAATAAGGCTTCAGGATCGAAAACCATAGCGTCAAAGGTAGCAGTAATAGTAATAGTGAAAGAGTCTACCGTATCACCAACCTTGGCGTCTACATCTTGATTCGTAATATGTCCAACAACTTGATCAGCATTTAACTTCACATTATCCGGCAGTTTGGCCTGCAGTTGAGCTATCGCCTTGGCTTTCATCGCTTCCATCAGGTTATCACTCGCTTCTTTGATATCACCGTCAGTCAGTGCTTGAGCCGAGAGTTGCTTGAAGCTGGCAGTCTCAGTGCTCTGACCATAGATAGTGTCTTGCAAACCTGCCCAGAGTCCTGGGATGGTGAATTTCTGTGCTGGTATCAGGTAGTCATCACCCTTTTGATCTGCTACGAGGTAGCCTTTGGCCTGACCACCGGCCGGTATATTGACCGCAGACTGCAAACGGAATAAATGTCCATCAGCCGAGAGAAAGCGTGTAGTCTTGACCAATGGTTGAGCCTTGGCTGATTTATTAATAACCGTGACACTAACGCCAGCAGTATCACTATCCGTAGTCTTCTGCGCTACTGGCTGGGTTGCATTATCCGTAATCTCGACAGATTGTATCTCACCGTAGAGGCTGCCATCACCTGCTTGTTTGCTCAGTGTAAGTGGCGCGTCGAAGACAAAGTTATCTGTTTTCTGCGGTAAGGTGATGGTGGCGGTGCTCAACGTTAGGTGTAATATCGCTGCCATCATAAAAAGCGTCAATGCAATAAAAATATTGACGATCAGACGATACGTTCTAGCTCGTTCTTTGACCATAG
>CAYYYA010000009.1:21280-28488 GCA_964475975.1 uncultured Gammaproteobacteria bacterium | reverse complement strand
TCCAAAAATTAGGATACAGTCGCATAGCAGCATTGCGCTGCACGACGAGGAATTTGTCGTCGTATCTGACAAGACAATTGATAACTGGAGCCCAGCGGATATTCGTGAAATCAACCTGCCCGGGTTTGAGTTTGAATTCAGACATAGTATTAAGAAAATATTACCTCAAACACCTCGCCATACAGAGAACTATTGGAATAGTCAGTGTATTTGATCCAAGTTGGTTTGACACGGAAATAGGTTTGCTCCGGGAGATGAGCAAACTTAACAGCTGAAGGAATTTTAGCAGTATGACTCTGAACAGCCTGATCGCGCTCTGCACCAGTAAGTTCCTCAGCTAAGCCTTCATACTGGACTGTAATATCCTCCCAACCAATAACAAAAGATACTCGCGGATTATGCTTGATATTTCTGAACTTGCGGTAATGATTGAACGTACCGAAGATAATTGATAGATCATCATGCTCAGCGATGCCGACGACGGCTCCTTGTGGCTGGCCATTGGGTGAAATCGTTGAAATAACCCCAAGTGGTTGAGTCTTCACAAATTCTAGAATCTTTCGTTTATTCGCTTCCGTGTCCATATATTTTATCGATTAATTTACGAGTTTAAACCTCGGCACCTTTATACCATTGACCTCAACCTGCTCAATAAACATAGCCAACGGACGGACCCAAATGTTACCCAGCTCATTTTCATACAGCTCTTCATAGACCACCATATCTTCAAGTGTCTCACTGTGTTTCGCTAAAAATAAAACTCTGCAATGATGCCCTTTATAATGTTCGTATTCACCGAGTTTAATTTGAGACGACATAAGCTAGTACATTAAATTCCGGATGATGGAACTCTATCATTTCGTATTCTGGCCGAGTGATTAAACTTAGATTTTCCGGGTGCAAGGTTATATACTTTTCTTTAAAACCTGCATAGTCGGTATCAAAGTCATTACAACCAATCTGTGGTCGTTCTGCGTCCGGTTGTCTGATACGCAGATGTGTTATTTGATGTGGACCAAAAATGATTGGTTTATACAACTCTACTCTCGGACCATTATTAAAATTAAAAGGTTTACCCAGTTGCTGCAGTAAACCTTTTAGTATTTCAAACTCTGAATCTGAATGTGAAAAAATAGTGACTGATGTGATGGGAAATGTTTCGTTGAGAATTGCCATGGACATTGCAGAGCTCTCTGCGACAACAAACCTGACACTCTCAATAAGTTCGTCAACAGTTTGTATTACTTTTGACATATAATTATGCTCCGTGGCATTTCTTATACTTTTTACCAGAGCCACAGTAGCATGGATCATTACGGCCAATTTTGTTCCCCTCTTCATCAGTTGGTTTGGGAGTCATTATCTGCTCTTGTTTGACCTGTTCTTGGCCTGAGAAGGCTTGTACCTCAGACTTCTGCTCCACGAGCAGTGGCTGGCTGTTTTGAGGCTCTCCGGGCTTCTTGGCTATGGAGACTTTATAGATAGTGTGGGCTATTTGGCTGCGAATAGCGTTCAGTAGATTATCGAATAATCGTCGTGCTTCGCGCTTATATTCTACCAGTGGATCCCGCTGGCCATAACCTTGGAGTCCTATACCAGAACGCAGCAGTTGAATCGTATCAAGATGTTCTACCCACAGTGTGTCGAGACTACGCAACATCACGCTCTTCTCAACATCTGTTACAGGATTAGTCGCTTCTGGCTCCAGAGGTCCAATCGTCTCAATAATATATTTTTGAAGTTGCTCGTAGGTACTCTCAGCCAGACCGATAAGGAAGTCTACCAACTCATCGCGCATAGCTTCATCGCCATTTGTCTTAGCCATGATCTCATCAACCTTCGCTTGTTGTTCTGGAGTGAAAGGGTAGATGGTATTAATCGTATCTTTGATTTCTTGAATATTCCACTCAGCTCGATGTGGAGCAGAAGTATGAAACCCTACCACAGAGATTATTTCGTCTTTCACGGCCTTCATCAATCGCTCCGTCAATGGACTTGGCTCGCCTGCTTTAGCCTCGGCTGCTTGCGTCAAAATCGTTTGTCGTTCGTGGTAGATATATTCACGTTGCTTATTGATAACGTCATCATATTCCACCAGATGTTTGCGGATATCAAAGTTATGTCCTTCAACCTTTTTCTGAGCTGACTCGATGGATTTGGAAATCATCTTGTTTTCAATAGCCACATCCTCAGGTAATCCTAAGGCATTCATGATACCTTTCATTCTGTCAGAGCCGAAAACACGCAATAAATCATCGTCCATAGAGACGTAGAATTGGCTGCTGCCAGGATCTCCTTGGCGTCCTGCACGACCTCTGAGCTGATTATCTATGCGTCGTGACTCGTGTCGCTCTGTACCAATGACGTGCAAACCACCGAGTGCCACTACTTCGTCATATTTAGCTTGGTCAAAAGGCAGACCACCAAGCTTGATATCGACACCTCGACCGGCCATGTTGGTAGCGATAGTGACGCCGCCTTTGGCACCGGCTTGAGCTAACACTTCAGCCTCTTTCTCGTGTTGTTTAGCATTCAAAAGATGAAAAGGAATACCCTCACGCTCTAATAACAGTCCGAGAAGCTCGTTTTTTTCAATAGAAATAGTACCAATCAAAATTGGCTGACCTTTGGCATGCCTCTCTTTCACTTCATTAATAACAGCTGTAAACTTACCGTTTTCCGTCTTATAAATGCGGTCTGACAGATCCTGACGAATCATGTCTTTATTGGTAGGAATAGTAGTAACCTCTAAACCGTAAATTTTGTTCAGCTCCTCTGCCTCGGTGGCAGCTGTACCGGTCATACCAGCTAACTTCTTATAGAGACGGAAATAGTTCTGAATCGTGATTGTAGCCATGGTTTTGTTCTCGCGCTGGATTGCTACACCTTCCTTAGCTTCGATAGCTTGATGTAACCCTTCAGAGTAGCGACGTCCTTGCATCAGACGACCAGTAAATTCATCAACGATGAGGACTTCACCATCACGGATAACATAGTGCTTATCACGCTGGAATAACGTTTTGGCTTTCAAAGCTTGTTCAATATGGTGAACAGTCTCCATGCCATTAGCCTCATAAATGTTATTAACTCCGAGAGCCTTCTCCATCTTGGTAATACCAGCATCAGTCAGTGTGGCTGCACGTAGCTTCTCATCAACATTGTAGTCTTCCTTCTCCACGAGTTGTTCTACCAACTTAGCAAACTGTAGGTATTTATCAGTTGACTCCATATCAGGCGCAGAGATAATCAACGGGGTACGGGCTTCATCAATCAAAATACTATCAACTTCATCGACGATGGCGTAGTTTAATTCGCGCTGAACTTGCTCTTCTTTACTCTGTGTCAGATTATCGCGTAGATGATCGAAGCCGAATTCATTATTAGTACCGTAGAGAATATCGGCTTGATATGCTTCCTTACGTGGAACCTGACGTAAAAATTCGTCTTCAACCGTCACACCCATGTCTCGTTCCTTGTCCTCTGCAGGAGTAGTCTGGCTAGCATCATAGAGAAAAGCTTTGTCATGCACAATGACACCAACTGTTAATCCTAAGAAATCAAAAATCTGACCCATCCAAGTAGCATCGCGTTTTGCCAGATAATCATTGACTGTGACAAGGTGAGCTCCTTTCCCCTCTAATGCGTTCAAGTATAGTGCTAGTGTTGAGACAAGTGTTTTTCCTTCTCCGGTGCGCATTTCAGCCACCTGACCTCGATGCAGCACCAGACCACCAATAAGTTGGACGTCAAAATGACGCATATTCAAAGTTCTCTTGCCAGTTTCACGAACAACAGCAAAAGCTTCAGGCGCTAAATCATCAAGAGTAGCTCCTTCGGCTAATCTCTGACGAAACTCAGCGGTTTTAGTCTTTAGTTGTTCATCAGTTAGAGCGGCTAACTCCGCTTCTTTAGAATTGATAAAAGCAACCTCGTTTCGGAGGTTATCTAAAAAACGCACATTGGCGTCACCAAATAGCTTCGTAATAATTGACATTGCTCTTAGGTTCGCTTAAATATACTGCTTAGTTTTCTCTGCCAGAGCTTTTTATTTTTTTGGACTCGGAGTTGTCCCATCAGCTTATTGACGGTAAGATCAATAGCTTCCCGAGCATCCGGTCTAAGCTCTACTACCCGTAATAACTTACCCGGAATATTAAAATTTATTTCAACACGGAACACATCGCCCTTATTATGATGAGTATCCCGACTGATATCTACTCTACACGAAAGCACTTCCGAAGTCAGCTTATAGAGTGTATCAAGCTTGGTGTTCAAATACTCCTGTAAACTCTCGGTAATTTCAAGGTTTTTGCCGTAGAATTGTCTACTCATAAGGTTAACCTAGCATGAAGAATAAGAAAGTTCAAGCTGCCGGATTAAACAACTCTGTCTTCAAATCGTCAATATCTTTTTTTAAATTTTGAAACAAAGCTTGGACAGCTGGTTCGCTGGTATTAGCCTTCCATGTCTGATTGATATCCTCAAGTCCCTGAATAGTGCTAGCAAAGGCTAACTGAAGATTATCCCACGAGGTGAGTCCTTCATCTCGCAATTTTTTAAGAATATCCCCAATCTGGCGTTTGATAGCTTCATCTGTTCTTGTCTCGGTAATCATCGTTTCCCATAGAGAGAAGCGAAGTTTAACAGCTGGTGTAAAGTTTTTTTGCGCGTCTGAGAGTGGTAGAGCTGATTCTGGCATAGGGTTTATTTATAGAGTTACGTTAATACTATCACAAGTTAATTATAGACGAAGCGAACTTCTTCTTGCAACTGTATGCCGTAGGTATCGCGCACCTGTTGCTTGATAACGCTGGCTAATGTGTTGATATCAGCTGCGGTAGCAGTACCAAGATTGATTATATAATTAGCGTGCTTCGGTGAAACCTGTGCTCCGCCGATAGTTTTACCTTTCAAATCAAGATTATCAATAAGGAATCCTGCTGGTATTTTGTTATGAACTTCAAAAGGTTTCAGGTCCAGCCCGTGTGCTATGAGTTTGGCAGTGTCTACCTGATCCATAAGAATATTTTTGAAAATACAGCCGGCTGACGGTTCTGTCGGATGCTTAGCATGTCGCAGAGCGAGTCGTTCGTCAATCAGCTTTTGACTGGCTTCGGTATCGCCCTTTTTCAGACTCAAGGCCACCTCAGTTACCACGTAATTATGCTCTTTGAATGTGCTGTGACGATAAGCAAAGTCTCCATCGGTAGTATTCATATGCTTGGCTTTCAACTCATCGATATCAATATAGTTGATATAGTCCAAGACATCATGCATGTCTTGACCATAGGTACCTGCATTACCCACGACTGCTCCTCCGACTGATCCTGGGATGCCAGCCGCAAACTCTAAACCCACGAGCCCTGCTTTGAGAGTTTCGGTTATCAAATCAGCTAAACTAAAGCCGGCTCCTACAGTAATCTGCTCGTTATTAATAGTTAACTGCTTATAGTTAAGCTTGATAACCAGACCGCGATAGCCTTCGTCAGGGAACACAACGTTACTACCGCCTCCTAGTACGAAAACGCGCAGTTGTTGCTCATGCGCCCAGCGTAAGGCTTCTAGGGTTTCTTCGGATTGATTAACAACAATGAAATAATCTGCAGGTCCGCCTACTTTGAAGGTTGTGAAGTCTGCTAGCTTGATGTTGGATTGAATATTAAGCATGTCGTAACGTATTGCGGGCTAAGGAATCAATACTCCCCGCGCCCATGAATAATAAAATATTGTCCGGCTTGCAGTGTTCTGCCAATAGCTTCTCTACTTCCTGCCAATTAGAAGCGTACCAATGAGACTTGGAGCCTAATTCCTGATTCAATTGTTGAGCCGGATCCTGATGATCACCTGTATCTCGTCCAGCCACTCCATAGGTACTCGTAATAATTACCTGGTCAGCAGCTCCAAAAGCCTGACTGAAACTCTCAAACAAAGTTTCGGTCCTAGTATATGTATGCGGCTGGAAAATAACGAAGATTTTTTTCTGTGGATAAAAATTCTGCGCTGCTTCAATGGTTTTTCGTATCGCCGTAGGATGATGAGCATAGTCGGAATAAGCGGGACAGTCGTGATAGTAGCCAATCTTCTCAAATCGTCTCCACGAGCCATGGAAGGCTCCGAGACAACGTTTGACGATGTCATGGTCTAATCCTAAGTGCTGAGCCAAGGCAATAGCTGCTAGGGCATTATACACATTGAAACGTCCTGGTATATGGAGGGTGATGTGGTCTTGGATAACGCCCTGTATCTTCAAATCAAATTCTTGTTGCTGACCACTAAGCTGGAGATTAACAGCCTGTATATCAGCTGTGGTATCAATGCCAAAGGTAATACTATTACGAGAGGTAGTAATAATGTTGGAATTACTATCATCGGTATTGCGAATAAGTATACCATCAGGTGGCAAGGCATCGACGAATTTCTGGAACTGACTTTGAATGTGCTTCAAATCAGTGAAGTAGTCCAGATGATCTTCTTCAATATTTGTTAATATAATAATCTTCGGCTTGATATTGAGCATATGAGAGCGATACTCACATGCCTCCACTACAAATATATCAGAGTTCCCCGCTACGAAGTTGCCTTCGAGCTGTGGTATCAAACCACCGACGATGACAGTCGGATCAAGTCCCGCTTCTTTTGTCAGGTAGCCAATAAGGCCAGTAGTCGTTGTCTTACCATGCGTACCAGAGACAGCGATGGTGCGATATTTTTCGGACAATAAACCTAAGTACTCATTATAAGTATAGGTGGGAATATGCAGCCGCTTAGCTTCCACTAATTCCTCATGGTTAGCCGGTAAAGCTGATGAATAGACAAAGAGGCTGACATTGGAAGGTAAATTTTTCTTTTCTTGCTGATAAAATATTTTTACTCCGTCCGACTCTAACTGTTCTGTGATAGTACTTTTGGTTAAGTCTGATCCTACAACTTTATAGTTTTGGTTGAGGAAATATCTGGCAAGTGCAGATAGTCCGATACCGCCGATGCCTGACAAATAAGCTACAGGTTTTAACTCAATATCAAGTGAAATGCTATTTTTTATTAAGGCTATGTATTGTTTAGTTGCCTGAGGATTAAATAGCTTATGAAGATTCTCAGCTTGCGTGGTGGCACGTTGTTGATCAGATGAGAGAACCTTAATAGCCTGCAGTAACTCTTGTCCTTGACCTTGGTTAACCAGTAAGGCTGAGTTCTGATCACGGAAGTAT
>CAYYYA010000009.1:16764-21180 GCA_964475975.1 uncultured Gammaproteobacteria bacterium | reverse complement strand
CTCTTGTCCTTGACCTTGGTTAACCAGTAAGGCTGAGTTCTGATCACGGAAGTATCGGGCGTTATCTACCTGATGACTATCTGGCAGAGGAATAATGATGACAGGCTTCGTCAGAGCTGCTAGCTCTGTCAGTGTTGAGATTCCGCCACGGGTAATAACAATAGAAGCGTTTGCCAGCATAGAAGGTAATTCCTCATCGACGAAACGATACCAGTGGTAGTTTGGATGTTTGAGCTGCAGACCTTGATCACCATTAGATTTACCGAGAATATGATGGATAACAAAGGTTTCAGTTAGACTCGGGATGAAATCATTAATAAAGCTATTTAATCCACGCGCTCCTTGTCCCCCGCCTAGTATGACAATATTCGGTTTTTCGATTATAGCCGGTACCTCTGGTAGCCGACGGACAGGATTGCCAGTATAGACTGTTTTTGATTTGGGGAAGAGCTTAGCTTGGTCAGCAAAGGTTAATGTCACGGTTGTTGCCAATGGAGCCATAAGCTTATTAGCTAACCCAAGCTTCAAGTCCTGCTGATGTACAAAAATCTTTTTTCTCAAAATTTTACCGGCTATTACTACAGGCACAGCCACGAAACCGCCCGCAGTCAGAATGATATCAGGCTTATAGTTCGCTACTATGTATAATGATTGAACTAACCCGATAATCAGGTTAATTATGTCAGTGATATTCTTCCAACTAAGATAACGCCGCAGTTTACCTGCGGAGATACTGACTGTTCGAATACCTCTCGTTTTCAAGAATGCCAACTCAGGACCAGAGCGAGTTGTTACACAGAGATAGTCAGCGTCAGGAAAAGCCTCCTTAATAGCTGCTAATGGTGCTACTGGACCCAAACTGCCTCCGCCGGCTATCAATATCTTATTCATGCTGTTTTGGTGTATTTAGAAATATTGGTCACAATAGCTAAAGCCATCATAACCACTGCCAAATTACTACCACCTAAGCTAATAAATGGCAAGGGAAGACCGGTTAATGGCAGTATGCCAATGATAGCTCCAATATTCACGAGACTTTGGATGGTAATCCAGGCGATAATACCGGTAGCCACAAGCTTGGAGAAGGTATCAGGTGCCCGTTTAGCAATGCGTAGCCCACGAAGACAGAGTAAGACATAGAGCAGCAATAGAAAGACACAGAAAATAAATCCCCATTCCTCGGCAATAACTGCAAAGATTGAGTCTGCAGCTACTTCTGGTAGATAATTGAATTTTTGACGTGATTGCCCTAGTCCCAAGCCAAACCAGCCACCAGATCCTGTGGCAATCAAAGCCTGTTTGAGCTGATAACCAGCACCTTGAGTATCAAAATCAGGATGCAAAAAAGTCATCAACCGTTCCAGACGATACGGAGCTATTTTAATCATGATTGCCATAACAATTCCTGATAGCCCTCCAAGTATTCCGAGATGTGTCAGCTTCATACCGGCGACAAAATACATCAGAGTTGCCACGAGTAAGAAAATTAACATCGTTCCTAAATCTGGTTGCAGCAAAATCAAGCCACAGATGATACCGAGGAGAATCAGAAATGGAATGAACGTATGTCTAAAATCTTTAACGCTTTTTTGTTTGGATTCTAACCAGATAGCTAGGTAAATAATAAATGTTAGCTTGGCCATCTCACTCGTCTGCAATGTTACGCCTGCCACTGAAATCCAACTCTGAGATCCATTAATAACAACCTTCAGTCCAGGTATAAATACCAACACCAATAAAACGAGAGTTGCCAATAGCCATAGCCAGTCAAACTTTTTTAAATACGTGAAGGGAATTCTAATGAACAGCAAAAAAAGTATACAGCCAGGTATAAAACCTCTCGTGATTTGCTGCTTGATAAAAAAATAGCTGTCACCCTGCTCCTGAAAGCCTTTGACCGACGTAGCTGAAGACAGCATGAGTAAGCCAAAAAAAATTATAATTCCCGTAAGAATTAATAAGGCGTAGTCAGGTTGATGCGGCCCTGAGTGAGCAGAAAGTGGATGCCATATCTTGGTCCAGAGCGCTTGAAGTCTTCGATGCTTTGCTACCATGAGTTAAGATAATGTCTTATCTAAAATTGCCAAAATAATTCCTAAAGCAGAAGCTACCGCAGAGATTACCCAAAAACGCATGACAACTTTTGGCTCGGACCAGCCTATTGCTTCAAAGTGATGATGAATAGGCGTTGATAAAAATATTTTACGCTTAAATAGTTTCTTGGAGGTCAATTGAACGATGACCGATAGGGACTCTATCAAAAGGATAAAGCCAATAATCGGCAGTAAGAGCGCTGACTGTGTCAGTAAGGCAACTACACCAAGGGTGATGCCTAGCGACATAGCGCCTGTGTCACCCATGAAAAAGCGAGCGGGATTAATATTAAACCATAAGAACGCCAGCAAAGCACCAATAATAACAGCGCAGAAAGCCGCTAAATCATATTTGCCAAGTAAAAAAGCTACCGTCCCATAGCTAGCGAAGCAGGTTAATAAGACGCCACCAGCTAAACCGTCGAGACCATCTGTCTCGTTAACAGAAAAGGCTGTGGCCACGATAACAAAGATAAAGACTACGATATACCACCAACCGAGGCTATATTCTCCGATAAATGGTAT
Source organism: uncultured Gammaproteobacteria bacterium (assembly GCA_964475975.1). GTDB lineage: Bacteria > Patescibacteriota > Patescibacteriia > UBA1558 > 2-01-FULL-52-15 > CAYYYA01. The sequence goes on along the minus strand of CAYYYA010000009.1, from coordinate 18,562 downwards.
ATGAAGGATATCCCAGTCCAATTTGAAATAGAACCATAAAGCACCAACAAGAGCTATAAGGGTGTAGATCAGCAAACGGTGCTTAACTTTCAGACCGCCACCTTTGCCTCCACCCTGCCTTCGTACATTGAACCAGTCATCAACAAGACCAACGAGCGCAGAAGATATAAGTACACCAAGTGGTAATAAGGTTTCGGAGCGGGAATAAAAATTCAGATTTGCCAACCATGTTGGAGCAAAATCCAAACGACTAAGAAGCGCAATACCACCAATCATTAACAGTAATGTGACCCAGATAATAACACCTCCCATTGTCGGTGTTCCCGATTTGTCTTTATGGAGCTTCGAGTAGACTGGTGTAGAGCCTTCATCGCGAACGGATACACCTAATTTGTAGCGATATAGAAAATATGTCAGCAAAGGCGTCAAAGCCATAGCAATGATAAAAGCAATGGTACTCAGTATAAGCAATCTGATTAGTTCAATATTCATATTATAAGAATGGGCCAATAAGTAAGATATAGAGCAAGAAACCAATGGCAACCATCGCAGCGGCAACTTGCACATAGTAGCTCATATACTTGTCACGAGTATAGACATTATACGCAAAACTAAAATTAAGGACCGTGATAGCGATTACTGCGAGCCAGTAAATCCACATCCAAACCCAAGACCCGACCTGATCAATGCCATAGAAACGATTATAATGAAGCGTGATACTTTCACTATAGGTCGGTTGACGTAAACCAATGATACTGCCGGCTATAATTTCCATGATAACGGTAATACTAAAAAAAAGTGACACGTAGCGTTCACGAAAAAATAGCCAAAGTGACCTAAACTTCATAGACTGTTTTAGTGCCTAGCAACATGCCATTATTATACCTATCTTAGCCATTATTGGCTAGACTGAGACGACCTCGGAGATCTCAGGAAAGGCCTGTTGTAGCTCCTCCTGAATATAGCGGGTCAAAGTAACGTCAGATATAGAACAATGACTACACGCTCCAAGGAAGCGCAACTGTAAAACTTTGGTTTTCTCATCAAAATCAACAAGCTCAACATCACCACCGTCGCTGTGGAGCGCTGGTTTTAGCGATTCAAGAAATTCGGCAATCTTAGCTTCCATGTCTCAATACTAAGTCAATTCAACTATTTTATCAATCTGCGGAGAACTTACAGTATAGTTATTGCATTTTCGTATTTTGTTCGGTATACTTACTGTATCATAATTTATCCACAAGTCTATGAACCTAACTAAACGCCAAAAGGAAATTCTCGACTTCATTGGACAATTTGCTCTGTCACATGGATATGCGCCCAGCTACCGCGAAATCGCCAAACACTTTCATCTCACTTCTGTTTCGACTATCCATCAGCATATTGCTGCGTTGGTTGAGAAAGGCTATCTACAGAAAGAAACCAATATGGCCCGCTCAGTTGATATTGTGCCAACAGAGTTAGAGTCAGGCACCTTGGAGCTGCCCTTAGTCGGCCTGATCACTGCCGGAGAGCCAATTGAAGCAGTAGAAACGCGCGAATCAATCGCTGTACCGGAGAATCTCGTGGAGAATCCTAACAGCTATGTGCTGAAGGTTAAGGGTTCCTCAATGATTGAAGAAGGTATTCTAGACGGTGATTATGTTATTGTTGAGCGTAACTTTTATCCACAAAATGGCGATGTGGTCGTGGCATTATTAGATAATACCTATGCTACACTGAAGAAATACTACAAAGAAAAAAACTGCATCCGCCTCCAACCAGCAAATTCAGCTATGTCCCCTATCTTTGTCCAGAA
>CAYYYA010000009.1:0-16664 GCA_964475975.1 uncultured Gammaproteobacteria bacterium | reverse complement strand
TTTTTTTCGGCCTGTATGCTACTTGTGATAGCCGGACAGATTGTTGAGCCACATCCTTCCGTGTGATTTCCCCTTCCTTCCTCCAAGGAAGAAGTAGTCGCTCTTCTTCCGACGGCGGAGACGCCGAGCACGCCGGCTGCTGCCACGGGTCCGAGGTTTTCTTCTGGCTTTCATTGTTCCTCCTGTCAAAACAGCCCGTTGCACTAAATTTGCCGTAATATAATAGCACCGATTGTGTCCCAGTCAATATGTTACTAGGTATTACTTGACGAAAATCGAGGAATATATTAAACTACTCTCACTGTATTATTATTTACTAATTTACTGACATGGCACATAAGAAAGCAGGAGGTTCCACTAGTTTAGGCCGAGATTCCCAGAGTCAACGCCTCGGTGTGAAGCTTTTTGCCGGCGAGAAGGCAAATGCGGGCTCAATCATCATCAGACAGCGCGGTACTAAGTTCCATGCCGGTACTAATGTCCGCAGAGGTAATGATGACACTCTCTATGCCGTCACTTCTGGTCAGGTTTCATTCCGTAACCTGAAACGAAGAAAATTCGACGGTAGCATCAAGCTGACGAAATACGTGGACGTCAAATAATAAAAAAACTGGGTCGCAGGACTCAGTTTTTTGTTTTACCTAAACTTTGAGATAGCGCCGCAAGGCTACAGTAGTAGCAATTATATTAATCAGGGCAATGCCAGCGAATTGGCTGAGGAATAGTATCCAAAAATTACTGGTGTAATACCCCTCAAGGTTCAGCCGTACTCCGTCAACGATTTGGAAGTTAATGACATTGGTAAACCGGAGTGTAGCATAGGTTATCAGGAAGGTCACCATAGTAGCTGCTAAAGCGTAGAAGACAGTTTCCAGCAGGAACGGCGCTCTGACAAACCAATTGGTAGCTCCAACGAGTTTCATAATACCAACTTCCTCACGTTGAGTATAGACGCTAACACGTATAGTATTGAAAACGACAACAATGGCCAGAAGGAGGAAGATAAGAGCAATTATCAAGCCAAAGGTATTGAATTGATCAATTGTTTTCTCGGCACTGGCCAAAAAATCTCGATAATCATAGAGCGTTTGGCTCTCGACTAACGATGCAGATGAAGAGCTGTCGATTTGATCAATGATTGCTTGGTATTTCTGCGCATCGTCGGCACGGACCTGCAGTTGATAGCCAAGTGGATTCTCATTTAGAACCGAGACTGTATCTTTGAGATTTGGAAATAGTCGTTTAAAATTCTCAAGGTGCTGATCAGGCGTCACAATAGTAACGCTTGTGACATTATCACTGACGTGTAGTTCGTCAGCTAATTTATTGACGTCCTGCTCAGTCGCAACGGGTTTAAAATTGACGGTGACATTGATCTTGGTCTGAGCATTCTTCAGTAATTCATTTTTTGCAAAGTTAACACTGACCATCAGATTCACTGCCAGCAACATGATAACCAAGATAGTCAATGTAACAACTGACAGCCACGCATTGCGGATAAAATTCTGACCAGCGAAATGAAAAATTCGTTTTGTACGTATCATACTATAATAAATATTTACCCTTCTTCTGATCGGAGATAATATACCCCTTCTCCATAGTTATCACACGTTGTTTCAGGCCATTCACTACTTCTCTATTGTGAGTTACTAAGAGTATCGTTGTACCCATATCATTAATCTGCAACAGTAAATCTACAATCTCACGAGTATTAATAGCATCAAGATTTCCTGTCGGCTCATCAGCAACAAGCAGCTTCGGTTTGTGTACTAGGCTTCTAGCAATAACCACGCGCTGTTGCTCGCCTCCTGACAACTGTCGAGGATATCGGTCAGCCTTATCATGTATATTAACCATTTTCAAAATTTTCGGAACCGTGACAGAAACTTCATTTTCCTTGACCCCACAGACCTCCAGAGCAAATGCTACATTTTCATAAACTGTCTTCTTGGGTAATAGTTTAAAATCTTGAAAGATAACACCAATTTGTTTACGTAAAAAAGGCACTTCCGACCGCTTAATCTTCGTGATATCCCAACCACCTATACTAATAGTACCTGTAGTTGGTTTCTCCTCAGCGATTATCATTTTAATCAGCGTCGACTTTCCTGCTCCGCTCTGACCAACAATCGACACGAATTCACCGGGCTCAATATCCAAATCGATTTCGTTAAGTGCTTTAATTTTTGGTTTGTAAATCTTAGAAAGATTTTTGATATTAACCATCTATTTTCTCTATTGTGACGTATATTTCTCCAGCCCCAGTACTTGCAAGCTGTTGAAATGCTTGTTTATCAAGATCGAGTATTCTTCCTGTACGAAGCTCAGGACCATAGTCATTTACCGTTATGATGACACTGGCGCCTGTTTTATTCCGGGTGACTTTCAGTTTAGTACCCTTGCTATAATCTCTACTAGCCGCAAAATTTCCGCCTTTGTAACTGAAACTTTTGTACCGTGACTGATCATACCAACTAGCAATACCATCTGATGATTTAGCTGAGTTGAAGATTGCGATAGCTCCGTAAGCCGCTGACGTTGTAAAATATACCTGATGATTCTTGATATCATTATATGTTGGCAGTTGTAGCCAACTCAAAGTATCGTAATCAAATTGATATGCAATCTGCGTTCCGGAACCATTATAAGTATATCGTAAAAGTCCTGTAAGTGAAAGTTTATGAGGATTAGAGACATCGTAGGCCTTAGTAATTTGTGTTAATCCTGCATTATCATATTCTCGCATATTCACTTCTGCTGTCACAGAATCAACCGCACTATCAGAAGAGAGAACAATTTCACCAACTGTTCTGAATTTTTTTAAACTGGTAGGCGTAACAGCTACATCCGATGTACTACGGGCTGCACTTTGAGGCACTATGGGTTGCGCTACAGTCGTTTCTACTGGTATTACACCATTGCTGTTGCGCTGCAGGACCAAGCGATGCTGATCAGTGGTCATACTACCGCTATGCGCTCTCAATGTGGGATTAGCAGACAATAGCGCTGGGTCAGTAATTGATAAGCGGTAATTAATTTTTGAGTCTAACGGAAATGCATTAATATATAGTTGCTTTTCGTCAGCTAAAATCTCAAGGAATACTCTCGACGTATCAGTATTGATAATAGAGGCTTGTATACCTTGACTAAAAGTCACGGGCGTATTACCTTGAGCCAGTGGCAACTCCTGAATCTCAGCCTTGACTGGACGCATAGCCACGACGCCGGCAAAAATGAATGCTAGAATTAGTGTGAATCGTATTGATGTTTTGTTCATAGTTTCTATATTAGCCAATGTAGCTCAACTGGTAGAGCAATGGTATCGTAAACCATAGGTTGGAGGTTCAAGTCCTCTCATTGGCTCCAGATAATTCGCAACCTACGTTAACTATAACCTCCTACGCGGATGGTTTTCTTATATACCACTGCTCAGTTGCTGTTGCCATAGCTTCATTTAATTTCTCTTGAAAGATGGTAGTCGGCACAAAGAGCTCTAGAAGTTGATAATAAGTTCCATCTGTTTCGTCCTCAATAATATGTTTGACCTGATACAGTCGATAACCATCAGAGTTGGCTATAATACCGCTGAATCCTCCTTCTGGAATTTTTGAAATGTGCTCATACTCTCCTACGAGATCTTTAGCAGATATAAGATGATCTACAGGATCCTGACCGCTCAAATTCCTTGTCTCTGTAGTGAAATCAGAGCCTCCAGCAACAAGTCGCTGGCGAATACCTGAAATAGTTTCTTTATCTTTATTGTCAGTATTGAGAATATAGTATTTCTGCAACTGCAGTCGATTATAATACGGTACTGCTACTCGTCTGGTGAAATCTGCTCGTGAATAGCCAAAGGCTTCTTCAACACCCTTCTCGTCCAACACTGAGTTGTCGGCTCCACGTAACAATTGATCTTGGAGCTTGGCAACATCAGAAGCATTAATCTCTAACTTATAGTTCTTAATTAAGGAGTTAATAACCCCTTCCTGTTTCATCTTTGACAAAACCAGCTCTGTTTTCTGCGCTGGTGTTAAATCTTTTGTCTCTGCCGCTGTATTAACAGACTTTTGATCTGCTAATAAATCGCGTACAGAAAATACGGTATCGTTTATACGAACCGAAGGAAGATTCATCCACGAGGCCAAACGTAAGCCGACCGGATTCGGCACGATGCTGTATTCCAGACCCAATAACACAGCTGATATGCTGAGTAGGGCTAGGATAGCTATAAATAGATATTTTTTCATTATTTTAGAAAGTAGTTCCACCAGCGCTGCGGATTAGAAACAATCTGCTGATCACTGGTAGTTGCTTTAGTTGTGTTTTCAATAACGACTAACGATTCGCCACTTTTACTCAAATTAAGCTTTTTACGAGCTTCTGATTCTACGTAGCTATTAGTGTTATAGTACTGTATTAAGCTAGAAAGATCTGTGTTCTCCTGCTCTAGCTTCTCTATTTGCTGCTTTTGCTTCTTAATTTCATTACTTATCTTGTTTCTTCGGCCTATTTCATTGAGCAACTCAAGTGAGCTAAAAAGGAACAAAATAATGATTAAAATAAAAAAAATTTTAGATTTTAATAATCGTCCAAAAAAATTTGATTCCTCATGACTCATGACCTATAGTATACCAGATTTGAGGCCTAGTTTTCAACCTAGTCATAACCACAGTATTTGAGTATACTAGTTGTATGAAAAAGAAAACTATAACGAGGATTGTGTGGATTTTCTTGTCTGGAATCGTGATTAGCTCGATGATTTTGTTGGCTTTTGCGGGGATTGTTTAACGTTTGAGAATTGTCAGATAGGCACTAGTAGGAATATCTACACTGCCAGACTCCATCATACGTTTTTTTCCTTTTTTTTGTTTCTCCAACAATTTCCTCTTGCGGGTCACATCTCCTCCGTATAATTTAGCCGTAACATCTTTGCGTAAAGCAGATATTCGCTCAGAGGCCACGATTTTACCGCCTACCGCTGCTTGAATTTTGATGACAAATTGTTTTTTTGGTATCACGTCTTTCAGCTGAAAGACTATTTTTTTTCCTATTTCTTGGGCTTGCGATCGGTACACCAATGACGTGAGCGCTGGTACTAATTCTTCCGCGACTAAAATATCTAACTTAATAACGTCACAAGGCTCGTATCCTTTTACCTCGTAATTATATGATCCATAGCCTGAAGAGATATTTTTTATCTTGTCATAAAAATCTGTCAAAATACTACTCAGCGGTATTTGGTACTGCAGCAGTACTCGCTGTTCATCAAGAAATGTAGTATTTATCAACCTACCAAACATAGTTGAAACATAATTCATCAAACCGCCCATATATGGCTGTGGCGTCAACAAATGCATGGTTGCTATTGGTTCTGATATACTTTCAATTCCGCTCGGATCGGGCAGGAGACTAGCTGAAGTAACTGTGATAACAGCTTTTGATTTCAGTACTACTTGATAAGCAACGGAAGGAGCAGTAATAATTATCTGAAGTGAAAATTCACGAGCCAGACGTTCTTGAAAAATCTCTAAATGTAATAGACCTAAGAAGCCACAGCGAAAACCAAAACCAAGAACGGGTGAATTTTCTGGTTCGAATTGGAGCGCCGAGTCATTTAACTTCAATTTGAGAATAGCCTCTCGTAGCTGACTGTAGTCAGCTCCATCTTCCGGAAAGATGCCTGCATATACCATGGGCTTCACTTCCTTATATCCTGGTAATGGCTCAACAGAACCTGTAAGCTCACTCGTAATCGTATCTCCGACCTTAGCGTTATCTATAGCTTTGATATTAGTAATCACATAGCCAATTTGGCCTGCCTCTAAGACTCCTGTAGCGAGCATCTGCGGCTTAAACCGGCCAACCTCGAGTACTTCTGCTTTAGCGTTATTTGCAAGAAAACGAATAGTGTCGCCTTTTCGTAAGCTACCAGACATCACTCGCAGATAGATGACGATTCCCTTGAATTCATTATATAGCGAATCAAAGATAAGTGCCTTTGATGGAGCTTCTGGAATTTTTGGATTAGGCACTACTGCTATTATCCGATCTAATAACACCTCAACGCCCTCGCCTGTCTTGGAAGAAATTGCCAGAATATCATCCTCATTACAGCCAAGGAGTGTCACAATCTCTTTTTTAGTAGCTGCTACATCTGCCGCAGGTAAGTCAATCTTATTTACCACGGGAATGATGGTCAAATTTTGTTCCATTGCTAAGAACAAATTTGATAGTGTTTGCGCCTGAATTCCCTGAGTAGCGTCAACAAGAAGTATTGCTCCTTCAACAGCAGCCAAGGAGCGTGAAACTTCATACGTAAAATCCACATGACCTGGGGTATCAATCAGGTTCAATTCAACGCCTTTCCATTGCATAGTAACGGGCTGCAATTTGATAGTAATCCCTTTCTCACGTTCTAACTCCATCTGGTCTAGGAGTTGATCTTTCATATCGCGCTCTGCTACGGTTTTGGTTAATTGAATAAAACGGTCAGCCAGCGTTGACTTACCGTGATCAATATGCGCTATGATACAGAAATTTTTTATTTGCATTAATTCCGAGAGAATACGGTTCTAATTTGACGTAAGTATTTATTAAAATATGATTGAGCAAAAGCAATTTCGGGAAAATTAGCCATCAGGGTTATAATTCCGTAACTGATAATTCCTATCAGGCCAGCTATGAAACCTTGCAAGAATATACCAATAAAGGTAGCTGTGTTCAAAAATTCGGCCAGAATAATAAGCGCTCCGTATGAAATGAGTCCAGCTCCACAGGCTGCCAAACCAATGCGAATAACTGAGCTAAATAATTCTTTTTCGGGTATGGCTTTGATACGCACATGGAGTATAACCGCAAGACTGACGAGAGTAGCAATACTAGCGAGGCTGAATGCCGCTGTCAAGCCAAGCACGCCATACATTTGGGCCAACGGCATAGCCAATAAACTATTAAAAATAGTACTAATGACACCAACTGTCATTGGAGTTTTTGTATCTTCGTGAGCATAAAACGCCTGACTGACGAGTGGTATGAGTCCTTGAGCAAAGATTGACACGGCAAAAATACCCAAAGCATTAGCTGTTAATCTGGTGTCGGTCCAATCAAATGATCCGCTTCCTAGAATAACCCTGACAAGCTGTGCTCGTAAGATTAAGATCAAAACCGATATCGGTACAATAAAATATAAAATTCTTCGAAATTGTAATGAAAATATGTTCTGAAACGCCTCATGATTATTATCTGAAGCGAATTTTGTAATATGAGGAAAGCTAGCGACTGCCAATGAAACACCGAAGATGCTGCTCGGGAAACTTTGTAAATTGCTCGCAAGGTTAAAAATGGATAGGCTTCCCTGCGGAAGCTGAGAGGCTAAGGAGGTTATAAAAACCAGATTGAATTGTGTTGCGCCTGATCCGATCATCCTAGGAAGCATCAATGTGAAGATGCGCTTGACTTCAGGCAGAAGTCTAAACGACAGTTTAAATCGCCAACCGAGACGACGTGCCTCAAAAAATTGCACAAAAAAATGTGCTGCCGATCCCAACACCACACCATAGGCTAATCCAGAAATTCCAAAAAGTGGAAAGAATAGCACAATACCAATGATAATTCCCAGATTATACAGAACTGAACTAATTGAGAATGTTAAAAATCTATTCCAAGCATTTAGAACTCCGCTCATCACATTACTAGCGGTGAAAAAAATAATGGCTACCAATAATATACGTGTCAGATAGACTGTTTGGCTCAGCTGATTAGCACTAAACCCTGGAACTAATAGACGTATGAGCGGATCCATAAATAACGCCGCTATCACGGCCAATATACCGACCCCCAAGAGGAGCCAGGTAAGAATAGTCTGAGAAATTATTAAGCCGCGCTGATGATCTTTGTTGTACGCTTTCTGGAATATGGGGATAAAAGCCACAGACAAAGCACCTAAAATCAAAATATTAAAAATGAAATCAGGGATTTTGAAGGCTGCAAAGTAGACATCAAGATCTGCCCCAGCGCCAAATTGGCTAGCTAATAAACGGTCTCGTAATAATCCCAGAACTTTACTAATAATCGAAAAGAAAGCAATGATTATTGCTCCCCCGCTGACCGTGGTGTTCAGCTTACGAAAAAAGTTACCTGAGTCTGGCATTATTGATGTGCTACTAAGACGCTAAAAAAGTCCTTGGTTTTCATTGGTCCGGCATAATCAATCACTCGTTGATTAACTTGTAACAGTGAGGGATTAAGCGCATCATGCCAGACAGTCGTTAATGAAGGATCTAATACAACAGAGGCATCAAATGTCATATTATTGATACCTGACTGACGCTCAATCAATAAACTGTAAGAATCTACATCTTGGTAGTCTGGACTCCAATAGTTGATGAAAAGCGATCCACTAGAATCTGAGAGTCTAATTTTCTTTGGCAAGCGATAGGTAACATAAGCTGATGCTGTCTCACCTGGCTTAACCTGCATCCAATGGCCAAATACAGTCTTTCCTAGCTCTTGAGAGATACGTGTGCCGCTAGCATCATCAATAATACTATCCCCGCTTATCGCTTTGAGATCTTGATCTGTTTGAAAGCTTGGATCTGGTAAGCTAAAGAGTTGACTATCAGGCGCCTTGAACCCTCCTGCAGACAACAAGACACTGCCTTGAGGCACGTAGAAACGTACATAGTCAACATTATTGAGATATCCTAGAGTATCGTGCGCTGGGGCTTTATTGACTTTAGTGAGTGTAGTCGTAACAATAATATCGCCGTTGGCCTGTACGTCAGCGCGATGATCAACATGTCGCTGGATATAACCATCTGATTTGCCACCGCCAAGATTAGTCGAAACCACCTGTAAGTAATCGCCAGAACCATTGTCGGCAATTTTGCCGGACCAGCCAAGGTTGTCTAGCTGCTCAGCGCTTTCTGAGTCTGCAGAGTAGAACTGGATATCATGATTATTAATTGCACGTATCAAGAGTTGTCCGATGGCAACTTTTTTAGGATAGGTTAAAACCTTTTCAATAATCAGCGGCGCAAGATCAGCTAAGACCTTTTTTGGTTGATTCAAGCTTTTGTCATAATTAACTTGGACTTCCTGCTGCAAAACATCATAAACATTGGCTGATGAAACTGTTAATGCATAATCAGGCAAATCAACTGGACCTATTTCTGCTAGCAATTGTTGCAAAACATCAGAATTAACAGCGATGACAGCATCAACCGTAGTCCCTCCTGATTTCTGGTAAAACCAAGCGATTTTCTTAGCAGAAGTCGGGAAATCGGGCCACCAGTTTGCATCCCACATATTCCATGTACTGCCGAGTAGCTGGAGTGGGTACGGTGGAATAATTGAAGTCCTCAATCCTGCTTCTACATCGTATGTTCCACCTCCTGGCAAATCAAACTTTGTCATCGTGCCTCGGTCAAAATCCACAACCGCAAAACTACCAGCAAATCCTCCAGTTGCCCTCAACTCTCTATTGTTCTGAAAGACAAACAAAACTCTAGAAAGCTTCTTACCTCCTAACAGTGTATTACTAATTTTAAAGACCGCTTGAGCTCTTGTTAATTGCTGAATGAACGTCGGCAGATTTCTTTTGATTTCAATGATTTTATCCTGATATTCCTTTGGTAGCTGCTCAACAGGTATTAAACTGAGCGTTTTGTTGGCTTTGGTTAGTATTATACTAACATTCCCTACTCGTTCATTGAGACTATCCAAACTGTCTGTGACTGACTGATCACCATTTGCGGTTGCGCTCAAAATGGCTGCGGCCTGTGATAGGTTTTGACCTACTTCAATAACCTGATTGGCAAAAGCCACTTTAGGACCTAATGAAGGCAATGTCTCTACAAGTGAGATTACGGTACTATTATAGCCCTGTACTTCTTCCTTGATACCACTAAAGTCTTCACTGGCTAAAAGAAACTTCGCCTTAGCATCAGAGTAATCCTGAGCGTTGATAGCACTGAGACCACCCTGAAGATTAGCCATAGCCTGCTTACCTTGTGCGATGATAGATGCCTGAGTTCTTGAAACACTTTCCGCCAGCCATAGTGTTTTGACAGGAATTACGAGTAGCAAAAAAACAAAAGCAAAAGCCAAACTTGCATGGAGCAAATGAATTTTGACCGGCTCGTGCGCTGGTTCCTGCTCTTCAATTTTTATCGGTGGCTTAACTTTTACAGGCTCATGCTCTCGTTGTAGCTGAGACACAACAGTTGATAGTTCAAATCCGCCCTTGCGTGAATGTGTCGTCTTTGGTGGTTTCGGTTGTTTCTTTGGCCAAGTAAAAAGAGGCTCCTTCTTCCTTGGTTGCTCTAATTGATCCCAACCCTTTCTCAGTTGTTTTCGCTCTGATCTAAGATCGGTCACGAAGTTGGAAGCACTTGATCCGGTTAGTGGCTTAACCTGTCGATGCACGATAGGTATTTGCTTTTTCTTAGGCTGCAAAGGTAAAACATCATTATTCGCCACGTCTTGATGAATTAAACGTGCCAATTTTTTCTTAGCTTCGAGGCGATTTTTACCATTGCTAACCACGCTATAGGTATTAGCTTCGTCTGAGCCAAATAAAAATTGATCAATATCCTGATCAAGCGGGTCATTATGCATCGAGGCGCTATTGTTAGCCATTTTTATCTTTATACTATGGCTACATTATACTAAGTCCTTGTCTTTTCGTAAATAGCTAAAGTATCCACAGCTAGTTGTTGCCAACTAAACTGCTGAACACGCTCTAATCCAGCACCTTGCATCTGTTGACGCAAGTCAGGATCACTCGATAAACGCTCTAATTGTGACAAAAAATCAGTCTGGTTCCCCGCCTGAAAGTACTGAGCAGCAGTGCCATAAATTTCAGGTAAGCAGCTACTGTCTGATGCCAAGACAGGTAACCCACATGCCATGGCTTCCAATCCCGGAAGCCCAAAACCCTCATACAAGGACGGGAAAAGATAGAGTTCAGAAGTTTGATATAGCTCCGCGAGCTCTTGATCAGAAATATCAGCACGAAACCCTATCGGGCAGTCATGATATTGCTGGGCCATAGTTTTAACTCTGCGAAAAAAACGATCCTCATGCCCTGCTATAATAAATGTATAGTCAGAGTGTCTCCCGCGAAAGATGCTGAAAGCGTCGAGGAGAAATTCAACTTGTTTGTGAGGGTAGCAATTACCGACATATAACAACTGTTTCTTTCGCACCAGATTAGGAAGTTGTCTCGGCCAGCGTGATGCTTGATAGGTAACTGTAATTTTTTTTGCCGGTATGGAAAAATAGCGCTGGATATCATTACTGGTGAATTTTGAAGTAGCAATGATATGCTGAGCTGACTTTAAGGCTCTCCTAATAACAAGTCTATAACCCAGTTTTTTTATTTGAAAAAGCCATGGATGCAAATAGGTCGCGCCCTTCGCTGGTTGTGTCAATAATATTAAATCATGTATCGTTACGACAAAAGGCCTGAAATATAACAGTGGAACGTTAAAGTGAGGAAAATGCATCAAATCGAGCTGATATTTTGACAATACCCTCGGCCATACAAACTGCTCTCGCCAACTATACCAAGGAATCGAGGTTTGTATTTGATGAATGCGCGGATTTGTTGTTTCAATGGTCACGCCGACAGGGAGAAAAAGGTACAACTCGTGGTCGACATTAATTTTTATTAACTCTGAAATCAACTCAGAGACATAGCGCCCTAAGCCACCATGAAGATTATAAAAACGTGCATCTATACCAATTTTCATAACGATTGCAATATTTCGATAGTTTGCTGAGCTGTTGACTGCCAATTATACATGGATGATACGCGAGAACCTATCTCGGCTTCTTTAGGCATAAGTAGCACTTGCTCAATGACTGCAGCTAGCTCTCGGGCGTTATAAGGGTTAACGTACCAAGCTTTAGCACCAAGTAACTCTGGCATTGAACTGGTGTAACTCGTAATCACAGGAGCTCCTTGCGCTAGCGCCTCGAGCGGCGGGAAGCCAAAGCCCTCATAGAATGAAGGCCAAACAAAAGCTGAAGTCAGCTGATATAAGGCAGCTTTCTCCTTCTCAGATACATAATCTAACCAAATAACGGCGCCTTGAAAGCGTTGACGGAGTCTTTTTTGTTCTTGTGACCAGCCGTGTTTTCCTGCTACAACAAGGGCTATATTTGGATGCTTTTTTTTGACTTCAAGAAAAGCTGCAATAACACTCAGAAGATTCTTACGTGGTTCAAGCGTTCCTACATAGAGCAAAAAGGACTCTGGTAATCTGAATTTTTGTTGTACCTCTAATCGCTCAGCCTCAGACAAGTGCACAACACTGACGCCATTATAGATTACCTGAATCTTAGAGCGCGATACGTGAGGAAAAAAAGTTTCAATATTCTCAGCAGTAGATTTGGAGACTGCGATAATTTGCTTAGCCGCAATCAGAAGCTCATTCAACCGTAAACCATGATGCCATAATCGTCCTTTTACATCGTACCAGGACGGCTGATGTTTGAATGATAGATCGTGAATAGTAACGACGTAAGGCTTAGGCACAGGTAGCGGTATGAAATTTGGGTGCGGAAAAAAATAGCAATCTGCCCCAATTTTTTTATAGAGGCTGGAGCCAGCCCACCCGAACATGCTGGCTAAATTAAAATATCTATTAGACCAACCAAAGTGCACACGACTATCCCCTGCTCTTTGAATGAGATTTTCAAGATGTGTCCCGTGAGAAACTTTTGAACCTGATGTCCATAAGGTAAAGGCAAGCTGAGGATCACGAGCAATGAGTGCCTGTAACAGCTGGTATTCATACATACCAACGCCCGTCAGGAACTGTGTGTCCAGCGCTCTAACATCAATCCCTACTTTTTTCATGTGGCGTGGTTCTAATTGTATCAATAAAATTAGCTATTCTCCGTCTAAAGTGCTCAGAGTCAAATTGCTCTGCATGCGTCCTAATAGTAATAGGGTCAAAATCCCCTGAGCGAAAATGTATAACTGCATTCGCGAGTGACTCCCAAGTCTGTTCAGGAAAGAAAGTTCCTGTCACCCCTTCAATAACCGATTCCAATGCTCCGCCTTGATTATAGGCAATCACCGGACGCCCACTCGCCATTGCCTCTATAGCTGTAATACCAAAGTCCTCTTCCTGCGGGTGAATCAATGCCTGACAGCGCGCTAGATAGCCGTTACGCTCAGTATCGGATAACTCTCCCAAAAAATGTATATTCGCCTTAGCAAGTCTACGTAATCGAGGCATTTCTTCTCCACTACCAATAATATAAAGCGGTAAGCGTAGAGCATTGAATGCTTTGATAGCCATATCTACACGTTTATATGGCCGCAAACGAGAAACAATCAGAAAAAAATTGTCATGCTTCTGACTAAGATGAAATTTTTTTGTCTCCACCGGTGGGTAAATAACTACGCAAGGGCGACGATAATATTTTTGGATTCTATCTGCAATATAGTTCGAGTTGGCTATAAAATAATCAACGCGAGCCGCTGCTGCTTGATCCCAGAGGCGGAGTCTTGTGAGAACATGATAAACGTAGGATTTTGCAGGTTCTATCAGAGGTAACTCCTGTAAATATCGAAGACTGTCACTCCATAGATACCTTGTCGGACTATGACAGTAGCTAATATGTATAGTTTTTGGTGAGGTTATTATCCCTTTGACAAAAGCCGAGCTAGAAGACAAAACAACATCAAATTCAGAAAAATCAAAACGCTCCCAAGCATTTGGCATCAGAGGCAAAAGATATTTGAAGTAAAGATGACTCTGTGGGAGCTTCTGCAGATACGAGGTGATTATCTGCGATTTTTCAAAGTATTTACTTTGTCGCTTATTATAAATAAGCGTGAAGATTGGCGCTTGCGGATATAATTGTGAAAACTCGTGCAGAATATTTTCTGCTCCGCCAGACTGAAACAAGTGATCATGAGCTAAAGCAATCTTCATTAATAGACATTTTTATAGTTAATGACGGCTGCAGGCGTTTTAGCTAAAATTTTCAAATCCTCCACGATTGTCCAGTTTTCAATATAATAGATATCAACCTTAGCTTCCTCCTCAAACAGGAGTTTTGAACGCCCTGAAACTTGCGCTGCTCCTGTCATACCGGGTTTGATATTCAACAACTTTTTGTACTGGCTGGTATAGCGTGAAACCTCCTCAGGCTCATGTGGTCGAGGACCGACGAGGCTCATTGAGCCCAATAATACATTAAATAACTGAGGTAACTCGTCTAAACTTGAACGTCTCAAAATTTTACCAATACGAGTAATTCTAGGGTCATCCTTCATTTTAAATAAGGGACCGTCTTGACGCTCATTGAATTGTAAAATTTCCTGCTTCATCAAATGGGCGTTCACTACCATTGATCGAAATTTATACAGCGAAAAGGTTTTACCATATTGACCTACGCGAGCCAACTTTATAATAACCGGACCTCGACTGTCGACCAAAATAACCAATGATATAAGCACACCTAACGGTATAAGGATAATAATAAGGACCAGCGACCCAAGAATATCAAATAGTCGTTTAACAACCTTACCCCAACCCTCCAAGGGTGTTCGTTTGATACGAATAATAGGATAGCCGGCTAAGGTAGTCATTTCAAAGTGAATCAACTGACTATCTTGTAAACCCGCGACGTACCGTAGAGGTACATGATGTTGATCAGTAAACTGTATGATTGATAAAAGTTCGGAGCGGTTATTATCAGGATCTGTAACAATTACCTCATCAATGGTTGTTTTGGAGATAGTACTAAGCAAAGCATCCGCCGTTGCTTGAGTAAACTTGTCCCATTCAGCAACCAGTTTGTAACCTGAAACCTTATGCTGCGCGTAGTAGTCTTTGATTCGATCGTGAGCTGGACCTGTTCCAATCAATACATATTGATAGGCCACAACTCCTTTTGACAGAAGAAAACCTTTTATACGATAGAGAATCCAGCGTCCCAAGAAAACCATAATAATAGCCAATAACCAAGCTGTCAGAATAATGAACCGTGAAGAGAAAAGTTCTCGTCGTAAAAAAATACTTATAACTATAATTAAAAATGTAGTGGAAACAGCAAAAAATACTTGCTTGAATTCCTCGAACATCTGTGGTGCTGCTTTGATGCTATAGAGTCCCGACCAGGCAAAGACCACGAGCGAACACAAAGAAACAAGTGCCAGTGAAGAAAAGTAGGATGGAAAAGAAACATCAAAAAAAACCGGTCTGACTTGAGTCACCAGTTCTTGGTATCGGAGAGAATAACTAACAAGTCCTGCTACGATCAGCATGACATAATCTAGAGGTATCAGCAGAACACTAATTATGAGATCAAATTTTTTCATTGCTTGTGTGTATAATAAGCCGAATTCTGTCGTCCCTCGACTCCCGCGTTAGACGCGGTCGCTCGGGATGATGATCATCTATCTAGATTCACAGTCGCCTGTGAATTCAAGCAGCTTACCCGTCGCGTTAGACGCGACCTATTTAGCTTTGCACCAGGTAGAGTTTACCTCTTTCTAGCTGTCACCAGCTAGACGCGTGAGCTCTTACCTCACATTTTCACCCTTACCCCGCCAATGGCGAGGCGGTATATTCTCTGTTGCACTTGTCCTCATAGAATCGTCTCCAATCCTACGGGTTGGCGTTACCAACTACCAGTTTTTATGGTGTTCGGACTTTCCTCCCCACCAATGGTGGGGCGATCATCTTAGACACACAAGCTTACAGAAAATACTATAAAATTCTATTTTTGTCAATATCAACGAGCGGACAAGATACTACGTTTGTATGAATCCAGATTTTCTAAAGCAACGCAGGTGCCCTTCGCAACACACAGATGAGCCTCATCAGCATTAAAAGCCGGCACACCAGTCGCCTGAGCCAAGAGCTTGTCCATATTGCGCAATAGCGACGTTCCACCAGAAAGGACCATTCCTTTGTCCATTACATCAGCCGAAAGCTCAGGCGGTGTTTTATACAGCACTGATTTTACAGCATTGATTATTCCTTGGAGTTCGTTCTGGAGAGCATCTGTAATATCATCTGAGGAGACGCGAATACTGCGTGGTAGTCCAGATATCAAGTCCCTACCCTTTGCTTCCATCTCTAGTTTTTCACCCTTCAACATGTATTGTGCTGAACCAATTTTAATTTTCAGCTCTTCAGCAGTTCGCTCACCGATCGCCATGTTGTATTTTCTTTTTATGAATTCTTGAATAGCAGCGTCAAATTTGTTGCCGCCGATACGAACGGAGGTGTTTGCAACGAGACCTCCAAGAGAGATAACGGCAATCTCTGAAGTTCCGCCACCCATATCAACAATCATGTGACCTGAGGCTGATCCGATAGGTATATCTGCTCCGATAGCAGCTGCAATTGGCTCTTTGATAATAAAAGCAGCTCGAGCGCCAGCATTGGTAGCAGCATCAATCACTGCTCTACGCTCCGTTGAGGTAATACCAGCAGGTACAGCTATCATTACTTCTGGGCGGAAAAAACGCAAACCAGTTGTTGACTTGCTAATAAAATATTTCAACATACTCTCCGTAGTACGGTAGTCTGCTATCACTCCGTCCTTTAAAGGACGAGAAGCAATAATAGTTTCGGGTGTTCTTCCGATCATTTCTTTCGCTTCATCACCGACTGCCATGACTCTTTTGTCAA
>CAYYYA010000008.1:21116-31567 GCA_964475975.1 uncultured Gammaproteobacteria bacterium | reverse complement strand
GAACAACGTTTGACGCAAGAGTAGGCCGGTGCCTGGACATTGTTACTCTTTAACAACTTAACCCTTCGGGGTTTTTTGTTTTAGGCTCAGGATCCACTTCAACTATTGTTCAACCTACAACTCTTTAGATAAAAAAGCGGACCGCTCTGTGGAGCGGTCCGTATGGTTCATCGGGAGGCGTCAGCGAACTTTGAACGTAGGTCTACTGGAGTACATTCAGCTTTTTCCCAGAGCTCGTGCTCCAGCGAGGGTGGTCCACTCAGCGCGACTTTCGTCACCAGAACAAGAACGTGATTATTCGGAACCGTTATACCGGTAGGGATTTCATTTAATGGCACGACGTAGCCCAGCTCTGGTAGCTCTAGTACTCTGCCGTGATCACTCCAGTAAAATGTCCGACTCTTGTGTCCGACAATAACGGTTCGTTCCTCTACCATGGCCCCTCCTAGGCACCGATGAAGTACAAAATGAGCGATAGAAAACCATAGTACCTAGGCTCCTCATATTTGTCAATTATCGTGATTCGTCATGACGGCTTTATTTTGCTAGGATATCCCTATGAATAAATCCGCTCTCAAAGACCTCATGAGAATCCCCGGAGTGGGCAAAAGCATTGCCCAAGATTTGATTGATATTGGGATTAACTCTGTAGAGGATTTGACAGGGAAGGATCCAGAACAGTTGTATGTTAAAAGTTGTAAGAAAGCAGGAGTGCAGATAGATCGTTGCTTACTGTATGTCTATCGCTGCGCGGTGTATTATGCTTCACATAAGAGTCACGATCCAGAATTATTGAAGTGGTGGTCGTGGAAAGATAATTCCGCTCGCCGCGGTGGCCTCACTTTTGTAACCAAAAGTAAGCAAAAGTTTTAGGGACGTCTAAGCTCGCTTTTGCGACGGTCAAGTTTATTTGGTTGGGCGTTGGCTCGTTTTTAGACGACCCTAAGACCCTGTGCTAAAATTTGTATATTTATGAAAATCATCGCTGACTTCCACCTTCACTCCAAATACGCCCGAGCTACTTCCAAGGATTTAGACATCCACGCTTTGGCTACGTGGTCCAAGATCAAGGGTGTGAACGTCGTGGCTTGTGGTGACTTCACCCATCCTAAGCAGTTCAAAGATATTCAGGATAACCTGATAGCCGATGGTAGTGGTTTGTACGACCTCAATGACGACAACTCAGGCGTTAAGTTTCTCATGGGTACCGAAGTTGCCTGTATTTATCGACACAAAGACGCGACCAGACGTGTTCATCATTGTATCTTCGCTCCTTCGATTGAAGTAGTAGCGAAGTTTAACCAAGCGTTGACTGATCGAGGTTGCAAATTAGCGGCGGATGGACGTCCTATCCTCGGTATGTCATCCAAGGAATTATTGCAGATTATGTTGGATATAGATCCGCGTATGGTGTTGATACCGGCACATGCTTGGACACCGTGGTTTGCTATCTTTGGTTCTAAATCAGGCTATGATTCGGTAGAAGACTGCTTTGAGGATTTGTCCTCGCATATATTTGCGCTGGAGACAGGACTCTCCTCCGATCCGGAGATGAATTGGGCACTCTCTAGTCTCGATAAATACGCCTTAATCTCAAATTCTGATGCGCACTCCGGACCAAAGATTGGCCGCGAAGCTAATGTTTTTGAATTAGCAGAGCTTAGCTATGATAGTTTGATGTCTGCCATACGCAATAAAAACCCCAAAGAGTTTCTTTATACGATCGAGTTTTTCCCAGAAGAAGGCATGTATCATTTCGACGGACATCGCCTCTGTAATGTCTCGCTCGATCCTGTCGAGACGCGTAAGCTAAAAAATATTTGTCCTGTTTGCAAAAAGCCACTTACCGTCGGAGTATTGCACCGTGTGGATAACTTGCGTGATCAGGAGTTTGGTCGTAAGCCAGAGGCATACATACCTTTCAAAAAAATAATTCCCTTACCGGAAATTATTGCAGACTATTTTGATCAGGGTGTTCAGAGCAAGCGGGTGCAAGATTTATTTCAAAGCTGCATCCAAAAATTTGGGACAGAATTTTCTATCTTGCTTGACGCGTCGTTAGAGGAATTAAAGCAGTTCATGCCCGAAGCCTTGGCGCAGGGTATACTTCGTGTGCGGCAGCAGCAGCTAAAAATTATACCAGGCTATGACGGAGTCTATGGCAAAGTCGAACTGTTTAATGAAGAAGAAAAAGTAGCTTCAAAACAGTCAAAATTGTTCTAATTTTGGGCATTTTTCACCCAAGTACTTAGAATCAAAAAGGAAAAAAAATAATCCCGCTGACTTAGCGCGCCATATATACTGGCGGGGCAAGGTGGCAGGATCATTTCAAATTCTCTTACGAGAATTTTTTGCTTTACAGCATGCGAACTACGCTCTACGTTTAGCGGTCTTTCTCTTAGTAGTTTTTTTTGCAGCTTTCTTTCTCTTAGCTGGTTTACGCTTTGCAGTTTTTTTTGCAGCTTTCTTTTTTGCCATAGTGTCACCTCCTTCCGGGAATAGGTTTGATTTATTTTTTTGAAAAATATTTTTTGTTGTCATCCAAAGATGAAACAGAGAAATATTTTTATTCGACAGTATAATTATACAACTTTTTTTTCTTTTTAACAATGAAAATAAAAAAACTTTCCAGCGAATTCCTGGAAAGTTTTTTTAACCTTATTCTAATCCTCTTTGTGGTCGCGATTACGCTGAGATTTCTTCATATCTCGTGATTCTTTGTGTTGTTTGAGAATCTCCGCTTCACGTTCGAGACGTAATGCTTGTTGTAGCCGACTAAGAGCAGAAGGGGTACTAGTTGTAGTTGAGGTCGCTATAGGTGCTATAATGTGCTGTGCTTGGAATAGTCTTTGGTTAATATCATTGTCTTCATCTGATTCTCGAGCACTCTCGCGACTATCATTATTCTTTTGTTGTTGTGTCGCGATTCGTTGCTGTAGGTCTTCGGTACGATCTGATACTTCCTTTTTGTTACCGGTTGTTAGCCAAGTTTGCTCTAACTTCAGACTTAGAGCTCTCGTTGTGCTAGCTTGGAGAACGAGTGATTCTGTTAGAGACTGATTTGAAGCTAGGGTCGGTGTTTTTTTACTAAGAATAGTCCGATGAGCTTCGAGGGCTGCTTCAAGGCGCGCATTAAGCTCAGCTGCCACTACTGTGTTTTTCAGGCTGACAGTTTCCACACTTGCTCTGGCTTTATCTGTTTGATTCGTCAAACGCTCCACAATCTCTTGTTCAATAGCTGGATCTTGGAGCTTATTTCTTTGGGCTAGGATTTCAGCTTCATTCAGCCGCTTTTCTACGAGTTCATTATTCCACTGAGCTTGAGCCTGTGAGGAGGTTTTGATGACACCCTGAAGTGGTTCACTAATAGCTACCTTAAAACCATAGAGCGGCTCTCCTGGGAGGCTGGGTTCTGCAGCATAGCTGATGGTATTGAGACTGATAGCTAAGATTAAGGCTATCGCTATACTAAGACTCCAAGAGCTATGACGGATAATCCATGACCTGTGAATGGCTGACTGGTTCGTCCGCGGGTGTTCAGCCATAGAGGTCAGGATAGTATCACGAATCAGGGCCTTTTCCTCTGGCTTGAGGTGGTAGCTGTTGTTGAGGCTTTGGCTAAGTTTTTTTAGTTTCTGGTCGTTCATGTGATAATAAGATTTCTAATTGTGCTAGTCCGCGGTGGAGGCGGACAGAGATGACATTGGCTGACTCACCCATAATCTCGGCTATTTCTCGCGGTTTGAGCCCATCGATATACCGTAGGCGAATGACTTCCTGATATATGACGTCCAAACGGCCTATTACTTTCAGGAGTATTGCCAGATCTATAGAGGCTTCTATCTTCGTTTTGGAGTCAGTGGGGGGCTCAAAACCTTGATCTTGAAGCTGTTGGAGCGAGTCCACTGGAGCCTTGCGAGACCGGTCGATGATAAGATTCGTAGCTGTACGGTAGAGAAAGGCTCGAATATTTTTGATGTTATTACCTTCAGCTAAATACGCCCACGTTTTGGTAAAGGTCTCTTGGACGAGATCAAGGGCCGTCTCACGGTCATAAACACGGAAATAACAATGACGAAAAATAGCGTCAGAGTGTTGATTATAATGTTTGATAAAATCTTGTTCCAAAGAGGACATACAGAGATACTAGCATAGAATAAAGATAAAAAAAGAGCGCTCCATCCACACGGGACGGGGCGCTCATCATTGGTACACTTGGCTTCGGGATTGTCTAGGCGGCGTGATCCTTGTCCGCAGACGCGCTCTCGGGCTCGAACTGGTTCTGGTGAGAGGGGTCGAGCCTAGCTATGAGTACGGCAGGATCAGCCGACAGAAGTAGAGCGAGGTGTTCTTGAATCAACCCGACACCGAGAGGTTTGCCTTCAGCGATGCCAGTGAGATGTCCTTCAGCTAGACCGCGCTGATAACCAGCCCTGTCGCCCCTGGCTGTACCTTCTGTCTTGCCCCGATCGTAACCGCTGGCATCACCAGCTTCGAGTCCCTCGTCATAGCCGAGCTTCCTGCCGGTCTGATGACCGAGGCTGTACATGGGTCCTCCCATGCTGTTGATCAGCGTCTCCAACGCGAGAATCATCGCGTCATTCTCACTGACCATAAGGCCGACGCCCTTGGCAGTGGGAGATCCGCCAGCCAGCTGGGCCAGCGGACCAAGGAAGGAAACAGGCTCGTAGCCCATTGCCTTGGCGTCTTCTTCGTAACCCTCACTCGTTGCCTTGGTCAGCCGATAGATGACACTTTTGGTGATGTCATCCGTACGAATGACCATGGTGATATTGACGGTTCGGGGTCCTGTCGCAAGATGTCCAGCGACAGCCGGGTCTTGTTTGGAACGATCGCTTACAGGCATTGAGAACCTTCCTTTCGAGAGGATGTCTGTTTCGAGGTATCGTGTAGCTATCGCGATGCTTGTTGTACTGATTGCTGATAGAAAGATCGATAATCGATTAGATTACTATAAGAGTATGATTTTGTCAATAGTAGTTAAAACAAAAAACTCTCCAGTGGGAAAGTTTTTAGTATCTATGTTCTTGATAGGTGGTGCCGGAGACAGGACTCGAACCTGCATCTCCTTTCGGAGACAGCCACCTCAAGGCTGCGTGTCTACCAATTTCACCACCCCGGCTGGTATTTGATTATTTGACCTCTTTCAGACGTTTCTTATACGTTCGGAGATAATCAAGATTAGCTCGACGTACTCGTGCCTGACGGACAACTTCAATTTTGGCAATGACAGGAGAATTTACAGGGTAGATTTTTTCTACACCAACGCCATCAGAGACTTTGCGTACTGTGATCGTGTTGCCTGATTCAGCTCCATGACGGTGCTTCAGAATAATACCTTCGAAAATCTGGATACGCTCTTTTTCTTCACCCTTGGCGTTCTTTTCTTTGATTTTCTGGTGTACTTTTACCGTCATACCAGGACGTAGCTCAGGCATGGTATTGGTTGTGGTTGTAGAATTGGTCATAAAAATATAGTCTAAATGATGCTTTTGGAGAAGTAATTACCAAGCGATTCTAGCTGTTTTTTGGTTCTTTGTCAAGCATCAGATAGGTAGTTATGTGTTTGACAATCTCGGTTACAGTCTGGTCTAGTTTACCCTGTTTGTTGATGATTATGTGATCAAAGTGAGAGGCCCCAGCGAGACACTCCTGAGCCACTTGTAGCCGGCCTTGGAGTGCTTCAGGAGATAGATTTCTGCGCTCTAGGCGCTCTCGTATCTGCTCTATATTTTCTGGAGCAATAAATAGCAGTAGGCTATCCGGATATTTTTTTCTCATCTGGAGCGATCCTCGTATATCAAGATTTAACAAAATCGGACCATCATCAGCTGCTAGAGAATCCTTGCTGGTACCATAATAATTGTGATTGTATTCAGCCCACTCAACAAAGACGTTTGAGGCAATTTTATTTTCAAATTCCTCTCGCGTAATATAGTGCATTACTTTATCTTCTGTTGCCATCTCTCTGGCGGGCCGGGTTGTAAAGGTTATGCCGGTACGTAGAGACGGTAGTCGCTGTAATACTTGTTGAATCACTACTGTTTTGCCGACTGCAGTCGGTCCGCAGATAATGATAATTTTTCGCTCAGGCATCCTGTAGGCTGGTTAAGAATTTTTTTAGCTCTGATGGCAGGGGACTGGTACATTTTTTCTTGCTGCCATCAAGCTGTAGCCATTGTAATGATGAAGCATGAAGAAATGGACGAGTAAGAAAGATTTTTTTCTTTTTACGAATATCTCCAGTAATGTATAAGGTATCACCAACGATGCTATGTCCAATTGATTGCAGGTGGGCACGAATCTGATGTGTTCGTCCGGTAATAAGCTTGATTTCCAATAAAGTGTAGTTAACATAGCGCTGCTTCACTTCATAGTGTGTAATTGCTTCACGGCCTTCAATAGCTTCATCATGGGCTGGCTTAGCACTCAGGGCTTTCGTTAAACCCGTTTTTTTGTCACGTAGAAGATTAGTTGTAATTGTGCCAACATCCTTTAAGACGGATCCATGAACGAGAGCAGTATAGCGCTTATCAATAGTGCGCTCCTGAAATTGATTTTTTAACGAAGCAAAACTTTTGGGATTGAGAGCGACAATCATCAGACCGGAGACGTCTTTGTCGAGACGATGAACTAAACCGGGACGAATTGGGTCGTCAAATTTTTTCAGCTGCGGATATTCTTTCAGTAAGAGACTGATGAGCGTCTCAGCTTCATTTCTCTGAGTAGGATGAACCAGTAGGCCGGAGGGTTTGTCTATCACCACAACATCATCATCTTCAAATTTGACGTTCAAGCTGCGTTTGGTTGCCTTGGGGTCAATCTTAGGCTTCTTGGCCACGGTATATTCTACGTGGTCGTCCTTTTTTAACCAATGATGAACTTCAGTAGATTGACCATTGACGGTCACCTGGCCGAGCTTCACCAGCTTCTGTATTTGGCTGCGGGAGATATTGGTCAGTTCTGTCGTCAGGAAGACATCGAGGCGCTGGCGGGTTGGTTGTTTATACGTCCATTTCATAGGGCTGAGTATAGCATAACTTCGTCTGATAGCAACAAAACCCTGCACCATAACGGTGCAGGGTTGTTTGAGCCAGTACTATTGGATTACACCGCCCCATTCTATGACGGTGAAGCCCTGACGTGCAGGTGGTTTGGGTAGCGTATACGGTTTGACGGATATCGGCTGATCTAGTGGCGTGAAATCCATCAGTAGGCGGATGATGGTATCCGGCTTTGGCTCGATCGTCAGTGGAGCTAGCTGATCCATCATGCGCGTACCGTAGAAGCTGATGAAGTAGTAAGGTTTCGCCTGCATGCGCGGCAGCCAGAATTCCAAGAAGTCATTAATTTCTTTATCGATCAGGCCTTGGGATTTCAATTGTTGACGTAAGAACGATTCAACTTCACTGCGCGCTATGACCCAACCTTGGTTCGGCTTCTGATACAGACCGCCGCGACCTTCCCAGAAAAGATAAGGATAGGTCTGGCCGTTAGTCAGATTTGTCAGCTCACCACTTGGTTGGGCAGTTACCTGCCAGCCGTTATTATATACGGGGTCAGAATAACTTAATCCTCCTTCAGGCTTAACCTGCACAGAAACATTGGTTGTCTTCGGTGGGTAGAGATAGATGACTGGTTTACCGCATTCTGCCATCGGTTGGAACGCCATATTACTGAGCTTGATTAGTCTGTCGAAAGGATCAACCCAGAAGAGCAGTGGTCGGGCTTTGATGAACTCATCGTAAGAAACTTTTTTTTGGCCATCGCCATATACTTGATAACTCGTGTCGTAGACATATTTGAGCAGTTTATGGTTTGTGTCTTTCAGAGTATAGATAGGGTCATCTGACGAGTTAACCCCGACCTTAATCAGATCTTTTGTGATGCTGATGTCAGCGGGTGAGATAACTGCCGTATAGTTAAGGTTGCCGCAACCACCACGATCAGTTGTACTGTATGGCGCTATGCTTTTTGAGCCGTCATCCCAAGTAATAGCAGGTATATTCTGATCACTAATAAAGTCAATTTTTAATTTATAGGTATAACTGGTTCCATCAGGCATCCGGATTAAAAAGCCTCCGCCTGCAGGTTGGATTGAGCGAGGTAAAGCATCAGTGGGCGGAGCGATGCGGGCAATAGTAGCATCAGTATATACAGGTCCTGCTGTTGCATCATTAAAGACGAGACGAAGATCTTGAGAGTTGAATAGTGAGACAGAATAAGGTAGAAGCTCTAAGACTTGGCGAGATTTTGGGCCAGTAATCGTTGGTGGTGGCAATAGGTCTGGAAGAGTAGTTTGGCTATCAACAATAATTTTTGTTGCATCATAGGTTTCACTCAGATACTGGTTATCTCTCGGAGCTAGAAGAATAATGCTATCCTCAGTTTTTATGAGGTGATCTATTTGTGTTGACCCCAACCCTGCTGGAAAAGTTACTATAACGATTTGGCCCCCACTATATGGTCCATTTTTTATAGTTCCTACGCTATAATATTCGGCACTTGCCTCTGAGCTATAGTTATATTCTTCACCTTGACGTAACGGATGAAAGACTTGGAGGCTGGCAATTTTTTGAGCTGGAATCCAACTGACGTCACCGCTTGAAAGTTGTGCATTAGTAGTGGTAGTGGTAATTGGGACATCAGTGTTGGTATTTGTCACTGGAGTAGGGACATAGGTCGGTGTTGGAGGTTGGACAAATGGAGCTGGTCTTGTGGAAATGGTATAGGCTATTAAACCACCGAGAACCAACCCCGCTCCTACGAGTATTCCTAAAAGCAGGTATGGTCTTTTCTTTGATTTAGAAGCTATTTTAGCTGAAGCTGTAGGGGTCATAGAGTTTAATAAAATTGTTTAAACTAACACTGACATCATAACCCTTTCGACACCTTACTGCAATTGAAGCTGCTGACTGTATTTCAGAGGTATCTGTAGCAGCTCAATAGTTGATGGACTGATAGTCAACCCTAGAGCGGTAGTGCTGCCGTTTGCCAGATTCAAGCTGCCAAGATTATAGATAATGGTTTTTGATCCATAGGTTTCAGACTGGAAATCAGACTGTCCATCATTGCCGATTATCAGATCTGCGCCAGCGTCGAGCAACTGATGAGCTACTATAGGCTTCAGTGTCCCGCGGCTGGATACTATTATTTGATCTGATTCTAGCCGTTTCTGATGAATCGTAGTTATAATCTCATTCAGATTATCTGTTGTCTGATTGAAGCTGACGAAGGTCACTAAGATGCCACGGATTTCTTGGGTCAGAGTCGGAGTGGTGGTTGTAAAGTTGAAACTAAAGCCTTGGTTATCTTGGGCTAGGTTGAATCCGCGTTCGGTGAGCTTTGATTTGTCGGCTGGTGGAATAGGAGAAGCGACGTTCATCCATGTCAGGTCAAAAGTATGCAGCAGGCGCCAGAGAGGATCCTCTAATGATGTTGGCCGGTCGATAAGTCGGACTAATCTTTTAGAATCAGATGTTAAGCCGGTAATGAGTACTGTTGCTTTTGGTGAAGAGACCGTGCTATCGGCAGTAAAATATCCGTTGATATAGCTGGTGACATTTTTTGATGCTGGCTGCTGGGCGATCAGAGAGGAGTTCGTGTTACGAAGCAGGTTAAATTTTTGAGATTTTTTCAGTTCATTGTAGCTTAGGAGCAAACGCAACGCTGGTCGCGAGTCAGTATCCAGCCGACTGACAGTCTGACTATCACCGCTCGTTAGAGTGGCGATGGTCGCCTGATCATGGCTCGCGGCAATATCTGCAGTGAGATAGTGCGACATATCGAGTGAATCTATAATCAAACTATCTTTGGGCAGTATTTCCGCTAGTGCAGCGGCGAGCTTAGTAGTATCTTCTGCGCTGAGCGAATCTTTGAGAATGATGGGAACGAGCGAAGCTTTGGGGAAAGTCTTTTTGATAAAGCCGGCTAGGTTGCCGATCCCGTGCTCTTTGATAAAAGTGTCTGACTCAAGAGAGACAAAACCAGACGTTTGTAACTGGTTAACAATTTTTTGGTTAGTATCAAGCTGGCCATACGGAGTAGCCCAACTATTGAGGGTGCTGATTACTTTCCCGTGACCGGCGGAAAAATGGTTAGGACTGATGAGGACAATGACAGAAGGTTTTTGCTTTTTGATTGTTAATAATCCTTGGCTTATCAGCTCACTGGCTAGCAAGTGGTGTGGCAGTATCAATGAGGTAACAGCGTATGTGGTTGGGGTAGTCGTGGCTGCCTGATCATAGGCCTGATCTATGATCCGCTGCTCCACGAAGCTAGGATAGACACTGGCAGGCGGTGTGGTATCTGGGAGAGGAGATGGCTGGAGATAGGCAGAAACCAAGAAAAAGCCACAGATACCGGATAGCAGTACGGCGCCCAAAGCTATGACAAAAGTCTTAGAAATCATGGCTGGATTATAACACGCG
>CAYYYA010000008.1:13336-21016 GCA_964475975.1 uncultured Gammaproteobacteria bacterium | reverse complement strand
TGGTGGACCCTACAGGGATCGAACCTGCCACCTCCTCGGTGCAAACGAGGCGCTCTACCAAATGAGCTAAGGGCCCTAAAATAAACTTCTAATAATTTTCTCGAACTAGTGCTACTAACTTATTTCCTACTCCTGATTTCAAAAAAGTCTCACGTTCCATGGAATCTTGCTTACAATGAAATCGCTCATAATAGATTAACTCAAAAGGTCCATTATGGGAAGTCCACTCATTTGAGCCCAGGTTGTGTTGATGAAGCCTTGTTTCTGGAAGTAATTCTGTTCGGCCGACATATGTCTTGCCAGACTCTAAGCTCCGTAGGATATAAACAAAATACATAATCGCTTTTCAGGCTGTGTATGTAGTGAGCTCCGCCCAGAGGGCGGTCGCCCTTTGGGCGAAAGGGCCCTAATATGAAACGTTCTCTGATTGTAAAGGAAATTACGTTTTAGTCAATCGCTTATATCTCTTGACCAAGAATCAGTCTGACTAAGCCGCGAATAAAATCTTCTAGTAAGTTCGTTGCGTGTAAGGCTCCTAATAGCAACAGTAAGATTCCTATCAGCTTATACATCAGTCTGCTGCCACCCTCAGTATGAAGGTATTTTTCAGCGCTCGGTATGGAGCCGATATTTCTCAGTAACCAATCTGATTTCCAGACCATCAGATAGCCTGCTGCCATGAGGAGTAATCCGACTAATATTCGAGACATAATGTTTGTTGATTGTAGGTCTTACGATGTTGGTGGGTCGTGCAGGATTTGAACCTGCGACCGTTTGCTTAAGAGGCAACTGCTCTACCAACTGAGCTAACGACCCATATTTTGGTGCGCCCTGAGGGATTCGAACCCCCGACCTCTTGGTCCGAAGCCAAGCGCTCTAATCCACTGAGCTAAGGACGCAAAACCGTAATAACGCGTTGAGACTATACCATGATATCTTGAACGAATCAAGGGATAAGCTCTCGCGCCTGCTGGACTAAGAAACAAACGGTTCTATATAGGTGTTTTTCAAGTTCGCTTGATTTTTCTCCAGCTCGCGTTGGGCTAATTGATCGAGCATTGGGCCGATTTGCTGGGCAATGGCCGTCAACAAAATATCATTGTTAGGGCTGAAATAATGGCCATTTATTTTGTCTGCTAGAATAATGCAGCCAGTTATTTGATGATGGCTCATGATGGGGCAGAGCAACATATTCTTTGTTTGGTAGTCAGCGTTGCTAAATTTCTTTTCCCAATTTTCTGGAGTAATAACAAGAGATTTCTTAGTGCTGTATACCATACTCATGAGCGTGTCTTGATCTAGTTTTAAACTACTGGTTAGTTTTCGGCGATAGCCTAAGGTGTATTCAATATAAATTTTTCTGCCGAGTGGCTCGAAGCGAGCCACTAGAGCTTGCTTGACTCGAAACAACTTAAGAAGATCCCGCAGTAAGTTCGTTAAAAGTTCTTCTCTCGTGTTAATATTGCTCGGAAGTTTGCTAATAGCAAAAAGCGTCAGTAGCTTATCATTGGTTCTGCTGAGTCGCTCCGTTATCGTACGGAGCATGTGTTGCTGTAGATCGCTGGCAGCCCGAGGATTGTCTCTAAATAGTTTAGCTAGATGATAGGTAGAGATCTCAAGAAGTGTGGTTTCTGGTGCTAGCGTCCTACCGCTATGGTTGTGGGAGCCGCCAGCGGAGAAGAAAATACTTTCACCAACCACTTCGTATGGCTTAAAGGCAGCGAGAGGCTCTTGGACGCCAAGGATGGTTTTCTCAATAATAAGAGAACCTTTTAAAACAATGTATAATCGGTCACGTTTCTGACCCTCACGAAAAACAAGTCGATGAGTGGGATAGGTTTCGACTTTGACAAAACCGGCCAGTTGAATCAGAGCTTGCCGGCTTAGTGTTTTGAAGAGAGGAATTTTTTTTAGTTCACTTATTACCATACGTATTAACCGTCGACAGAATAGGCGATGGCTGTCGGCTCATCGATAAGATCGTGCTCGAGTAAGAATTTTAAATGATAGTCCATAGTCATCATACCCTGATCAGCTGAGGTTTGGATGATGGTCTTGATTTGTGGAATCTTGTTTTCACGCACCAGATTGGCTACGGCAGCGTTGTTCACGAGGATCTCACGGGCAGCTACGCGACCGCCACCTTTGCGTGGTAACAGCTTTTGGGAAATAATGCCTGATAAAGAAACCGATAACTGTAAGCGTACTTGGGCTTGTTGGTGTGGTGGGAAGACATCAATAATACGGTCAATGGTTTGGGAGGCGTTATGGGTATGGAGCGTGGCAAGTACTAAATGTCCTGTTTCAGCTAAGGTAATAGTAGCAGCAATTGTTTCCAAGTCTCGCATTTCACCAACCATGATGACATTAGGATCCTGACGCAGCACATGTTTCAGAGCATTGCCGAAGCTGTTCATATCAGTGCCAAGTTGACGCTGCTTGATAATGCTCTTGCTCGGTGAGTAGATGTATTCAATAGGATCTTCTAAAGTAATAATATTGGCAAAACGATTATCATTAATCCTCTGAACCATAGCTGCTAGGGTTGTGGATTTACCGCAGCCCGTTGGACCGGTAATAAGGATTAGACCCTGAGGCTTGGATATGAGATCAAAGGCAACAGGGGGCAGTTCTAACTCTTCCATCGTTGGAATAACGTTAGATATAACGCGGGCAACTAAGCCCATGTTATCTTTCTCAAAGTGCAGGTTGATACGATAGCGAGAGTAACCTTCTAATTCATAGGAAACATCTAACTCACGTTCTTTGAGGAATTTTTCTTTTTGCGTGTCAGTGATGATGCTAAGTATGAGAGTTTCCATGTCAGCTTTTTTGATCACTGGCATGTCAGGAATAATTTTTAGCTCACCATCCACACGAATGATAGGTGGTTTACCGACAATCAAATGCAAATCAGAAGCTTTCTTCTGACTAGCAATCTGAAAAAGTTCATTGATGTTCATGTCAATATTATAACACAATAATTGAGAATGAAGAATTAAGAAATTTGAATCTACGAGTACTAATTTTATAAAAAGAAAATCCGCCCAGCACCATTACAGTGCGAGGCGGATACCCGGCGAGGGATTTTGTAGTTCTACTTGCCGTGCAGGGCGAGATCTGCCAGCAGGTACAGGATGATGGGCGGTAGCAGTACCGTGACGACGGCTGAGACAGGGTAGAGCCTGTCATACAGCCAGTCCCACCAGTCGAAGGGCTTCCAGACCCAAGATAGGAACCACATACCAGTTTCCTTTCCTTGTTATTTGAGGGGAACAGAGACTATCTATACGCTAGTCCTATTGAGGAAATTTGTCTAGTACTCGATACCTTGGCGGGCGGCGATGCCTTTATAAAAGTAATGCTTCTTCAGCTTCATCTCCGTCACCAGATCAGCCGCTTCCATAATCTTCTTGGGAGCACGACGGCCTGTCAGTACCAGCTCGATATGTTCGGGTTTGTCTTTCATCAGCTCAAGGACATCTTTCAGCTTCAACATCTTTAATTTGGTGGAAGTATTAATCTCATCAAGGATGATCAGGTCGTAACCTTTGGTGAATAAAGCCCGAGCCAGCTGCAGACCGCGTTCAGCTTCGGCTTTGTCTTCATCAAGGATAGAGAAGCGGAAAGGGGTGCCCGGCTTGAAGCGGACCAAGCCGGTGACAAAGAAGTCGACATTTTTTAGCAAGGGTAGACTGTGACGCTCACCGTACTGGAAACCACCCTTATCGAAGAAGATGATAGCTACCTTTTTGCCTTGCCCAGAAGCGCGCAGGGCCAGCCCCAGACCGGCAGTGGTTTTACCTTTACCATCGCCAGTATAGACGTGAATCTGACCGAGAGAGAATTTTTTTTGCTTATCCATTATTGTAATAAATAAATTAAAGATCAAAGTTCAAAAAAATGGAAGCGCAAAGCGCAACCAAATTTTTGACTTTTTAATTTTGCATTTTAACTTTTCTAACTACAACCCGTCGTCTCACCACAGTCTACACACAGTAGACACGAACCATTACGTTTCATCTTCATGCTACCGCAGGCGCCACATTGATCCCCTGTGAAGCCCTGTTTTTTGGCGTCATTTTTTGGATCATGTTCGGTGATCTGACTGGTGGTGTCGACTTTCTTAACGGTAGTATGGCTAAGATCAAGTGGCAATGTTTTTTGAGCGTCAGCAGGTTTATTTTGTACCAGATCAGTGCGACCAAGATATTCATACCCCATCAGACGGAAGACAAAATCCATAATAGAGGTAGCCATCTTGATGTTTTCGTGTCCTTGGACCACGCCAGCTGGTTCGAATTTGGTATAGGTGAAGGTATCGACATATTCCTCTAATGGTATTCCGTACTGTAAACCTTTGGAGACAGCAATAGCTAACATATTGACCAGACTACGGTAGCTAGCGCCTTCTTTATACATATCAATGAAGATCTCGCCGAGACGACCATCAGGATATTCACCGGTGCGGACATAGACTTTGTGCCCGCCGACCAGAGCCTCTTGAACGAAGCCACGGCGTTGAGTTGGAAGTTTCTCTTGGATACCACGACCGTGTCCCATTGCTTGATGGTATTCTTTAGGTCCGACTGTCTCATCAATATCATCAGCAGTCGCTAGAGACATCAGCGAATCTTCGCCGGTCATAGAGTTCAGCGGTTGTGACAGCTTGGAGCCATCACGATAGAGCGCTACCGCCTTCAACATGTGGGTCCAGCTTTTCTCATGCACCTCAGCTACTTCAGCAATAGTGGCTTCATGAGGCATATTGATGGTTTTGGAAATAGCTCCGCAGAGGAATGGTTGGGTAGCGGCCATCATATTGATGTGAGCTTGGTAGGCGATATAGCGAGTACCTTTTGACCCGCACTTATTAGCACAGTCAAAGATAGCGTAGTGTTCTGGTTTCAGATGAGGCGCACCTTCGACAGTCATCGTGCCGAAAATATACTCATTGGCTTGAGCAATCTGTTCTGGAGTGAAGCCAAGCTTTTTCAAGACAGATAGATTTGGATCTTGGATTTCTTCTGGAGTGAAGCCCAGTCTGTTTAAGGCCTGCTCTCCGAGAATACTCTGATTGAAGACGAAGCTAAGATCCATTGAGGAGGACAAAGCGCTCTCAATCTTGCTGATATCTTTCTCACCGAGTCCGAGATTCATCAATGACTCGTCGTTGATATGTGGAGCACCTTTTAATTTACCGTGACCAAGTGCGTATTCTTCGATTTCTCTGATTTGTTCTGGACTGTAGTTGAGTTTCTTCAGTGCTTTGTGTACGCTCTTATTAATAATTTTCATGAAGCCTCCACCAGCTAGCTTTTTATACTTGACGATGGCGAAGTCAGGTTCAACACCGGTAGTATCACAATCCATGACGAGACCAATAGTACCAGTGGGAGCAATTAAGGTTGTCTGGGCGTTGCGGTAGCCGTGCTGCTCTCCGCTCGATACTGCCTTGTCCCAAGCTTCACGGGCGGCCGTCAATAAATCAACAGGAGTGTGCTGCGGATCAAGACCCATTGGTTTGACCGTCAGATTTTCGTATTCCTGCGGAGTAGCATTATAGGCTGCTCGACGATGATTACGCATTACTCGTAACATTGGTTCACGATTAGCCTCATAGCGCTCAAAGGCTCCAAGATGAGCAGCCATCTCAGCTGAGGTCGCGTATGATTCCCCGCCCATGATAGCAGTGATAGCGCCGGCTATGGCTAGAGCTTCTTTGGAATCATAAGGAATACCCATGGTCATCAGGATGGTGCCGAGGTTGGCATAGCCTAAGCCAAGTGTGCGGTAGAGATAGCTATTCCAAGCGATTTGTTTGGATGGGAATTGAGCCATCAGAACGGAGATTTCTAATGTGATAGTCCAGAGACGCACGGAATGTTTGAAATCTTCTATCTTAAATTTGTAGGTTTCTTCATCCAAGAAGTGCGCCAAGTTGATAGAGGATAAGTTGCAGGCCGTATCATCCAAGAACATGTATTCTGAGCAAGGATTAGAAGCGGTGATTGGTCCGTCGTTGGAACAGGTGTGCCATTCATTGACGGTATCGTGGAATTGGAGTCCTGGATCAGCACAAGACCAAGCAGCGTAGTTGATACGATCCCAGAGACTACGAGCAGGCAGGGTCTTATTGACTTGATCGTTGGTGCGATTCATCAGCTTCCATTCTTTGTGCTGAGCTACAGCCTGCATGAATTCATTAGTCACACGGACAGAGTTGTTAGAATTTTGTCCCGAGACAGTAGAGTAGGCATCGCCTTCGAAGTGGGTGTCGTGGACATTGTAGTTGATATGATCGATACCTTGATCGACCAGACGGAGAACGCGTTCAATATAACTAACAGGTGTGCCAGCGGCTATTGCTCGTTGGATAGATTTTTTCAAGGGTTGATTCTGTTTCCAATCAGTCGAATTACCACTCGGTGTTTTGGTAGCTTCAATGACACTGTTTAAATGTTGGGAGTTAATCTTACTGCCAGCAACCAGAGAAGCAACTTTTTGCTCTTCCTTCATCTTCCAATCGATAAATTCTTCTATATCAGGATGATCAATATCAATCACAACCATTTTGGCCGCGCGTCTGGTGGTACCACCGCTTTTGACCGCACCGGCAGCACGGTCAAAGATACGCAGGAAGGACATCATACCAGAGGATTTACCGCCGCCTGATAGTCGTTCATTGGCAGCTCGTAAGTTGGAGAAATTGGAGCCAGTACCAGAACCATATTTAAATAGTCGGGCTTCACGAGTAACGAGATCAAAGATACCGCCCTCATTCACCATGTCATCTTTTAAAGATTGAATGAAACAAGCGTGAGGTTGCGGGTGAGTATAAGCGTCAGCAGACTGGGTTAATTCGCCAGAGATAGGATCAACATAATAGTGTCCTTGTGCGCCGCCAGTGATGCCATACGCATAATTCAGACCAGTGTTGAACCATTG
Source organism: uncultured Gammaproteobacteria bacterium (assembly GCA_964475975.1). GTDB lineage: Bacteria > Patescibacteriota > Patescibacteriia > UBA1558 > 2-01-FULL-52-15 > CAYYYA01. The sequence continues at coordinate 14,068 of CAYYYA010000008.1, read as the reverse complement.
TGGTGAGTTTGGCGCACCGAGCTGATGCACTAAGGTATAGACCATCTCATCTTCATAAGCTTGAGCGTCTTCTTCTGAAGCGAAGTAGCCGTATTTCTCTCCCCAGAAACGCCAGCAGCCAGCCATACGTCGGGCTACTTGTTTGATGCTATGTTCAGCGCCAAGGACTGGTTGGCCTTGTGCGTCAGCCAAATAGTTCCCATGTTCATCTTGCTGCGGTACGCCTGCCTTACGGAGATACTTCTGGGCTAAGATATCAGTTGCTACCTGTGACCATGAGGCTGGTACTTCTACATTTTTAATCTCAGCTACTACGGTGCCATCAGAATTACGGATAATGGAGCTCCGAAGCTCGTAAGTGACTTCAGATAATGGGTCTATGCCTTTCTTGGTGAAGACGCGTTTGATGCGTAAACCTTCGGTGCTTCTTTGGATGTGATCTTGGGGTAGTTTTTTATCCTTATATAAAGAATAAAAACGAGCTACCTGTGGTAATTCATTTTGTAACAAGACCCAAGCAGTAGCATTGCGTACATCTTCAGTAGTAATGTCTTCACTGGTGGTATTCTGGGACTCAAGCTTATTGATAACCTCTTGAGCGAAACGATCAGACAGAGGGTTATCTTTCAGTCCTTGAGCGCTGATAATAAACTTCAAACTGCGTTCCAGCTTAGCACGATCAAACTGCTCGAGCTGACCACTACGTTTCTTGATGGAAGACAAAGGCATGGG
>CAYYYA010000008.1:0-13236 GCA_964475975.1 uncultured Gammaproteobacteria bacterium | reverse complement strand
GCGAAAAAAAGTCACCTGCGGCCGTTGATTGTTCTGAAATGGCAGGTGAAACAGAGGGGAAGGTGAAGTAGCGGCTGTGGACAACAACACTAGATGTAGTGTCCAAAACGATTATAGCACACAAGATATAGTGGTACAATCATTTTTAGCGATTTGCGCTAACTTCAGATAAATTTTATTTTCTCGAACGTATGAGCATTATAATGGAGAGTAGAAATTTTGTCTACTTGAGGATTAATTTCAGCTTGTTAAGGCAGTAATCCAGCTCTTTTTTGGTTGTTTGCCTGCCAAAACTAAAGCGAAGGCTGCTAGTGGCTAATTTTGCTGACAATCCCAAAGCTTTCAGTACATGTGATGGTTCTTGGGAGGTCTCACTGCAGGCAGATCCGGTGGAAACAGCTATACCGGCTTTGTCCAACTTATAGAGCAGGGTTTCACCTTCAAATCCAGGGAAACTGATATTGAGATTATTGGGTAGCCGATTATTCAAATCTCCATTAAGATGCGCTTGCGCGTAGATTTTTTGGATTCCCTGCCAGAAATAATTACGTAAGGCGGTTAATCGTTTTGATTCAGCGGCGGCCAGGGACTGGGAGCGTTCTAAAGCCTTGGCCAAGCCGACAATGCCTGGAATATTTTCCGTACCAGATTTCAACCCACGTTCCTGGCCGCCGCCATGAATGATCGGTTGTAATTTTAAACCACGTCTGACATAGAGCAGTCCGGTACCTTTCGGTCCGTAGAGTTTACAGCCCGAGAGTGACAGCAGATCAACGTGGAGTTTTTGGATATTCAATGAAAGATAGTTGCCGGCCTGGCAGGCGTCCGTATGGAGGAGGACTGGATTGAGATTTTTCGTCGCTCGTTGCTTATTGATAGTTCGCAGTGCTTTGCCAATTTCTACCACAGGTTGAAGAGTACCGATTTCATTATTAGCTAGCATCAAACTGATGAGCGTGGTTTGCGGCTTGATAGCCTGAAGGATGTTTTGAGCTTTGATGATGCCTTTGCCATCAGGTGCGATGATACTAATCTGACGACCCCAGTTTTTTAATACTGAAACATTTTCCAAAACCGCGGCGTGCTCAATAGCGCTGGTGATGATCTCTGATTTAGGGTGTCGAATCTGTGCTACGCCTTGGATAGCCATGGTGATACTCTCGGTACCACCACCGGTGAAGTATATTTCATCAGGATTGCAATTAAGAACTTTGGCAATCTTGTGACGACTGGAGGTCAAAGCTTGTTGAGCTTTCTTGCCCGGAGTATGCAGACTGCCGGCATTAGCAAAATCATCAGACCAGTAGGGCTTCATCGCTTCAGCGACCTTGGGATCAAGTGGGGTGGCCGCCGCATAATCAAAGTAGATATGGTGCTTCGATTTCATAGTAGTAATGCTATAGCATGATTGTGACAGAAAAGGAAGAAGCCCTCAAGCAGCATGAGGGCTTCCGAAGTCTTCTTCACACAGGTGCCAGTGTGGCAGCCCATGTCTCAGGAGGAAAGCGGCGATTTCTGGCTCGCCTTCTTCGCCGAACGTCATCACATGTCTGCCCATGCCAGGCAGTGATACGGGCTGACCGTGTATATCGCGTCCGCAGATTGCGCGGCTGTCAGACAGTTTGACAGGTTCGATGGGATCATACTTCCTTGGTTCTGATAGAGGAACATCGAGATCGTGCTCCCAGTGATCCGGCGGGATGATACTGTCCCAGCTCATAGGCGCTCCCAAAGGTTGAAGGAACAAAAAAACTCCCAACAGGTATCAGGAGTTTCTACGAAATTGGCGGATAGATTTGGTTACCTTGATCATCGTAGAGATAAATCGCTTTAGTCGGACAGCTCTCAGCGGCGGCCATGATCGTAGCGTCATCGTCATGTTCTCCTTCTTTGACCGTGGCTAAGCCATTCTCATCAAGTTCAAAGGTTTTACCAGCTATAGCCACACAGGAAGCAACGCTAACGCACAATTCTTGATCAATCTTTATTTTCATACTAGTCATATTGTAGTTGAGTCTAGAAGTTTGTCAATTAGACTTTATATTTTAATGTAATGAGGTTGACCAATTTTTTGATACTGCTATGCTGTTAATGAATTTGTTCACAACAGTTTTATGAGAGAGGGTCCGACAGTTCATGCGCGAATCATGGCTGAGGGGCTCAGTGATTTGCGTCCCTGAATGGCTGCGTCTTTGCGGCAGTCGCGCGGCTAGGGGCCTTCTCTCTTCTCTTGGTTAATTGGTGATTTACGAACGCCCTGATTCACATGGAAACGTGCTCATCCCACGTCCCCCCTCCATGCAGGGCATCAGGGCGTTCACTATTTGAGTCCAAGGCCCAAGTCGACCGGACAGCGGTCAGTAGAGTAGGCACTCCCCCCGCCGAAATGCTGACAACTGCCCGGTCTTTATTTTGAGTTGTAAGTTGATAGTTGAAAGTTTTTAGTCGCAGCTGCTGTTGCGTTATTACTTACAACTCAAAACTTTCAACTTACAACTATTACCAACTTGACACCTGTAAAACTTTATCCTATATTATGAAATTATAATCGGTTCTTTCATATAATGAAGTTTAGATTTTGGGCTGATATGTGGGTTTTAACCTGATAAAACCTAGCTATCAGCCCAAAGTACATCGGATACCCCGATGGCGCAGGTGGCTGAAGAAGGAGGTTCGATTGCACGGTAACCCCCGGCATTTGAAGTATCCCCCCTGGTTCGACACCTGTGCCTTTCTGGTCGTCCTGATCTGTTCGCTGCTCGGCTTCGGCGGGCTCCTGTCGCCCTCCAAGACCGAAGCGGCACCGACGAAGTCGAATCTCAATTTCGGCGTCACCTGCTGGCACGCAACCTGTGCTCAGCCGGCGGACCCCATGATCGGCGCGCAGTTCGCGGCAACCCTGCCGCAGGAAGTGGGGTCGGCTGACGCCACCTCCGCTGTCTGCTTCGGTCACTGTGTATTTTCTTCCAGCTGTGCGTCGCTTTCGATCTCCACCAACGCCAACGGCGAGGGGTTCACGTTCGCGACGATGATGACGACCTCGGACGGCGGCGACCCAATGATGGCGGTCGCGCTGATTCCGACGACGCCCGCCGGCAGCATCTCTGCCGCGGTCCTGACGACCTATTACATCTCCACCATGCCCGCGCGTGACGCCACGCCGGCCTATACCTCGGAGGGAGCCTCTACCGGGCGTTTCACCGGCGCCGCGTCGATGTACGCTGAAGCGGTTCCGACCTATCGGTTGAGTCCCCCGGAGTACGTCCGGACGAATCGTCTCTTCCGACTGCCGGCCAGGGCAACCCGCGCGTCGCCCAAGGTGATCGTCGACATCACCTGAACTGTGAACTGAATTTCATGATATAACGCTCGGCCTCCCGAGCACCTGTACGACCCTCGCGGTTCTTCGGAATCGCGAGGGGCTTTTTTTATTCAGATTAAAGTTGCAAGTTATAAGTTGTAAGTAACAGCGGTTGAGGTTATGGTAATAAACTTTCAACTTTAATCTTTCAACTATTCGCACTTACAACTAAAATCTTTCAACTTACAACTCAAACGTGTTATAATAATCGCAATCATGGTAAAAAAATATACGTGGAAGATCGGAGGAGAAGCGGGTTTTGGAATTAAAAGTGCCGGTCTATCGTTTAGTAAAATTTGCGCCCGCGCTGGATATGAAATTTTTGATGGCTCTGACTATCCATCACTGATTCGTGGCGGACATAATACCTATCAAGTCACCGTTAGTGACCAGCCTGTCTATAGTTTAGAACAACAAGTTGATTTACTCGTGGCGTTGAATCAGAACACAGTAGATTTTCATTGGGGAGAGCTTAATCACGGTGCTGCAGTGATCTATGATAAGACAACAACCAAGATTCCTAAACATGATGCTAGTCATAATATCCGACTGTATCACGTACCGTTGAAAGAAATTATTAAACAAGCAGACGGTATCATTGTCATGCGAAACGTAGTGGCCTTGGGAGCGACCTTAGCTCTGATGAAGCTGCCGTTTCGTCTTCTGGAAGCAAGTTTGAAAGAAGCTTTCGCTTCCAAGCCAAAGCTAGTACCGATGAATGTGCGGGCAGCTAAAGCTGGCTATGATTATGTACAGCGCGCCTACCACGAAGAAGAATATAAGATTGATTTGAGTCATTTCACACCACGCGATAAGAAGCATCAACGTCTCATTATCCCTGGTAACGAGGCTATTGCCCTTGGGGCCTTGGCAGCGGGGTGTAATTTTTATGTCGCTTACCCGATGACTCCCTCGTCATCTATTCTTCACTATTTGGCCGGTGTAGCTGCTTCGCAGAAAATCATAGTCAAACACGCAGAAGACGAAATTTCGGTTATCAATATGGCTTTAGGTGCGGCCCATGTAGGAGCACGGGCTATGATTGGTACTTCTGGTGGTGGCTTTGCTCTGATGGTAGAAGCTCTTGGTTTGACCGCTATCACCGAGACGCCCTTGGTTATTGTTGAAGTTCAACGGCCAGGTCCTGCCACAGGACTTCCTACCTGGACTGGCCAAGCAGATTTACAATTTGTTTTACACGCTGCTCAGGATGAGTTCCCTCGTATTATCCTGGCACCTGGTGATACAGAAGAATGTTTTTATTTAACAGCACAAGCTTTCAACTGGGCAGAACAATATCAACTTCCGGTGATTATACTAAGCGATAAATATTTAGCTGAAGGATATCGTAGTACTGTGCCATTTGATATGAAACGAATCAAGATTAACCGCGGTAAATTATTGTCAGCCGCAGCTTCTGCACGGGCTAAAGATTTTAAACGGTTTAAATTAACTGCTGACGGTGTCTCGCCTCGTACCTTACCAGGTATGAAGGGCGGTGAGTTCCTAGCGAATAGTGATGAACATGATGAATATGGTTTCTCAGAAGAGAGCTCAGCTAATCGCATAGCGCAAGTAGATAAGCGCGCTCGCAAATTAGAGTCTGCTCGTCAGGAATTAACTGGCGCTCAGGTATATGGCAATCCTAAAGCAAAGAAAACCATTGTTGCTTGGGGTTCGACCAAAGGACCAATATTAGACGCATTGGCAACTATGAAACATGGCGATGAATTTAAACTACTGCATCTAAATATTATTTGGCCATTTCCGACAGAAGCAGTGACCAAAGTACTGGAGCGAAGTAAGAAAGTTATATTAATGGAAAATAACGCAACCGGACAACTCGGTAATATAATCGCTCAAGAGACCGGCTTTGAAATTCGTCAAAAGTTTTTGAAATACGATGGACGACCATTATTTCCAGAAGAAATTCGACAGCATTTATATAATTTGTAATTACCATGCTACAGCGTGATAAACTTAACTCAAAGAAAACTCCTACCTGGTGTCCTGGGTGCGGAAATTTTGCCCTGTGGTCTTGTCTGAAACAGGCACTGACAAATTTAGGTATTCCGAGCCATAAGGTGCTCATGGTCTATGGTGTTGGTTGTTCAGGAAATATGTCCAACACTTTGAAGACATACGGTTGGCATTCTTTGCACGGACGTGCAGTACCGACAGCTATTGGTGCCAAGTTAGCTAACAAAGATTTGACCGTCATAGTAGCAGGAGGCGATGGCGATGGATATGGAGAGGGACTTAATCATTTTATCCATGGTTTACGCGGTAACGTTGATATCACCTATTTGGTCCATGATAATCAAGTATACGGTTTGACGACTGGTCAGAATTCACCGACGTCAGCTCAAGGCACAGTATCAAAATCTAATCCCTTAGGCGTCATTGATCAGGCTATGAATCCGCTGGCTATGGCGCTGGCCGCTGGTGGAGGATTTATCGGTCGGGGATTTGTCGGCTATGCGGAGCATCTGACTCAGCTGATTATGGAAGCTATTCAGTATAAAGGTTTTTCTTTTGTTGATATTTTTCAACCCTGCGTTACCTATAATAAAGTAAATACCTATCAGTATTTTTATGACCGCTTGTATCAAATTGACAGTAGTTATACAGTAGATGATAAGGTAGCTGCTTGGGCTAAGGCCTGGGAGTGGGGAGAGAAGATCCCTTATGGCATTATTTATCGTGATGAGACTAAACATGACTATACGTCTGAGCTACGATATTTACCCAATGCTCCACTAGCACAGGTAATCAGTAAGCCACGCGATGTTACCCGTTTGATGAAAGATTTTATGTAATATTATGAATCAGAAGGCGCTTGTACAGGTTCGTGCTATCACGGTCTCACCAGTCCATGAGCCGATCCTCGAGGTTGTCCTGATTCATGGTTCGCTCATCGCAGGGATGGAAGCAACGTGGGACGGGTTACAGATAAGAATCACCGCTTTACAGTCTATCGATGGCGAAGAAATACACCAATGTTCTTTAGTGGATCAGGTACTGTGTTTGATTGTTAACCTGTCTAATCCAGAAGCATTTTCACAACTTCAGGGTCAGCGTTTGACCTTTTGGTCTGACCAGAGCATGCCCGTAGTAGATACTATACAACCATGGCAAATAGAATTAAGTTCATAATCTCGTCTCTAGCTATCTTCAGTCTCTTTGGTAGTGGAGTTTTTCCAGTGGTCAGCCAAGCACAGGTTAGTCAGTATGATAATCCTCCTATTATCGATAGTTCAAGTCGAACTCAATTTTCTATCGAGTCGAATGACTCGGAGGTTCTCTGTGATCAAATATATTTTATTCTCAGTAGCCTTGATTCGGTAGCAGAGCAGCCAATTGTTTTCATCCTGAGCCTTGACGGTTCTGTGGTGCGTCAAATTAGTCTTCAATCTCTGACAGAGGCTCGTCGTCATTGGCAGGCTGTCTTTGATACCAAGCTGATACCAAACGGTTCCTACCATATCGTAGAGGGTGTCCTTGATAGCCGGTTCGAGCCAGAGATTTGGCATGACGCTGGTTGGAGACAAGTGTTCAATGTCGCAGGCGGTGCTACTGACTCAATACCACCTAAGATTTTTTCTTTACCTACTACTACTCAATCACTGCCAGAGGTTGTATCACCAATTGTTTCCAGTACCCCGACAACAACTGAAGCTATAACGATAGCGACCACCACGGACGAACCAGCAGTGGCACCAGCTGCTCCGACAGCTACAGAATTCTGTCTTAATCAAGGTGTCAATGAGCCAACACAATGCAGTGTCCTCGAGCTGGCGAAGCGATATCCTGAGTGTCGCACAGCTGGATTGTGGCAGCTAGAAGAATGTCAGAATTATTTAAGTCATATATATTTTGCGCATGCGTGTGAGCCAGAGCACATTACCAATCAAGCGCAATGTCAGCAATTTTGGCAGCAGGCAGTTGGCCAGCGTTTGAGCTGTCAGCAGTCAGCTGAAGAGTGTCAACAATTTGAGAAAAATCATTTGGGAGAAATCGTAGCCCAATGGACAGTGAGTCAGAAAGCTCAAGCAGTACTCAATTCACTTACACATAGGTTGATTAGCTTCAAGACACTTCAACAGGGTCTATCGGCGCAAGGTATTGCTACAGATCTGACGATGATTCAACCATGGGGATCAGATGACAAACCAGTCATCAGAATTGTTCCTGCTGAGTCTGCTATCATGGTTGAACCCGATGGTACTATGGTCAGCAGTTGGCCAGCTGTGGCATTGATTGATAGTGATGCTGACGGGCTCTCAGATGGAGCAGAAATTCGCTATGGTACGAAGAAAGATCAGCCCGACACCGATGGCGATAGCTATCTTGATGGTGATGAGGTTGAGCATGGCTATAGCCCGTTAGGATCAGGCTCATTGGTCACGCCAGTAGCTGACATTGATACTGCGCTTAATTCTGGCCAAACTTGGCAGCAGCCACTTCAGTCAGGCGATATCGACAGACATCTAACGATTAGTCAGGTACAGCCGTTTGCTAATGGTAAAGGGGTGGTTATTTCTGGTCAGGCTGAGACCTTAGAGACAGTGGCGCTCTTTATATATGGTAGTCAGCTGCCATTGGTTGTCACTGTTCGGGCTGATGAACAAGGTGCGTGGAGTTACTATCTGTCACAACCACTTGTCGATGGGCGGTATACAATGTATCTGGCAGCGATGAATAAACAAGCTCAGATTCTTGGAAAGAGTGAGTCGCGCTCGGTCTATATCAAGGATAATCAACCAGTTACTGCGCTCCAGTTTGTTCAAGAGCAACCAAAAGTTTTGGGTGTTGATTTTGTCTCTGTCTCATCCTCTACTATTTTGATGATTATTGGCGGAGTGATTGTCGCTGGTGGCTTGCTATTTTTTATCGGGTGGATGATTACACGTAAGGCTAAATAATAATCGCATCGACAAATAATTCTAACCAGCTTCGTCGGCTGGTTTTTGTCTTGCCATAGGATAGTGGTTGATTTTTTGCTATAATTATGTCGTGCCGTATTGAAATATTTTACATTTTTCTCTTTTATTTTCATTGTAACTTTATTCTATGTCTCCTATCCAAACTACAGCGCCTCTCTATGATTGCATCATCATCGGTGCGGGACCAGCAGGTATGTCCGCTGGTGTTTATTTGGCACGTCGTCAGCTAAAGACGCTGATACTTTCCAAAGATATTGGAGGACAAGCTGCTTGGTCTTCGGACGTGGAGAATTATTTGGGCTACCATCTTGTTTCTGGCACAGAATTAGCTGAGAAATTTGCTTCGCATCTAAGAGATTTTGACATTCAACTACTTCAGGGTGCCGAAGTTTTATCTATTAGTGGTCAAGCGCCTCATTTTGTGGTCACTACCCAAGATGGAACATATCAGACTAAGTCAGTTTTGATTGCTGCTGGTAAGACTCCTCGCAAGCTCAATGTGCCCGGAGAGAAAGAGCTGCTTGGTAAAGGTGTTATCTACTGTGCCACCTGTGATGCGCCCTTATTCAAGAATAAGGTAGTAGCGGTCATAGGTGGGGGTAATTCTGCGCTCGACGCTGTCATGCAACTCGATAAATTAGCTAGCAAAGTGTACCTAGTAAATTTAATGGATACTTTTGCTCCAACTGCTGATGCTGTTTTGATTTCACGATTATCTCAGTCAGACAAAATTGAAGTCATCATGTCGAGTCAGACCAAAGAAATCCGTGGTTCTTCTGTGGTAGAGACCCTCGTGATTGAGAATACTCAGACAAAAGCCGTGCGGGAGATACCTGTGCAAGGAGTTTTTATTGAAATCGGTTCTGAACCATCAGTTGGGTACTTGCCTCCAGAGATGAAATTAAATCAGTGGAAAGAAATAATAGTGGATGATCATAATATGACTTCAATTGAAGGAATATTTGCTGGTGGTGATGTCACGAATGTTACCGAGAAGCAAGTTATTATTGCGGCCGGTGAAGGCGCTAAAGCAGCATTAGGAGCGTCTCGTTTTTTGGAGACACGGCACTATGCTGAGGGTACTAAACAACAATACTAAGATGGCAAAGATTATTATTGGGAGTGATCATGCTGGCTTCGCGCTAAAGGAGCAGATCAAAAAATGGTTACAGCAACATGGCTGGACGGTTATTGATATGAGTAATACGCGACTGCAGCCAGAAGATGACTATCCTACTATCGCTCTGCGGGTAGCTCGAGCAGTGGCCAAACAATCCGGGGCGCGGGGAGTGCTGCTGTGTGGTAACGCTCAAGGTGTTTGTATTGTTGCCAATAAAGTACAGGGTATTAGAGCGGCAGTTGGTTATAGCTTGTACGGGGCGCAGACCTCTCGTCAAGATGATGATAGTAATGTCTTATGTTTAGCTGGTCGAGTATTGACGGTGGCTCAAGCGCAGGAGATGCTTCATATTTGGTTGGAGACAAATTTTTCACAAGCTACACGCCATGTACGAAGATTACAGGAGATTAGCTCTCTAGAGAAGAATCAGAATATTACGAGAGAAATCATTCCGTCTCTGTTGGTGAAAAATATTAGCCAGTTTAAGAAACGGTTAACTCAAATAGAACGCTACTTTCCTTTGGCTCAGCTCGACGTAGCAGATAATACCTTAGTGTCCAATGAAACCTTTGCTGATTGGAAACAGATCCGTCGTATCAAAACGGATGTAGTTTATGATTTGCACCTTATGATTCAGAAGCCAGATGACTATCTTCACCGCATTACCAGCTTTAATAAAATTTATCGAGTTTTTTTTCATATCGAATCTGATGTTGATGCTCCTAAGCTCATTCGTTGGATACGCCGTCAGAAAACGCAGGCTGGAATTGCCTTGCATCCTAGTACGTCGATAAAAAAGGTAAGATCATTATTACCGCAAGTGGACGCTGTGCTGTTACTCGGTGTGAAGCCAGGGTTCAACGGCGCACGATTCCAACCAACAACTATTAAACGGATCAAAGAACTACGCGCTCTGTATCGACAGGCAACTATTGTCGTCGATGGCGGTATCCGACCAGAGACCATCGGCAAAGTATTTAATGCTGGAGCTGATGCGGTGGTAGTCGGTAGCTATCTGCATCAAGCCAAGGACTGGTCTAAAGCTATCGCCAAGCTTCGTGCTGTCAAAAAATAATGAAACACTCTGAACAACAATTAGCCCTGCAAGCTAATGATTTACGTCAGGCAGTTATCTCCATGTTAGCTACTGCTGGCTCGGGACATTCTGCTGGGCCGCTGGATCTGGCTGAGCTTTTTGCTGTCTTATATTTTCATACTTTGAACTACAAGCCAAAGAATCCTCAGTGGGAAGGTAGAGATCGGCTGATCGTCTCTGCTGGTCATGTTGTGCCTATACAATACGTTGCCATGGCTGCGGCAGGATTGTTCCCCCAGGCAGAGCTGAAAACGCTACGTCGATTAAATTCACGTCTCCAAGGCCACCCTAGTCTCGTTGATTTACCAGGAATAGAGGCTTCCGCTGGACCACTAGGACAGGGATTGTCTGTCGCGGTCGGTATGGCTCTGGCGAGCCAGCTGGATCACGCTGATTGGCGCGTGTATTGCGTCTCAAGTGATGGAGAGTTTGACGAAGGTCAGGCTTGGGAAGCCTTGATGACGGCAGCAAAATATCGTTTGGGTAATCTGACAGTATTTCTTGATCGTAATCAAATTCAGATAGATGGCACGACAGAAGATATCATGCCTCTTGAGCCACTAACGGAGAAACTGCAGGCCTTTCGCTGGCAAGTTTTGAACATTAATGGACACTCTATCCCAGCTATTCTCAACGCTATCCATATTAGTCAGATGGTCACAGATAAACCGACGGTTATTGTCCTCCATACTACACCAGGTAAAGGCGTGCGCTTTATGGAGAATAACTATGAATGGCACGGACAGCCGCCGACACCAGCCGAAGCGCGCGTTGCCTTGAAGGAGCTACGATCGTTACGAGGAAAGATTGAGCGACCACATCACGATTAGGTAGGTAAAAAGTTAAAAGAAGTAACTGTAATCACTATACGATGTTAGTTAAGAATTATTTAAAATCGAAAAAGGTCAAGCTGGATAGCACCCGCGCCGGATTTGGTAGAGGGTTGGTGGAAGCCGCACAGAAGAACAAACAGATCGTGGCTCTGACGGCTGATTTGTCGGAGTCTACCAAGCTGCTTGATTTTGAGAAGAAGTTTCCAGAGCGTTATTTTGATGTTGGTGTAGCTGAGCAAAATCTAGCAGGAGTGGCTGCTGGATTGGCTTTGAGCGGCAAAATTCCTTTCATGACTTCCTATGCTGTTTTTTCACCCGGTAGAAACTGGGATCAGATCCGAGTAAGCATCGCTTACAACCAGGCCAATGTGAAAATCGTCGGTACTCATGCGGGATTAAATGTTGGTCCTGACGGCGCAACTCATCAAGCTCTGGAGGATATTGCCTTGATGCGAGTCTTACCGCACATGACAGTGGTAGTACCGGCTGATGCCGAGCAAGCTCGCCAGGCTACGATTGCTTGCGCCCGAGTTCAGGGGCCTGTCTATCTACGATTAACTCGTTCGTCCACACCTGTATTCATCAATCCAACGACCAGCTTCAAGATTGGTCAAGTACAACTGTTGCAAACAGGCACCGATGTCACCTTGATCGCCTGCGGTCCGCTTGTTTATCAGACACTCATTGCTGCCCATCATTTGAGTCAGCAGGGTGTATCAGCAACGGTTATCAATTGTCATACGATCAAACCACTGGATACCAAAGCATTGTTAGTAAGCCTAAAGAAAACTAAAGCCGTAGTAACAGTTGAGGAACATCAACGCGCCGGTGGTCTAGGGTCTGCTATTGCTGAGATGATTACTGCGCACTATCCAGTACCACAAGAGTTTGTAGCTGTAGAAGATACCTTTGGTGAGTCAGGACAAGCAGACGAATTACTGGAGAAATATGGATTGACTGTTGAGCGTATTATCCAGATGGCCACAAAGGTTATTAAACGAAAAAATTAAATCATAATATAACAAAAAAACATTATGAAAGTTCTCCCTCTGAAATATAAAAAAAGAGCCATCATTTGGTTAGTAGGACCATTCATAGCCTTGGTCGTCATATTATTTCTCTATGCTGTACTGACCTTTGCAGCAGGTGCTAGTGGTGTTGCGGTAGACGGAGCTATGCCAGTGGGTGCTATTATCTTCAATGGAATGAAAATATTTCTTGGTCTTTTAGGTATCTTGTCTGTAATCTCGATCATAGTTTCGCCATTTATGATTTTATTTAATGTCTTGAAACGTGAAGAGATTGCCGATACTGGCTTTGATCCTCGTTCAGGCAAAGGAAACGCCTCTGAGATGCCAGCTGAGCTCAAAGGCTGGAGTTGGGGAGCTTCAGGTTTGGGAATAGTGTGGGGAATATATCATTCAGTCTGGTTAAGCTTTATACAATTTGTGCCAGTGATAAGTATTATTTGGTGGCTTGTGATGGGGATGATGGGTAATGAGTGGGCGTGGTCGAGTCAGCCATGGCACAGTGTAGAAGAATTCAAAGCCAGCCAAGAGAAATGGAATAAGTGGGGGTTGGTCTTTTTTGTCCTAGGAATCTTTGTTGCTATCGCCTATATCTGCCTGCTGGTCATCGTGGGACCAGAAGCTAACACATCTGGCAGCTTGTAGAAAATAGTTGTATAATAAATGCGTCTTACAATTTAATAATATTATGCCAACCAAAAGAAAAACAAAGTCTAAGGTTGCGGTCAGCATGCCGGCAATCACTCATCACAAACAAAATCATTTAGATATCCGCGATCAAATCATCACAGTAGTTTTGATGATTTCAGTTTTTCTTTTGGGCTTGATTTTCACAGATCAACTGTCACGGGC